>NZ_CP151642.1:1342714-1678393 GCF_038397785.1 Salinibacterium sp. TMP30 | reverse complement strand
CTCGTCTCGACTGCCTTGAGTGGCGCTCTTGGCGTTCCCGTACCCGTCACCGCGGTGCTTGTTGTGGTCGAGCCAACCAAGGTCACCACGGTGCAGGCCCCCGTCGACGTTCACGTGCTCACGTCGATGCAGCTTGAGCAATGGCTACTTTCTGCTCCAGCAGTGCTCTCTGGGGTGGATGTCGCAGAGATCTCTGGCGCGGCCGAGGCGAATGGCACGTGGCCGCATCCCCAGCCGGCCGCCTACAAGGCGCGACATCTGACGCGGGCTTTCGTGCGCATCCATCACGAGGTGCGTTCTGCGACAGTGCGGCGGTTCCTGTGGGTTGTCGCTGCGTTGATTGCCACTTTTCTCTCGGTGTGGGTTTTGGTGTCGATCTTGACGTCTGTTGTTATGGGTTCGTCCTAATTTTCTCCTGAATCGAGCATTTTCTCTGGTTCGATGAGGCACGATTGATGGATGTTTCGGCGTCACCCCTATTTGAGCGCTGCCACGTTCGGGTATTTGGCCGTCGTGGCCTGGTTGACGTTGAGCCCTCAGGCACCAGACCAGCGCGATGGGCCGCTCTGGCAGCTCGCGCTTTTCCTTGATCGCTTCTCTGCGACACAGTGGCTGACATTCAATGACCTCGAGTTTGTGGCAAACATCGCGCTTTTTGTGCCTCTCGGTTTGTTCTTTGTCTTGCTTGTCGGCAAGCGTCAGTGGTGGCTTGCGTTGGGTCTGGCTATTGTGCTTACGGCGGGTATCGAGTGGGTTCAGCAGTTCATTCCGTCGAGAGTCTCTGATGTGCGCGACATTCTCTCGAATTCTCTTGGTGCAGCCATTGGTGTTGTGATTACGCTGAGCGTTGCTGCGGCTCGCCAGCGCGCTCGTAGTGCACTGCACCGAAAATTGAATAACGAAAATTCTTCAGAATCCAGATGATCGCGCGCTGCGCGAGACTGCTACCGTGTCACGGTGACTTCTGACCCTCCGTTAGACCCCGTTCAGCGTCGTGTCGCCGTGGTTCCGGTAGTCGTGGCTGTTGTCGCGGTGCTGGTTTTCTCTGTCATCGTGACGATCGTGATTACCTTGGCGGCAGCGACGGCACCCACTGGTACGTCACAACCGCCCGCCCCGAGCACCACGCCGACTGCGGAGGGCGCGGATGGTGTTGCACCAGAATCGTCAGCCGTCGCACCGACCGGAGAATCGTCAGGCGCGCGTTGCGTTGACTTCACGGCAGAGACTGACGCGCTCGATATCGATGAAGTTTCCGTTGCGCTGTCTGATCGCGACGACCTGATGGTCACATTCACTCTCACTTCCGGTGTTCCTGACGGAGCAGCACAACTTGGTATCTATGCTGAACCGGTAGACGACGAACGCGCCTATCAGTTCTCTGTCGAGTTTAACGATGGTGACATTGAGAGCGTCACTTCCTATGAGTTTGACCGCGAGAGAGGCGACCGAATGAACGCCGATGATGCCGAGGTCGACGGTGCTGTTGTTCGCTTTGTTGTGCCTCGCAACGTTGCCAAGAAGCTGGGTGATGAATGGTCGTGGTTTGCCTTTACCACGCTCGGCGAAGCTTCAGTCGATGCGTGCCCGAGCGATCCGGGGTCCTTTGAGACCCTCATGTTTGAGCAAGACGATTAGCCGGGAATGCACGCCCCGCTGGACACCGTGCCTGTGAGCGCGGGGGCTTCGTCGACTACCGGCTGAAGCTCAGTAAGAGTCATGGCATAGCCCACATTTTCTTGGTCGGCGCTGCGGGCAAAGACCGCTCCGACGACGTTGCCGTCAAGAGTGAGCAGGGGGCCTCCGGAGTTTCCTGGATTCACTTGTCCCGCGAGAGTGTATACCTCGCGGGGCGAGCCACCTGATCCGTAAATATTGGGGCTATTAGTGATGCCGACGTGTTGCACCAAGGCCGGATCCACCGTGATGGGGCCGCCGTAGGGGTAGCCCTCGATTGCGGTGCTGGTGCCGGGACGCGCAGTAATTCCCATCGGCAATGGGCCGGGGGTGAGTCCGGGGACGGCGATCACGGCGAGATCGGTGCGGGGATCGAAGTAAACGATCGTTCCGGTGAGCACTTGCCCGTTGGGCGCTTCGATGACGGGGCGTTTGGTGCCGGCAACGACGTGCGCGTTGGTCACAACTCGTTCGTCCGTCACGACAAACCCTGTTCCGGTTTGGGCTTGCCCGCAGGCGTAGGCGTTGCCAGTAATCCGCACGACGGATTCGGCTGCCGCTGCGAGCACCGCACTATCGGTGTCGATCGTCGGAATCGTGGCGTTTGCGATACCTAATTCGGCGGTAAAGAACGGTGCACTCGTATCGGTGAGCACGGTTCGCAATTGCGCGATTCGCGCTTCAACTTCGTGGGGTGTTAAATCCTGAATCGTGCGGACGACGGCGGAACCGGCAATTGTTCGTGAGAGTAGCGGGGAACCGAGCTGCGCGACGCTGAAACTCACGGTCGACACTACGAGTGCGGCGATCACACCGATGACAATGCCGCCGGCGGCGCGATCGATGACCCGAAGTCTGCTGGTTTCGAACTCTTCGCGAAGGGCTTTGGCGATCGCGTGGCCAATCGCGTGGCCAATTGCGATGAGGCCGATCACCGCGCCGATCGTGACTATCGCGCGAGCCTGTGGTGACGGAATAGCGCTTGATATCGCCGGTGCTACAAGTACTGCTGCAACGACACCAGCGACGATTCCGCCGATGACGAATGCGCTTCTCGTGAGTCCCACGATGATGCCGTACGCCACGTACCCGAGCAGCAGCGCAATGAGCAGCAGGTCGAGCAGCGGGGCAACGTTCACTCCATAACCCTAAACCGCTCTGAGATTCACAGTGACGAGTTGGGGGAACCGAGAAACCGAGATAATCTCTGCGTGAGGCAGGTGGGGGAATTTAGTGAGTGGTAGTGAGCGTGTTGAGAGTGCCGAAACGGTCTCGGGAGCTGGCACCGGGTCAGAATCCGGTTTTGGCTCGGCCATGGCCGCTTGCCTGCGGGAACAGGCTGTGCATGAGCCGCACGGACGGTTGGCACGAATTTTTGGCGTAAACCCGCTTTCTGCATCGGCCGGTGAGTTCTATTCCGCAGCCCTCGGCGAGTTGGAGACTGCCGTTGCGCTCTCGGCTCTCGGCCCCGATTGGATGGTGGCCCACTCGACGCTCAGCGCCAACGATCACGTCTCAGCTGATCATCTCGTGCTGGGGCCATCGGGAGCTTTCTTGGTGTGCGGCAGATTGCACGCGCACTCACGAATCGTGACAGCCGGGCGAATGGTTATGGTGAATGGGCGCCGAGTTGCCTATGTTCGCGATGCGATGGTTGGTGCAGAGCGGATGACGGCGGCCTTGGCAAACCTCGGAGCTGCATCGATAACGGTGCGTCCGCTTGTCGTATTTGTCGGAGCCTCGGGCGTCATCTACGGCCGTATGCGCGCGCCTGTTCCGGTTCTCCAGCTCGGTGAACTTGTGCGGTGGCTTCTTTATGAACCAACCGTGTACTCGGCGGCGGAAGTGAATGCGCTTGTTGCTGTTGCTGGTCGGCTCGAATCGTGGCACGGGCAACCGGCCGCTGGAAGTGCGAGCGTGCGGCTCACCGCGCGTTTCGAACGACTTCGTACGGAAGTGGATGCTGCGCGCCAGCGATACCGCTTGTGGGTTGTTGCGGGCGGCACGGCTGCGATCGCGGCTACAGTCACCGTGCTGGTGCTTGTAGCTCCCGCGATCGCTGGAGTGTTCTCCGGTTAGCTGTGATTGTAGTTCTGGCCGTGGTCCTAGCTGTAGTCCTGCGTGGCGCCCTATTCTGCTAGAATCTCAAGGTTGCCGTCTAACGGCCGCGGATAAAGAGAGCTCACGCATTCAGCTATGGGCACCGCGCAACGACTAGAGAGGGGATTACCTTATGGCACTTGAAGCAAGTATCAAGAAGGCGATCATCGAAGAATACGCAACTCACCCAGGTGACACGGGATCCCCCGAGGTCCAGATCGCGATGATGACTCGTCGCATCTTCGACCTCACGGAGCACCTCAAGATGCACAAGCACGACCACCACTCACGTCGTGGACTGCTTCTTCTTGTTGGTCAGCGTCGTCGTCTGCTGGGTTACCTCCAGAACATCGACATCACGCGTTACCGCACGCTGATCGAGAAGCTGGGACTGCGTCGCTAGTCGATTCGTCACACTTGCCAAAGGCCGCCATCGCTTCGCGATGGCGGCCTTTGTTGTTGCGAGAGTAGAACGGGCCCGGCACGTTCCCGTGCGGTCGGGTGTTTTATCCGGTGGGCGCCGCTGCCGAGTTCTTTTTGACGCGGCGGGGGAGTGTCAGCAGCGTGGTGACGCTCACGGCGATCATCAGGATGGCGCCAATCGCCACAAGCGAAAAGAGGCCAGCGGCGGGAAGCACGAACATAGCTACTCCGGCGGCAATCGCAACGATTCCGCTGAGCCAACCGAACCAGCGAGGGTGAATGGTTCCCCGAACACCTCCGATGAGGTCGATGAGTCCTTCGAGAATCCATCCGGCTCCGATGACGAAGGCCAGAGCGCCAAGGGCGTTGAAAGGGTTTGCGAGGCACAGGATGCCGGCAACCACGATGAGAAGTCCGAGTACACCGGTAACCCAGCGCATCGGGGAGTCGAGGTCGTTGGCGACGAACGCGGCCATGAAGCGGTACATGCCAGAGGCAATGAGGTAGATGCCGAAGAGCACCGCCACCGTCAGCAGTGTCGCTCCAGGGAACAGCACCCCGATGACGCCCAAGACTAGTCCGATCACAGCGACGGCCATGAGGTCCCCGCGGTGTGCGCGCAGCAGTCGTGGCAGAACGTCTTCCGCCGAGCTGGTTCTGAAATTAGTGCTGTTAGACGAGGTCATAATAGTCCCAACCGGTGCGGTTAATCGGTGTACGTTGTTTCCATTCTTCCAGTTAAGGCACGCTTATGTGCAAGAACGACGCACCCATTAGGCTCGGTATATGTTTCGTCGCGTTACGTACTCTCAGCTCGGTGGGCCCGAAGTGCTCACAATTTCCGAAGTTCCTGAACCCCATGCGGGTGCTGGCGAAGTGCGAGTGCGGGTGAAGTTTGCCGGCATCAACCCTTTTGACGCCAAAGTTTTTCGCGGCGCCGCCACTTCGACTCCTCAGAGCGTGTCGTTTCCTAGCGGCAACGGCAATGACTTCGCTGGTGTTGTTGACGAACTCGGTGATGGCGTCACCGGGTGGTCGGTCGGAGACGAAGTGCTCGGTGGCAAAGGTTTCAGCGCTCAAGCCGACTACGTTGTTGTTCCCGCAGCTAAGCTGGTCCGCAAACCTGCGGCCCTCAGTTGGGAGCAGGCAGGTGCCCTCGATATCGTCGGACGCACTGCCTGGGCGAGCGTCGAAAGCATTTCTCTTACATCAGCGGATACCGTGCTTGTCAGCGCCGCAGCCGGCGGTGTTGGCGTGATCGCCGCGCAGCTTGCCAAGCTGAAGGGCGCAAAAGTAATTGGCTCCGCCAGTGAATCGAATCATGAATTTTTGCGGTCTCTTGGCATCCACCCGGTGGCCTACGGCGAGGGCATGGTTGAGCGAATTCTCGAGATAAGCCCTGAAGGCGTGACCGCAGCGCTCGACAATAACGGGCGCGAAACAGTGGATGCTGCGCTTGCGCTCGGCGCTCCGGCTGACCGCATTAACACGATCGCCGACTATGCCGCTGTCGATGAGTACGGCACCACGGGTGTGGGCGCTGCTGGTGCCACTGCCGACGATCTGGCCGCGCTCTCCGCGCTGGTCGCTGCGGGAACGGTGCAGGTTCCGATTGAGGCGGTATTTCCGATCGAAGAGGTCTCCGCTGCTTACGCGAAGCTCATGGAGGGTCATTCGCGCGGAAAGATCGTTCTCGAGCTGTAAGAACCACTGGTTGAGTGCTGTGGTGGCAGTCGGAAGCGGCGATAGTATGAGCCGATACGGGCCGTGAAGAGAAAGCGACGACAGCCATTTTCCAGCTTCTTTCTACCGGACTGATCGCAGGCATTGCCGGCTTTGCGTCGTCGTTCACACTCGTGGTTGCTGGGCTCCAAGCGGTCGGCGCGAGCGATGCCCAGGCGGCATCCGGTCTCCTCATCCTCACTGTTCTGATGGGTCTTGTAACCATCGGTTTGGCGTGGCGCTATCGCATGCCGATTACTGTTGCATGGTCCACTCCTGGAGCTGCTTTGCTGATAGTGGCGGCTCAGGGCGACATCGAATTCCGTGCAGCTGTGGGTGCGTTCATTGTCTGTGCGGTGTTGATTGTGGTGTGCGGCCTCGTACCAGCGCTGGGTCGGCTCATTACCAACATCCCACAGCCCATTGCCAGTGCGATGTTGGCGGGCATCCTGTTTACGATCTGTCTCGCACCAATCACTGCAGCCGTTGAGTACCCGTGGCTGGGGCTTCCGATGGTTGTTACCTGGCTGATTTTGTTGAAGGTCGCGCCGCGCTGGGCGGTTCCCGGCGCACTAGTTGCTGCAGTGGTCGCGATCGCTGTGACGTCGGGCGGCACCCCGTTTCCGGGATCGACAATCGTGCCGCAACTGACCTTTGTGATGCCGACCTTTGATCCGATCGTGATTGTGAGTCTGGGGATTCCTTTATTCATTGTGACGATGGCGGGTCAAAACGTTCCAGGTTTTACTGTGATGCGCACGTACGGTTTTGCGGTTCCCGCCGGGCCAGCACTCACCGTTACCGGCGCAGCATCGGCGGCGAGTGCTTTCTTTGGCGGTCATGCACTCAATCTGGCAGCAATCACCGCCGCGCTGACGGCAAGTGAGGAAGCTCACGACGACAGTAGTAAACGATGGATCGCGTCCGTCTCTGCAGGAGCCACCTATGTCGTTATCGGTCTCGGCGCCGGGCTTGCCACAGCTCTCGTGACGATTGCGCCGCCCGTCGTGGTTGTGGCAATCGCCGGTCTCGCGGTGATGGGTGCGCTAATCGCGTCAGTACGGAGCGCACTCGAAGCTCCCGAGCATCGGATCGCTGCGATTGCAACGTTTTTGGTCGCCAGCTCTGGCATCACGGTCATCGGAATTGGCTCCGCATTCTGGGCGCTCATCGTGGGTGCCATCGTTATGGTCTGGCTCGGGTGGCGCACGCAGCGAAGTCGACCAAACCGTCGAATCGATGCGGCAACCACACTCCCAGAGAAGTAATTCAAAACTTTTTTCACCGTTCTGCATCCAAAATGGGTGTTCAGCCAGAAGTACTCCATGTCAGGCGAATTACGCCCGATCCATGAGAGGACAAGAACAGTGCGAAACAAACTTATTGCCGGTGTAGCCGCCGGAGCGATCGCCGCAGTAGGCGTTGCAATCCCCGCAAGTGCAATCTCAGACACCAGCGCCGACCTGTACGTTCTGCATGCAGTCCCCGGACTCACCGTAGACGTCTACGTCAACGGTGAGTTGACTCTCGATGACTTCGAGCCCGGTGACCTCGCTGGCCCCCTCGACCTTCCGGCCGACACTTACACGGTAGCCATCACGGCATCGGATGCCATGGACGACTCTGCCCCTGCAATCGGGCCCATCGACCTGACGCTCGACGCCAACATGAGCTACACGGCCGTCGCTCACCTCGACGCTGATGGAGCGCCAACCGCGTCGCTGTTCACCAACGACCTGAGCGCGATCCCTGCCGGTCAGGGCAAGCTCACCGTTCGTCACACTGCAGCGGCTCCCGCCGTTGATGTGCTCGCAAACGGCGCTGTAGCATTCGAGAACCTCAGCAACCCTGACGAGGTAAAGGCAAATCTCCCCGTCGGAACCATCTCAGCCGCGGTCGCAGCAACCGGAACCACAGACCCAGTTATCGGCCCGGCAGACGTCACCATCGCTGAAGGTGTCAACACCATCGTTTACGCCTGGGGCAGCCTCGCTGACGACAACCTCCAGCTCGCAGTACAGACCATTGACGGTCTCCACTCGAACCCCGGTGGAGTAGATGCGGGGACCGCTGGTCTCGCCGCTGACAACAACAACGGTGCGCTCATCGGTGGCCTCGGCGCCCTCGCAGCGCTTCTTGCTCTCGCAGGATTCGCAGCGACTCGCCTCACCGCAGCCCGCGCATCCAAGTAGTCACAACTAAATAACTCACCACACAATCACACACCCCATCAAGGAGAACGTCATGGCCGCGAGAATCCTAGCCCTCGCGGCCATGGCGCTTCTCCTTGCAGGTTGCACAACTACAGCAGCTCAACCCATCGCTCCCGACCCGGCACCGACTCCGCTTCCTACCGCGGTGGTCGATGTGCCTCGGCAGTCGAGTGAAATCGCGCCGGTAGAGCAAGTTTCCGCCCCGGTACGCATCCAGATTCCCTCGGTCTCGATCGACATCCAGATCACCCCGGTCGGCGTTGAGGCTGACGGTCTCATGCAGATCCCCGAGAACATCCGGGTGGCAGGCTGGTACCGCTATGGTCCGTCGCCCAGTAGCGAAACCGGGTCAACCGTGATCACCGCCCACGTTGATTCTTTTGACCAAGGCTTGGGCCCGTTTGCGTATCTCAAAGAGATGCCCGCAGACGCTGAGATTATTGTCACTACCGAGGACGGCGTGGATCACCGCTATCGCCTAGAGTCGGTTCAGAACATCCAAAAGAAGCAACTTCCGCTCGATCAGGTCTTTGATCGAGATGGCGCCCCACGAATTGTTTTACTCACCTGTGGTGGACAGTTCGATAAGAATGTGCAGAACTACTCTGACAATGTTGTTGCGATTGCGAATCCACTGTGACAACCATCAACCGGAGAATCATGACCGACAAGGACCTCGCTAACGAAGCGCGCATGACGCTCGCCTTCGTTGCGGGTGAGGAATCGGCGCTCGCAGACATTTACCGTCGCTGGTCATCACTTGTGTTCACTCTCGCCGTTCGATCTCTCGGCGACCGTGGAGATGCCGAAGACGTCACCCAAAAAGTTTTCGTTTCGGCCTGGACCGGTCGAGCAGGCTACAAGCCGGAACGCTCAACCCTCTCCGCCTGGCTTGTGGGGATCACTAAGAACAAGATCGCCGACACGCACGAAGCCCGCGCGCGAGTGCGTCGCCTTCAAGAAGAGCTGGCCGCGACAACGTCGAGGGGCGAGCCAATTGTGCAAGACTTCGATTTGGCTGACACGCTGATGGTGGCCGACGAAATCGCCAGGCTTGAGCCGGATGCTCAAGCAATAATGCGATTGGCATTCTTCGACGATCTCACACACAACCAAATAGCCGACCGCCTCGAACTACCTTTGGGCACGGTCAAGAGCCATATCCGGCGCAGTTTGCAACGGATGCGAACACGATTGGAGGAGACCTATGCGACACGTTGATCCTGAGGTCCTTGCGCTGCTTGCTCTTGGCGAGCAGGTCGCCCTCCCCGTAGACAGCGAACACATCAGCGAATGTGAGCAATGCCGTCGTGAAATCGAAGTATTGTCTCGCGCCGCGGTGGTCGGTCGCGCGACGTTTGATGCCGGCGAGCTGCTCGATCCGCCATCGCGAGTTTGGGAGCGAATCAGTGACGAGCTTTCTCTGAGCCCCGAAGCGCCGACGCTGCCGCAAAAACTATCCACTTCAACAGTTGTCGACGAGCGCGTGGATGTATTAGCTGAGAAGCGCGCTGAGCGTGCGTTGAGTGAGCCTGATTGTGAATCAGCTGAGGCGCCACCAGCTGAGGCCAATCCCGTCACCGAGGGCGCTACTGTGCATTCGCTCGACAAACGCCGGCGTCCATGGGTTGCTGCGCTTGCTGCGGCAGCGTCGCTCGCGCTGGTTGCGGCAGCAGGATCAGCGATCTGGCTAACGTTCCAGCCCGCCGATCAGCCGACGATTCTTGCGAGTGCAACGCTCGATGCTTTCCCTAATTGGGCGGATTCAACGGGTGAGGCCAGGCTCGAGCGACGGCCAGACGGTACGCGAGTGATTGATGTGAACTTCGATGCACCCGCGACTGCTGGCGGCTACCGCGAAGTGTGGCTCATTACCTCGGATGCCACGGCTCTCGTGAGCCTCGGAATCGTCGAGGGCACGTCAGGTCAGTTCACGGTGCCCGATGGCCTCGACATCGATAGCTACGATCTTGTCGACATCTCCGAAGAACAGTTCGACGGCGACCCTGCGCACTCGGGCGACTCAATCGTGCGTGGTCAGCTCTCTAACGAGGCCTAGTCGAGCGCTCACATCCCTGCTTCGCGAGCGTCGGCGTCAGTCGAAGCGCACCGTCTCGAGCCGGTACAGGGCGAGCGCGACGGAGAGCCTCGTGCGGCCGCGAGTCGTGCGCACATCGAAACCGAGCTTGCCGCTCAGTTCTTCTGCCCGTGACTGCACGGTGGAGTGGTGAAATCCAAGTGTGGTCGCTGCGGCGCGCAGACTATCGCTCGCGGCAAGAGTGTCGAGCATGGCAATGATGCGCGGTGATTCTCGAATGACAACCCCAACCGCCTGCAGGTCGCAGTTTTCGGGGGCGCCCGCTGGGCTGATTTCCGCAAGCAGCAAAAGCGAACCCAGGTCATCTGCGTGCAACACGGGTTCACTATCGGAAGTCAACCGCAGGGCGATGAGTGCGGATTGCCAAGAACGCACAAGTTCGGCGGGTGCGGCAGCGATTCCGACTCCCGCTCGCGGTGCCGCCACGGCATCCGTATTAAGCACGACCTCGGCGAGTACAGGCCCCGCAACCGTGGACATCACTGCCGACGGGATGTGCACGGGGCCAGCGGAGTTCGCGGGCTGCGCAATCACTCGGTAACGGGTGCTGGGAGTGAGCCCGAGGGATTGTGTAGCAGTCTGACGCTCAGCAGAAGTTCGTGCAGCATCCAGTAGCGACTGCACAACGCTGTCGCTGCCAGGGTTGGCGAGTGACGCGATGTCTCTGGGCATAAGTGGCTGCCACCTTTCGTGGGTGCGGCACCACTGTACGGCTCACAGCCCCCATACCGCCAATTGGCGGTATGGGGGCGGAATTATCGGGGAACAGTCTGGTTGAACGAGATAACTAATTGATCCAGCCACATTTTGGGAGACCGGAGCACTAATGCAGTTCGGAATTTTCACCGTTAGCGACGTCACCACTGACCCCACCGATGGCAGCACCCCCACCGAAGGTGAGCGCATCAATGCCATCGTCACGATTGCCAAAAAGGCGGAAGAAGTCGGACTCGATGTGTTCGCCCTTGGCGAGCACCACAACCCGCCGTTCGTCTCCTCCAGCCCCACGACGACCCTCGCCTATATTGCTGCACAAACCGAGAGGCTCATACTCTCTACAAGCACGACGCTCATCACCACCAACGATCCTGTGAAGATTGCTGAAGACTACGCAATGCTTCAGCATCTGTCTGATGGTCGGGCCGACCTCATGATGGGTCGAGGCAACACCGGGCCGGTGTACCCGTGGTTCGGCAAAGACATTCGTGACGGCATCCCGCTTGCAATCGAAAATTACTCGCTGCTGCACAAGTTGTGGCGTGAAGAGTTTGTGAACTGGGAGGGCAAGTTCCGCACGCCCCTTCAGGGTTTCCAGTCGACGCCGCGCCCGCTGGATGGCGTGCCTCCCTTCGTGTGGCACGGTTCGATCCGCAGCCCAGAGATCGCTGAACAGGCAGCCTTTTACGGTGATGGCTTCTTCGCGAACAACATTTTCTGGCCCAAAGAGCACTACATGCGTCTCGTCAGCTACTACCGTCAGCGCTTCGAGCACTACGGTCACGGCACGGCAGCACAGGCCATTGTGGGGCTCGGTGGCCAAGCATTCATGCGCAGCAACTCGCAGGCAGCGAAGGCCGAGTTCCGACCCTACTTCGACAACGCCCCCGTCTACGGTCACGGCCCGTCGATGGAAGACTTCACTGACCAGACCCCACTCGCGGTTGGTAGCCCGCAAGAGGTCATCGATAAGTACGCAGGAATGCGTGAACACTTCGGTGACTACCAGCGCCAACTTTTCCTCATGGATCACGCCGGACTGCCGCTCAAGACCGTGCTCGAGCAGCTCGACCTTCTGGGCGAAGAAGTGGTGCCCGTGCTCCGCAAGGAGTTCGCTACCAACAGACCGGCCGAAGTTCCGGATGCTCCCACCCACGCATCTCTCGTCTCCAAGCGTGACGCAGCTCTTGCCGCCCTCGCGGCCGCCGATGCCCGAGCGGTCTAGTAACCCTGCCCGTGCTGCTCGGGCGCCAGCGGTTGTTGAGCTCGTTTATCCGGTCTTGCGGCGGAAGTCGCGTTTGTGGTCAGCGCGGTCTTGGGTTCCCTGAATTGCCGATTCGGCGTCCAAGTGTCCCGGGCGAGCTGTTTCCTTATTCTGCTTACGATCAAGCGCCTCGCGGAACCTGCGCTTGTTATCTTCGCTCGCAGAGGGTGTTGATTCTGTGGGTTCCATACCCTCAAGCGTAAACGACTGGCAGCCTGAGCGTGTCGTTACGGTCGCTTTCTGGGGTCGGATGGTGCCTAATGGTACGATTGTGAGCGTTGTCCACGTAGTTGTGGGGCAACACCGGAGCAGGCTGGCAAGAAGCTGGTCACCGGTGGTAATTTTCCGAGTCGTTCGGAGGCTTTCTACTGTTGGCCAGACGTGCGCCGCCACTCTAGGCATGCGCACGAACCATCGCGTCCTTCTGCCCGCTCCTGCTCCTTGACGAGTCGCACACCACACGGGTGCGCGACGTAAAACAAAGGAGAAACCCCCGCATGGAGGGTCCAGAAATCACATTCGCCGAAGCCGTTCTCGATAACGGTAAGTTCGGCAAGCGCACCGTGCGCTTCGAAACCGGTCGACTCGCTCAGCAGGCACAGGGTGCCGTAGCCGCGTACCTCGACGAAGAAACAATGATCTTGAGCGCCACCAGCGCGGGTAAGCACCCGCGTGAAGGCTTCGACTTCTTCCCCCTTACCGTGGATGTCGAAGAGCGTTCATACGCTGCAGGCAAGATCCCCGGCAGCTTCTTCCGTCGCGAGGGTCGCCCCTCGACGGAAGCGATTCTTGTCTGTCGTCTCATTGACCGTCCGATGCGCCCGACCTTCGTTGAGGGACTCCGCAACGAAGTTCAGATCGTCATCACCGTTCTGAGCATCGCTCCTGACGAGTTCTACGATGCACTGTCGATCAACGCTGCTTCGCTCAGCACCCAGATCTCGGGTCTTCCGTTCTACGGTCCCGTTGCCGGCATCCGCCTCGCATTGATCGGCGACCAGTGGGTTGCCTTCCCGAAGCACAGCCAGCTTGCTGACGCTGTCTTCGACCTCACCGTTGCTGGCCGCATGGTTACCAACGACAAGGGCGAAGAAGACATCGCCATCATGATGGTTGAGGCAGAAGCTACCGAGAACAGCTGGGAGCTCATCAAGGCTGGTGCAACCAAGCCCGACGAGGCTGTTGTTGCTCAGGGCCTCGAAGCATCCAAGCCGTTCCTCAAGCAGCTTGTGAAGGCTCAGCTCGAGGTTGCCAACAAGGCGGCAAAGCCTGTTGCCGAGTTCCCGCTCTTCCCGCCGTACTCCGACCAGGCATACAACGCCGTGTCCGAGCTGGCCGAGGCAGAGCTTCGCGATGTCTACAAGATCGCTGACAAGATCGAGCGTCAGACCGCTGACGACGAGCTCAAGGCTCGCGTCAAGGCTGAAGTTCAGTCGAAGGTCGACGCTGACGAGCTCGGCGCAGATGTTCTTGGCATGATTGGCGGTGCATACAAGGCTGTCAGCAAGAAGGTCATGCGCCAGCGCGTTCTGACCGAGGGAATCCGTATCGACGGCCGTGGCTTGAGCGACATTCGTGCGCTTGATGCCGAGGTTGAGGTCATTCCTCGCGTTCACGGTTCGGCAATCTTCCAGCGCGGCGAGACCCAGATCTTGGGTGTCACCACACTGAACATGCTCAAGATGGAGCAGCAGATTGACTCACTGGCACCAGTGACCAAGAAGCGCTACATGCACCACTACAACTTCCCGCCATACTCCACCGGCGAGACTGGTCGTGTTGGTAGCCCCAAGCGTCGTGAAATCGGTCACGGTTTCCTCGCAGAGCGCGCCATCGCACCAGTGCTTCCTCCCCGTGAAGAGTTCCCTTACGCGATTCGCCAGGTTTCCGAGGCACTCGGTTCCAACGGTTCAACCTCGATGGGTTCAGTGTGTGCCTCTACCTTGTCGCTGCTCAATGCTGGTGTGCCGCTACGCGCACCCGTTGCCGGTATCGCCATGGGCCTGATTTCGGATGAGGTCGATGGCGTAACGCGCTACGCGGCACTCACTGACATCCTCGGTGCTGAAGACGCACTAGGCGACATGGACTTCAAGGTTGCCGGCACAAGCGAGTTTGTCACCGCCATTCAGCTCGACACCAAGCTCGCTGGATTGCCTTCGTCGGTTCTCGACGGCGCGCTCAAGCAGGCTAAGGAAGCGCGCACCGCGATCCTGTCAGTTCTCAACGCTGCAATCGATGCTCCCGACGAGATGGCTCCTACGGCTCCTCGCGTGATCTCGGTTCAGATCCCGATTGACAAGATCGGTGAGCTGATCGGTCCAAAGGGCAAGAACATCAACCAGATCCAGGATGACACCGGAGCGGACATCTCGATTGAGGATGACGGAACCGTCTACATCGGTGCCGTCGATGGCCCCTCGGCCGAGGCTGCACGCGCGGCGGTTAATGCCATCGCGAATCCGCTCAACCCTGAGGTCGGCGAACGTTTCCTAGGTACGGTCGTCAAGATCGCGACCTTCGGCGCATTCGTTTCGCTCACCCCGGGCAAGGACGGACTGCTGCACATCTCTGAAGTTCGTAAACTCGCCGGTGGCAAGCGTGTTGAGAACGTCGAAGACGTGCTCGCTGTCGGCCAGAAGATTCAGGTTGAAATTACCAAGATCGATGACCGCGGAAAGCTTTCGCTCGCACCGGTGACTGATGAGTCTGATGCAGAAGCAGCGATTCCCGCTGAGGAAAGCTAGATTCGACGCACCGAAGCCGAAGTAACGATCAGCGCCCATCCTCTTTGAGGGTGGGCGCTGTTCCGTTAACCACGCAGAGCACACGATTTCATCCCTCAATCAGGGGTAGTCACCCCTGTCTCCCCTAACAAAGGGTGGGGATCTGAGCGCATTGGAGCGATACGGTGGGACTGTGACCCGAATCACTACACCCCTTGATGCGTTCATGAGCGACATGCTCGTGTGGCTTGAGACCGCGTGGTATCTGTGGGTGGCTCTCGGCATCGTCGTGGTCGTCGTGGTCGTCAGCGTGGTTGTCGCGAAAATGCGCAGCCGTGGCTACGAACGCGTACCGCACTACTTTCGCCAGAATAGCTAGCCCAGTACAGCTAACCCAGAACAGCTAACCCAGAACAGCTAACCCAGAACAGCTAACCCAGAACAGCTAACCCAGAACAGCTAACCCAGAACAGCTAACCCAGAACAGCTAACCCAGAACAGCTAACCCAGAACAGCTAACCCAGCGGCTCTCGCTCTCGCTATAGTCCCGTAGTCCCTCAGCGGGGTGCGGCGCGCCCTCTAGCGAGTTGCGTCGTGCTCGGTACTCGACAGTCCCGTCAGCTGGGCTCTCGCCACGACGTGGTCGCGCATGACAAATCCCAGCATCGCTGGGGTGCTTCCTGCCGGAATGTCGAGGAGTTCGGTGTTCAGCGCGCTTAGTGTAAAGACGTAGCGGTGCTCACCGTGGCCGGCAGGAGGGGCGGCCCCCTGAAACGACTCGAGTCGGAGGTCGTTGGGCAGAGTGATTGCTCCGTTGGGGAGTAGCTGCGCGTCGGCACTACCGGCATTCTGGGGCAGTGACTCGATCGAGGCTGGAATGTTAAACACTGCCCAGTGCCACCATCCGCTGCTTGTGGGCGCATCAGGGTCAAACACGGTGAGTACGAAACTCTTCGTGCCCGAGGGGAAGCCCTGCCAGTGCAGGGTGGGGGAGCGGTCTTCCCCGCCAGCGTTAGCTATCCCTGAGCGGGCCCATTGCGGCAGCGTGCCGCCGGCCTCAAAATCGGGGCTCTCAAGGTCGAATGATGGCACGTCTGGAAGCTCCCAGTTCGGGTTATTCACGATCGCAGTCCTCTCGAAGGTTGACACTGTGCTGTTGCCATTATTGCGAGGATGCGCCCGAAGCGACACCGAAGCAACACCGCTGCGGCCCTGGATGTCGTCGCAGCGCCCCGATAAGACGGTTTTCGACACGGAGTAGTAACGATCGCGCTATGCTGCACGTTTTCGGGTCGCCCTCGTTTTATCCTTGCCAAAAGCCTTGTGGGAGGCCCAAATGACGCAGGTACACCCGACTCGATCACTGCCGGGTTCCGCTAGCGCGCGAGCACGCTCTGAGCCTCATTTCAACACTCGAGTGATCGGCTCCTCTGACCTTCGCGTCTACCCCCTTGCACTGAGTGGAAACATTTTTGGTTGGACCGCTGATGAGCAGGCGACGACGGCTATTCTCGATGCCTTCGCCGAGGGTGGAGGCAACTTTATCGACACGGCCGATTCTTACGCATCCGGTCGAAGTGAGCTCATGATCGGTGAATGGATGCGCGCGCGCCGCAATCGCGATGACATGGTTGTTGCCACCAAGGTGGGTAAGAGTCGCGAAAACCCTGGCATGCATGCTGAAGCGATCAAGCGTTCGGTCACTGCATCGTTGACCCGATTGGGAACGTCACACATTGATCTGTTGTACCTGCACGTCGATGACGAGAGCGTCGACTTCGATGAGACGTTGTTGGCGGTCGATGAGCTAATCGGTGAAGGCAAGGTGCGCTACTTCGGCGGCTCAGATCACACAGGAAATCGTCTCATTCAGGCGCGCATTGCGTGCGGTCAAATGGGAGTAGCCCCGATGGTCGCAATCCAGTCGCATTACAACCTGCTGCACCGTCAAGAGTTCGAGATTGGGCTTGCCCATGTTGCAACGATCCAAGGTTTGGGCATTATGCCCCGGTTCGCGCTCGCGAGCGGATTCTTGAGTGGAAAGTATCGGCAACGTTCCGACCTGGCGCTCAATTCCCGCGGGCAGGAGGCCGCGCAGTACCTACGTCGTCGCGGCATCAAGGTGCTGAATGCGCTGGATGAGGTTGCTCATGAGCACGATGCGAGCCCGGCTACCATAGCCCTGGCGTGGCTGCTCAATAAGCCAGGAGTGGTTGCGCCAGTGGTGAGCGCTAGCACAGCAACTCAGGTGCCGGAGTTGCTGGCGGCCGCGCGCGTGCAATTGACCCGGCATCAGTCAGCAGAGTTGGATCGGTCGTCGGCCTATTAGCCACCGCGCGGCCAGTTGTGACCGCTTAATGCTGACGAAATCAATACTGACGAAATCAATGCTGACGGGCTCAATGCTGACGGATTCGGCGCTGGCTGACTAAGCGCTGACGGATTCGGCGAGCACGCGCTTGACTACTCTAGCCATTGCCGCTCCCGCAGCAATCGTGTCACCGGCGTAGCCTCCCGCGAGGGCGCCATCTTTGGCGAGCATGAGTTCGTCGGCGGCGTCACCAGGGAAAGGATGATGTGCGCTGCGCATCAATTCGTAGAGGGCTTCGTTGTACCAATCGCGGTGTTCGGCAATCAATACACGCACGGGATGCTTGGGGTCGGGAAATTCGGCGACAACATTGAGGAATGGGCATCCACGAAAATCGTGCTTCGTGAGCTCGGCGGCGACGCCCTCGAGCAGCCCGAGGACGGCGTCGTGAGGGGAAGCTGCGCCTTCGATGACTGATCGCACGTGGGTCTCTACTGCTGCTCTGCGGCTCTTGACGTACTCAATAATCAAGTTGTCTTTTGAGCGGTAGTGCTTGTAGAAGGTTGCCTTCGTCACGCTCGACTGCGCAATGATGCGGTCTACTCCGACGTTCAGGATGCCGTTTTGGTAGAAAAGTTCGTTAGCCGTTTCTAGAATGCGGCCCTTGGCCGGAGCGCGCTGTGCGGTCTCTGGTGTCTCAAATACCATCACAGCGCACTCCGTCCGGGGGAGATTCGGATCAGGAACGTTCCCCGCTTAGTGCATCGTTCGATTCGGGTTCGCGCGATGCGGTTTTAGGACACAACCCGGTTCGGGTCCGGGTTGTGTGGTTATGAACGTCACTTGATTCGAATCCAAGTGACCGGTTGTCGGCTTCGGGTGCCTGAAAAAACAGTAGCACAAGAGGACATACAGACAAGTCTGTCTGTCCTCTTTAATTTCCCCCAGTATGGGGGGCATGGCTTTAACTAAGTTTCTGCGAGACGGGGTGAACGGTCAGAATGACGTAGGCTGATAGGGATGATCGACGCAGTGAATCTTCCTCTTGACCTTCCCGAACTGTCGTTCACCGCAACCGGCGACAGTCTCGTTCGCAGAACCGTTTTGCCGAGCGGTGTGCGCATTCTTAGCGAACAAGTTCCGGGTGCGCGCAGCGCAACGGTGGGCTACTGGGTTGCGGCTGGCTCGCGAGACGAGCTGCCAGGAACCTTCGGTGCCACTCATTTCTTGGAGCACCTGCTGTTCAAGGGAACTCCGTCGCGCACTGCGCTAGACATCGCGGTCAGTTTCGATGCGGTGGGTGGCGAGCACAACGCGATGACCGCCAAGGAATACACCTGCTATTACGCCAAGGTGCAAGACATCGACCTGCCCATGGCGATCGAAGTGATCGGCGACATGCTCGCCTCGAGCCTGATCGATGCCACAGAGTTCGCGAATGAGCGTGGAGTGATTCTCGAAGAACTCGCCATGGCCGATGACGACCCGACCGATGTCGCGAGTGAGCGCTTCTTCGAGGCCGTCTTTGGCGAGCATCCGCTTGGCCGGCCGATTGGCGGTAGCCCTGAAACGATCAACGCAATTTCGCGAGATTCCGTAGTGAAGCACTACCGTGGAAACTACCGGCCTCAAGATCTCGTGATTACAGTGGCTGGCGCTGTCGACCACAATATGGTCGTCGCCTTAGTTTCCTCGTGTCTTATCGCTGCGGGATGGGACCTGTCGCATGAGGCGACACCGGTTGCGCGTCGAGATAGCGCTGCAGCGCAAGCCTCCGAGCCGGGTCAGCGACTTCAGGTGACTCCTCGACCCATCGAGCAGGCGAATATCATTGCTGGCGTCGAAGGGCTTTCCGCTACCGATGAGCGTCGCGCAACCCTTACCGTGCTCAACTCGATCTTGGGCAGTGGTATGTCATCGCGGCTGTTTCAAGAAGTGCGCGAAAAGCGTGGGCTGGCCTACTCGGTGTACTCCTTCGCGCCCAGCTACTCCGATGCAGGAATCTTTGGCATTTATGCCGGATGCTCGCCCGCGAAGTCTGCGCAGGTTGCCGAACTCATGCTCGAAGAGTTCACGAAACTCGGCCATGCTGCTGTCACGGACGAAGAAATCAGCCGGGCGATCGGGCAACTGCGAGGGGCCTCAGCTCTTGCGCTCGAAGACTCCGATTCGCGCATGTCGCGACTCGGTCGCAGCGAACTCACGCTTGGCGAGTTTGTCGACCTCGACACATCGATCGCACGGATCTCAGCGGTCACGGCCGACGGCATCCAAGAACTTGCTCACGAACTCTCCTCACGCCCCCTGTCGATTGCGGCAGTGGGTGCGGTAACTGAAGAGATGTTCTCCGGACTTACTCTCGGCAGCGTTGCCCAGAGTTAGATCAACAAAGGAATGGTGATGGCTCACTACCTGTACCTCGTTCGTCACGGCGAACAGCAAGACGCAGAACATGGACTGCCCGACGGCCCGCTCTCGGGCAAGGGAACACGTCAGGCGATGGCAATCTCTGAACGCCTCGGTGGTGTTCCGTTCACTCGCGCCTTTCACTCTCCACTTCAGCGCGCCGCCGAAACCGCAGCGATCATGACTGAACGAATGCCTGCTCTTGAGTCGCAGCCCACAACGTTGCTCATGGACTGCATCCCGAGCGGCCCAACTCCCGACATGCCTTCAGCGTTCGACCACTTTTTTGGGTCGGTGACTCCCGAAGAGATCGATGCGGGTCAAGCACAAATGGAAGACGCCGTCACCGAGTTTCTCCGGCCGGTGCGTGAGGATCGCCACGACCTGCTCATCACTCACAATTTTGTGATTGCGTGGTTTGTTCGCGAGGTGCTCGGTGGCGATCAGTGGCGCTGGCTTGGGCTCAATCAAGCCAATTGCGGCCTCTCAATCATCCGGGTGCGCAGCGCCAAGCCTCCAGTGCTTGTCGCTCACAACGATCTTGGGCACCTGCCGGCAGAACTCCGTACGGGTCTGCCCGAAGAACAGCCGTACTAGAGCAGCGCGAATTCACCGCGCGAACTCTCCACGCGAATTGATGCTGCCGACAGCACAGCAGAGCGCGATTAGCGGAGTTCTTTGCGATACCAAGTTGTCGCGTTCGGGTTGTCGTTATAGGGCTCCACTGATTCGAACCCGCTCGACCGGTAGAGGCCTCCAGCCGCGGCCAAGCTTTCGTTAGTGTCGAGCACCAGTTCTGTAGCATGCCACTGGCGGGCACGACGCTCGAGTTCCGTGAGCAGCTGTCGTCCGAGCCCGGCACCACGACCTGCGGGTCGCACCCAGAGGTGCTTCACCTCGAACTGACCAGCATCACGCTGGCGGATTCCACCACACCCGAGCGCGCTGCCTGACTCTTCGACAAGAACGAACACTCCGCGGGGCGGTTCGAATTGTTCTGCCGTCGGAAACGTTGTGACGTAGCCCGAGGGTGTGGGGAATGTCTCGGCTCGGTAGCTGAAGTACTCAGTGAGAAGTTCGTGGGCGAGAGCATCCGTGACGGGGACGGGGCGAAACTGTGGCACAGCACCACAGTACTCGCGGCTGTGAGTTGGAGTAGTCAGCGGAGTCGCTCAGCATTGGTAGATTTGGGTAATGACAACGAAAGTAGCGGTAGTCGGCGCAACCGGTCGCATGGGAACGTTCATCCGTGGCGTGGTCGATGCCTCAGACGACTTTTCACTCGTGGCCACGCTCAATTCGCGGTCAGACCTCAGTGAAATGCTTGAGGCAGATGTAGTCGTGGATGTCACCGAACCAAGCGTCTCGCCGTCTGTTGTCGAGTTCGCCATTTCTCATGGCAAGAGCGTGCTGGTTGGTACCTCTGGCTGGAGCGAAGATCGTGTTCAGGCGGTGAATTCTTCGCTCACCGAGCACCCCGACGTCGGTGTCATCTTCATCCCCAACTTTTCGCTCGGCTCGGCCCTAGCCACCTCATTCGCGGCTACTGCTGCCCGGTATTTTGACTCGATCGAAATTATCGAAAGCCACCACGCAGGCAAGGTTGATTCGCCGTCGGGAACCGCAGTTCGCACGGCTGAGCTCATGGCCGATGCCCGCACCGACCGCGGTCCAGTAGCAGCGCCTCACCATGACCAGCGTGCCCGCGGCGAGCAAGTTGCGGGTATCCCCGTGCATAGTCTGCGAATGTCGGGAGTCGTGGCGCACCAACAGGTCATTTTCGGCGGGCCAGGCGAGGTGCTCACGATCGACCATCGCACGATGTCGCAGGATTCCTATGAGGCCGGAATCCTGCTCGGTCTGCGCGCGGTCGTTGGCGCACGGGGCGTGACGGTCGGGCTCGACCAGCTCATCAACCTCTCACCCAGCGGCAGCGAGGAGTCACAATGAAAACACGCATAGCGGCTCTTGTCATGGTGGGCCTTCTGGGACTCTACCTGGTGTTTGTGATCAATTATTCGTTCATTTTGATCGGAACTGGGGAAATTGTCGCGCAGGTGATGGGGTGGGCGTTGCTCATACTCCCATTGATTGGTTTCTGGGCGCTCGCAGCCGAGCTGGCTTTCATCTTCCGGGCAGAGCGGTTGCTCAACACCCTCCGGGAGGAGGGCGCTTTGCCCGAGGAAATCACTGAACGTCGGCCGAGCGGGCGAGCCGAGCCAGAAGCGGCAGACCGCGCATTTGGGCGTTACCGGGACGAGGCCGAAGCCAGCCCCGATTCCTGGCGGGCGTGGTTGCGCCTCGGGCTCGCTTATGACACGAGTGGCGATCGACGTCGGGCCCGTTGGGCTACTCGTCACGCCATCGCGCTCTCGCGTAGCGCTGACAAGAAGGCTGCTTAGGCGAGTTCTCGCTGTCGCGACTGATCTCTCGAGGGGGAACAGCTAGTCGATGAACTCTTTGATTGCCTGCTCGATTGTGGTGTGCGTGAAACTAAAGCCCGTGTTGAGCAGAGTGCGAGGCTGAACATTCTCATCAACCAGGATGAGGTCTTCGCCTGCGTCGCCAAGCATCCTTATGGCAAAGCTCGGCACCACCAGCCAGTGTGGTTTCTGCATTGTCCGCGCGAGGGTCGTCGTCACCGTCTTTGCCGTCGCCGGGGCCGGCCCAACGAGGGAGACGACACCAGAGAAGTCGCTGCGCATTAGGTGAATGATGGCGGCAGCTTCGTCGTGGAGGCTAATCCAGGGCCAGTATTGGTCGCCGCTGCCGAGTCGACTGCCCAGCCCGAAGCGGGTGAGCAGGTTGAGCGGAGTGAATGCGCCGCCTTTGCCCACGACGATTCCTGTGCGAAACATGACGAGGCGGGTGTGCGACGGAGTGAGGCGGGCAGCCTTCTCCCACGCCTCAACAACGTCGCTGAGGAAGCCTGTCCCTTTCGCGGACTCGTCCGTCAGCACCTCACCAGGGCGGCTGCCGAAGTAGCCGACCGCTGAACCATTGAGAAAGACATCGGGGGGAGTGCTGGCGCGCCGAATTGCCTCGGCGATAGTGCGGGTGCCATCCACTCGTGAACGCAGAATCTCCCGCTTGTACCCGGGCGTCCACGGCAATTTCCCTGTGCTAGCGCCGGCCAGATTGATGACAGCATCCGCACGCTCGATGGCTCGATCATCGATAGTCCCCGACTGCGGGTCCCACTGAAACTCGGTGTCGGTCTGTGGTGAGCGGCGCACGAGGCGCAGGACATCGAAACCTGCTGTCTCGAGCTGGGAGACGAGTTCGGTGCCAATATAGCCGGACGCGCCGGCGACAAGCACCCGGGTGGCTGATGACCCAGTCACTACTAGGCCAAGCTTGCTTCAAGGGTGATGGGGATACCGGTGAGGGCACGTGAAACGGGGCAGCCTTCTTTGGCTTCCTGTGCCAGTCGCTGAAATACCTCATCGCTCAGGTCGGCGACTTTGGCGCTGACGAGCAGGTGACTTCCCGTGATTCCTTCGGCAGGGTCAAAGGTGACTGCTGCGGTAACTTGCAGGCTTTCGGCCGGTGTTCCGTTGCTGGCGAGACCGTTCGAGAACGCCATGGCGAAACATGCCGAGTGAGCCGCGCCGAGTAGTTCTTCGGGGTTGGTCGTTGATTTTTGGCCCTCTGATCGCGCTGCCCAGTTCACTGGGAATTCTGCGGCATCAGAGGAGTCAAGCGATGTCGTTCCGTTGCCGCTGAACAGGTCACCAAACCAGAGGGTTGTTGCTTCGCTCGTAACAGGCATAGCCGTTCCTTTCGTCGTGTTCAACACTATGCGGTGGCTGAGCGACGTGCATGAGAAACCCGTGTGAACCTGCGCGCAGCAAGTACTATCGACTCGATGGCTTCTACGATCGCAACCCCTTACGAAGACCTGTTGCGCGACACGCTCGCGAACGGTGTGCACAAGAGTGACCGCACGGGCACCGGAACACGCAGTGTGTTTGGTCGCCAATTGCGATTTAACCTAGCCGAGGGGTTCCCTCTCATCACGACGAAGCGCGTGCACTTCAAGTCGATCGCCTATGAACTGTTGTGGTTCTTGCGCGGGGAAAGCAATGTTTCCTGGTTGCGCGACAACGGCGTCACGATTTGGAATGAGTGGGCCGACGAAGCGGGAGAGCTGGGCCCGGTCTACGGTGTGCAGTGGCGTACATGGCCCACGCCGTCTGGTGAGCAGATCGACCAAGTTGCTGAAGTCATCGAGCAGATCAAGACCAACCCCGACTCGCGTCGACTGATTGTTTCGGCATGGAATCCGGCCGACATCCCGAAGATGGCGCTCGCTCCCTGCCACGCGTTCTTCCAGTTCTATGTTGCTGATGGCAAACTCTCGTGCCAGCTTTATCAGCGCAGCGCCGACCTCTTTCTTGGTGTTCCGTTCAACATTGCGAGTTATGCCCTGCTCACTCACCTGGTTGCCGAGCAGACCGGGCTAGAGGTCGGAGACTTTGTATGGACCGGTGGCGACTGTCACATCTACGACAACCACGTTGAGCAGGTCACCGAACAGCTCACCCGGGAGCCCTTCGCCCCGCCGCACCTTGCGATCTCGACGAAACCGGCCAGCATCTTCGACTACGCATTCGAAGATTTCGAGATCATTGGCTACGAACACCACCCCGCGATTAAAGCGCCGGTTGCCGTGTGATCGCGCCTGTTGGCGTGATCTGGGCTCAATCGGAGGGCGGCATCATTGGCAACGAGGGCACGATGCCGTGGCATCTGCCGGAAGATCTTTCCCACTTCGCCGCTCTCACGCGCGGCAACCCCGTCATCATGGGGCGCAAAACGTGGGAATCGCTCCCTCAACGATTCCGGCCATTGCCGGGGCGCCGCAATATCGTTGTGACCCGCCAAACGAAGTGGGGCGCCGAGGGGGCCCAAGTCGCACACAGCGTTGATGCCGCAATTCAGCTGGCTACGGCATCCGACAAACCCGACGAGACTATCTGGGTCATTGGCGGTGCAGAAATCTATTCACAGGCACTCGTTTGTGCTCAGCGCCTCGAGGTCACCGAGATCCGTGAGCACTTTGATGGAGATACTCACGCGCCGGAGCGAGGCGAACAATGGATGCTCGCAGCGAGCGATCCCCTCGAGGGCTGGCACACCTCATCCAGCGGACTTCATTACCGTTTTTTGCGCTACGAGACCGACGCGTCTCAGCAGCGCTAACCTAGAGGGGTGTCTACAGATAATCCTTTCGGTCAAGTACTCGTCGCGCTCATCACACCGTTCACCGCTGACGGTGAAGTCAATTGGGGTGATGTCGAGAAGCACATTGATGATGTGATCAGCGCCGGCGCCGATGGTGTCGTCGTTACCGGCACCACCGGCGAGACCAGCACGCTCACTGACCCGGAGAAGATCAAACTCGTTGAGGTCGCCAAGTCGGTTTCTGCGGGACGCGCCAAGGTCATCACCGGTGGCGGCTCCAACGAGACCGCTCACGCAATCGAGCTGTATAAGGCAAGCGAGAAAGCGGGTGCTGACGGTGTGATGATCGTCACGCCGTACTACAACAAGCCCACTCAGGCCGGCGTACTCACGCACTTCCGCATGATTGCGGATGCTACCGACCTCCCGGTAATCCTTTATGACATTCCCGGGCGCACTGGGGTACCGATCCAGTACGAAACGATTCTTCGTGCGGCGAAGCACCCCAACATCCTTGCGGTCAAAGATGCCAAGGGCGATTTCAGTGAGGTGAGCCGCGTGCTCAATCAGACTGACTTGATGTACTTCTCTGGCGATGACGCCAACGTTTTGCCGCATTTGTCGATTGGCGCCACGGGGCTCATCGGTGTCACAGCCAATATCGCCCCTGGCCCGTACCGCGTGATTGTCGATGCGGTTAACGCTGGCGATTTGGCGACTGCTACTGCAGCACATCAAGCGCTTGAGCCGCTCGTGCGTGCAGCGATGACGCACGTGCCTGGCACTGTGGCAGCCAAGTACATCCTTCACGGCCTCGGTCGCATTTCGAGCCCGCGGGTGCGTTTACCTCTTGTCGGCCCTGAAGAGTCAGAGGCAGCCCAGATCGAAGACGAGTTGGCTTTGGTCACCGGCATCGAGGGTCTCGATCTCAAGAATTTTCGCCCAGACCGCAACGCGGCAGCTGGAGGCGCACTTCCTAAGATTGCTGGAGCAACCCGCTAGCTTCGCCCATGAGGGGTAGGCTCTGGCTGGGGCAAGGCCCACATTTTTCGCACGGGGGCTAACGGCCCCACACATCTAACTGCAAGGTGCTTCAATGCCAGTTTCCGTATATGACCCTCCCGCTCTTGAGCAGGGAACTCTTCGTGTAACGCCGGTTGGCGGGCTCGGCGAAATCGGCCGAAACATGACCACGTTTGAGATCGACGGCAAGATCTTGATTGTCGACTGTGGTGTGCTGTTCCCTGAGGAACACCAGCCCGGTGTTGACCTCATCCTTCCGGATTTCAGCTCGATTCGTGATCGGCTTGACGACATCCTCGGCATTGTCCTCACGCACGGCCACGAGGACCACATCGGTGCTGTTCCGTATCTGCTGCGTTTGCGTCAAGATATTCCGCTGATTGGTTCGACTCTCACGCTCGCACTCATCGAGGCGAAGCTCAAAGAGCACCGCATCAAGCCGTACACGCTCAATGTGACGGAGGGCCAGAAAGAAAAAATCGGTCCCTTTGACCTTGAGTTTGTGGCTGTGAACCATTCGATTCCGGATGCGCTCGCCGTGGCGATTACGACGAGCGCTGGTGTAGTGCTCCATACTGGCGATTTCAAGATGGACCAGCTCCCGCTTGACGATCGCATCACTGATCTTCGCGCATTCGCACGGTTGGGGGAGGCGGGCGTTGATCTGTTTTTAGCAGACTCCACTAACGCCGATGTTCCGGGTTTCACGCCGAACGAACGTGATATCGGGCCGGTGCTCGAGGCGGTAATCGCTAAGGCTCCGCGCCGTGTCATTGTTGCTAGCTTCTCGAGCCACGTGCATCGGGTTCAGCAAGTTCTGGATGCCGCAGTCGCCAACAACCGCAAAGTTGTTTTGATGGGGAGGTCGATGGTCCGCAACATGGGCATCGCGGCCGATCTCGGATTCCTCAAGGTGCCCGATGGTGTTCTGCTTGATGCGAAGAAGGCCGTCAACTACCCGGACAATCAACTCGTGTACATGTCGACCGGTAGCCAGGGTGAGCCGATGGCTGTTCTGGCACGCATGGCCAATATGGAACACCAGATCGAGGTCGGCAAGGGTGACACGGTTATTCTCGCGTCGAGTTTGATCCCGGGCAACGAGAACGCTGTGTACCGCGTGATTAATGGCCTCACGAAGCTGGGTGCCAATGTTGTGCACAAGGCGAATGCCAAGGTGCACGTTTCTGGCCACGCTGCCGCGGGAGAGCTGCTCTACTGTTACAACATTTTGCGCCCCAAGAATGTGCTCCCGGTTCACGGTGAGTACCGCCATTTGGTGGCGAACGCGAATCTTGCTATTCAGTCGGGCGTTCCGGCCGAAAACACGATCATTGCGGAAGACGGGACCGTGATCGACCTCAAGGATGGTCAGGCGTCAGTGGTTGGTCAGCTTGATTTGGGCTTCGTCTATGTTGATGGTTCGAGCGTGGGTGAAATTACGGATGCCGACCTCAAGGATCGTCGAATCCTCGCCGAGGAGGGCTTCATCTCCATTTTCGTTGCGGTGGATGCTCAAACGGGCAAGGTCATTGTTGGCCCTGAGATTCAGTCGCGTGGTTTTGCTGAAGATGAGGACGTCTTCGACGCCGTTCTGCCTCAGGTGGTGAAAGCGCTCATGGATGCTGCGGAGAATGGCACCCGCGATAGTCATGCTTTCGCTCAGGTCGTTCGTCGCACGGTCGGTCGGTGGGTCAACACCCAGCACCGTCGCCGTCCCATGATCGTTCCTGTCGTTATCGAGGTTTAGTTTCTGCTGACGCTTCGGAATCGGGAAACGTTGGGCTTGTGTTTTGCCCTTTTCGGTGATCTGATGTGAATATTACTCGGCTGCATCTGCCGTGCCGTTTTCTGAATTCGAGGTGTCGAGTGGGCGTTGCGCGCAGGTGGGTCTTTCCCATCATCTGGATGATCATCTTCGCAGTCATTGCGGTGGCGCTCGTGAAGTTCGCGTTCTTTGGTGATGCGCTCAGGGCTGATGATCTGGAGTTTCCCACGGTCGCGATCGAAGAGCAGCACTACGAGGTAGTGACGGGAACGATCACAAACGATGTTGAGCTGAGTGGCAGCGTTGCGGCCGCCGCGAGCATCCCGATTCCGGCAACTCTCTCTGGGGAAGTGCGAGAAGTCGCTGTCTCGGCAGGCCAGTCAGTAGCAAAGGGCCAAGAGATCCTGAAGCTTCGTGCTGAAGTGATCAATCCGGACGGCACGCAGGGCACACAGTGGAAAGTTGTCGTTGCGCCTGCCGCTGGAACGCTGAGTGGCTTCACGACGCTTGTTGGCGAGTCCTTTCAGGTCGGATCGCCCGTAGGCACTGTCTCGCCGCCGTCGTACACCGTGAGCGGAACGGTCCCTTCTGAGCAGCTCTATCGGCTTGTTGACCGGCCGAAAGAAGCGAGCGTCGCCATCAATGGCGGGCCAGCGCCGTTCACGTGCACGGGACTGAGCATCACGTTCGCGACGACAGGGGAGTCCGGCGCGGAGGCGGGAGCTGGTCCGACCGTTTCGTGTGTTGTCCCTAGTGATGTTGTGGTCTTTCCCGGGCTGACAGCCCAGATCACGATTGCGGGAGGAATCGCGGAGGATGTCATGGTCGTGCCGATCACCGCGGTCGAGGGCAGTGCGGTAACGGGAAACGTTTATTTAGTGCTCCCTGATGGCACGACAGAGCTTCGCGAAGTTGTGCTTGGCCTCAACGACGGAATCACCGTAGAAGTGATATCTGGGCTCGAAGTTGGTGACACCATCTTGCAGTTCGTTCCGGGGGCCGGGGCCGTCGATGACGAGAACCTGCCCGAAAACTGTTACAAAGATGGCGACGAAGTGGTGTGCTACTGATGCCACTGCTGTCGCTCGAAGCAGTGACCCGATCGGTGGAGCTTCCCGATTTTAGCCGGCTCGACATCCTCAAAGGGATTGACCTCGATGTGGAGGTGGGTGACCACATCAGCATTGTGGGGCGGTCTGGTTCGGGAAAGTCGACACTGCTCAATTTGCTCGGTCTGATCGACAATCCTACGACCGGGCGGATCATCTTTGATGGGGCGCCGCTAGAGAAGCTTTCTGGTGGCAAACGCGACCGTAAGCGTGGCCGGGATGTTGGCTTCATTTTTCAGCAGTTCAATCTGCTAGCGGGGCGCACCGCGCTCGAAAACGTGATGACACCGCTGCTCTATGCTTCGGGCCATCAGTTTTGGCGCCGCCGCGCACTGGCAACCGAGATGCTCGAACGTGTGGGACTCGGTGAGCGGATGGCATCACTGCCCGACAAGCTCTCCGGTGGAGAGCAGCAGAGGGTGGCGATCGCACGTGCACTCGTGCGCAGTCCGCGATTGATTCTTGCTGACGAGCCCACGGGTGCGCTGGATGTGGAGACCGGCGCGACCGTAATGGCGTTGTTGGATGATGTGGCTGAGCAGTCGGGTGCAGCTCTCATCACGATCACCCACGATCCGAATGTCGCGGCTCTTGCTCGCAGGCATTACCGTCTCGACAACGGTGTGCTGTCGACTATCGACGTGCGTCGGATGCTTGCGACTTCGCTACCGGAGGCTGCACTGTGAGGTGGCGTCGCACGAAACCTGTCGAGTCAACGGACGCTGGGCCAGCCTCGAATGACGCTGAGGCTCCCGACCCCGAACCGCCTTCGGGTGCCGGCAGTCTCGTCGTACGCCCCACCGCTGAACTCGCCAACCCTGCTCGTGAGCCGCGTGGTTCTCTACTGAGCAGTGTCGTTGGTTCAGTTGTCGAGGCCTGGGATGAAGTTCGTATCAATCGCACGCGGGTGCTCCTCAGCCTTATCGGCATTGGAGTTGCCGTGTGTGCGCTCGCGACTGTTGTCGGGGCGGGAGCGGTGTTCGGCCAAGCTCAGACTGAACAATATGAGAAGTCCAGTGGTCGCCCGGCCACGCTGATGGCATATCCACCCTTCTCCGCCACGACCCAGGAACAAATTGAGCCGGCCCAGTTCGTTGAACTCATGGATACGCTCGTCGAGCGCTACCAGGTAAGCCACTCCACTGCGATCCGTCGCGGCAGCGTAACAGCTCAGCTGTCGAACGGCACCCAGTTCACGGCGGTCCTGGGAGTCGATCCCAAATTCGGTGTCATGCACCGCGTGGATGTGGCCGTTGGTCGCTGGCTGACCGAAGCCGATGGGCGGCGGCTTGCTCCGGCGGTAGTGATTAACGACGGCTTTTACGACCAGCTTGGGCGACCCGATCTGCGTACCCACCCGACGATTGAACTCAGCGCGGCGAATGTAACGACCGCCGTGGTCGTTGGGGTCCTCGCACCTGAGGCCTACGAGTCTGGACTGACGATGTCCATGCTTGACCAACCGTATCGAGATCTCGTGGGCGAGTTGACGGCCAATGAGGGCGATGTGAGCTACGAGCTCTGGGTGCCGGAAGAGCAGTCTGATCAACTGCTCGAACTGATTGATCGCGATATGCGGGCACATTTTGGCGACGGCGTGGAGACGAACATCAACCGCAACGACTATCTGGCATGGGGTGGAGTGAACCCGATCGAACCGTTGCAGTGGGTGATTGGCGGAATCGCCGCACTAATCCTCCTGCTAGGAGCGTTAGGGCTCGTCAACATTTCGCTGGTGACCGTGAAGTATCGGGTCAGGGAAATAGGTGTTCGTCGCGCCTTTGGGGCCACCGCGGGTCGCGTGTTCTTCGCGGTGATGATGGAGAGCGTTGTCGCGACAATTGCTGCCGGCGTAATCGGCGTCGCCCTCGCCATCGTGATCGTTCAGAACCCCGCAGTTCAGGATCTCATCGCCCCGGGAGTGCAGGACCTGCCTCCGTTCCCGCTTGAGGCAGCACTGATTGCGCTCGGGGCATCTGCAGCGGTGGGGGTGCTCGCCGGACTCATGCCTGCTCTCGTGGCTGTCAAGGTTAAGGTCATCGATGCGATCCGCTATTAGCGCCGGCGATCTGAACTCCGCTCGTTTCAACCACAGCGGTCGGCGCTGAGTGTCGCTGCGGCACTCTGACGGAGGCCACAGGTAGCTTTGAATTATGGCTACGCGTACATCGTCGACCTCGCGCTCGGGTGCGTCGAAACCGCGCGCCAGAAACACTCCGAATAAGACTCAAGCAACCAAAAGACTGCCGCGAGGCAAGCAAGCTCCGGTCGAACCAGACGGACCCCTCACCAAGATGTGGCTGGGTCTCGCGCACATGGTTGGCGGTGCGTTCCGCGTTTTTGGTCGCGAAGAGCTCACGAAAGATGAACGTCGCGACGGCGTACCGTTTCTCTTTTTTGTTCTTGCGATCATTGGTGCGGTAGTCGAGTGGTTCAACCCCACCGATTCCGTCGCCATCGCGCTCGATGCGTACACCTTTGGTGGGCTCGTCGGTCGAGTCGCCTTCGCGCTGCCCGTGATTCTGCTGCTGTTGGCGATTTGGATGTTCCGGCATCCGTCTAGCGTTCACGACAACGGTCGCATTGGCATCGGCCTCAGCATTCTCATTGTCACCGTTGCTGCCCTGTGTCACGTGTTCAGCGGTCAACCGCACCCGTCAGAGGGCGCAGAAACAATTGCGCGTGCTGGGGGAGTGTTCGGGTGGCTCATGGCCAATCCACTCATTTGGCTAGGCACTACTCTGCTTGCGGTGCCGGTGATCGTGCTGCTTCTGGTGCTCTCACTATTCATCATTACCAAGACGCCGCCGAATCGCCTCCCATCGCGTCTCCGCGAGCTTTACGCATATCTCTTTGGTGCGCAGCTGCAGAGCGATGAGGAGCGCGCTGCGACCAAGGCTCAGGCAAGTGCAGGCAAGAACGACTCTGTTCAGTTCGGATCATTGACAGATATCGGCCTTGGGGGCGATAACGACACATCCTCGCTACCCTGGTGGCGACGCAATAAGTCTGAGAACAGCGAAGACAAAGCATTCGACAGCCCGGTTATCTCCCGCGATCAGGCCACTGAGGTCGTCAATCCCACCCCGCCTCCCGCGGCGAAAGACCTCACCAAAAAAGAAGAGCAATTCGGCGTCGAGCTACTCGAAGATCTTCTCAAGGCCGAAGAAGCGGTCAAGAACTACAACACCGGCGAAGTGGATGCCCCCGCGACAGAGATGCGCGACGACGGCCCCCGAGTGCTCCCCGGCTTCACCACCAAAGCAAGTGAGAAGGGTACCGCTGGCGAATTCGATGGGCCCCACGAAACCAGCCCCCAAGCTTCGCAGGCTGTCTACCAACTGCCCACCGCATCACTGTTGTCTGCAGGAACACCACCCAAGTCGCGTTCCGCCGCCAACGATGAGGTTGTCGCGTCGATCACTGAAGTTCTCAAACAGTTCAGTGTTGACGCAACCGTCACCGGCTTCAGCCGCGGTCCGTCAGTCACACGTTATGAACTCGAGCTCGGCCCGGGCGTGAAGGTTGAGCGCGTCACCGCGCTTGCCCGGAACATCAGCTACGCGGTTGCCAGCAACGAAGTCAACATTCTGTCTCCTATCCCGGGCAAGAGTGCCATCGGTGTCGAGATTCCGAATAAGGATCGCGAGATCGTGTCGCTTGGCGATGTTCTGCGCTCAAGCGCCAGCACTAAAAGCGAACACCCCATGACGATCGGCTTAGGAAAAGACGTCGAGGGAGGGTTCGTCGTTGCGAATCTGGCCAAGATGCCCCACTTGCTGGTGGCCGGTTCCACCGGTTCGGGAAAGTCGAGTTTCGTCAACTCGATGATCACTTCAATTCTGATGCGCGCTAAGCCAGCGGAAGTTCGCATGGTGCTCATTGACCCCAAGCGCGTTGAGCTCTCGATTTATGCGGGAGTTCCCCACCTCATCACCCCCATCATCACCAACCCCAAGAAAGCGGCCGAAGCACTGGCCTGGGTCGTGAAAGAGATGGACATGAGGTACGACGATTTGGCAAGTTTCGGCTACCGCCACATTGACGACTTCAACCGCGCGGTAGTTGCCGACGAGATTAAGCTGCCTGAAGGTAGCCAGCGCACGCTGAAGCCGTATCCGTATCTGCTCATCGTCGTTGACGAGTTGGCAGACCTGATGATGGTTGCACCCCGAGATGTCGAAGACTCCATCGTTCGAATTACTCAGTTGGCACGAGCATCCGGTATCCATCTGGTGTTGGCAACCCAACGCCCCAGCGTTGACGTGGTGACCGGTTTGATCAAGGCCAACGTGCCTTCCCGACTGGCATTTGCGGTGTCGAGCATGACCGACTCTCGAGTGATTCTCGATCAGCCCGGCGCTGACAAGCTTATTGGTCAGGGCGATGCGCTCTTCTTGCCGATGGGTGCCTCGAAGGCGATCCGCGTGCAGGGTGCGTGGGTCCCAGAGAGCGAAGTTGCCGAGATCGTGCAACATGTAATTGCTCAAGCGCGGCCCGAATACCGCAACGATGTTGCGGTTGTCGCCGAAAAGAAGCACATCGACGCCGACATCGGGGATGACCTTGAGGTGCTGCTGGCGGCTGCTGAACTTATTGTCAGCACCCAGTTTGGGTCGACCTCCATGCTGCAGCGCAAACTTCGCGTCGGGTTCGCTAAAGCAGGCCGACTCATGGACCTTCTGGAGTCGCGCGAGATCGTCGGGCCGTCCGAAGGCTCTAAGGCCCGCGACGTGCTCGTGACCGCCGAACAGCTACCCGCCGTTCTAGCCCGATTGCGCGGCGAAGACGAGCCGGGACCAATCGACGCTGTGAAAGAGTCGCTCAGCGGATACGATGAAGTAGAAGGCGGCTCAGATGAGGACGCTTGGAACCTGACCGATCGGGAGTAATCGCGTGAGCGACCAACCAGTTTCGCAGTCTGGTCCGCCTGAACGGACTAGTTCGATGCGCGGACGAATGATTCGCGACGGAGAAACTCCGGCATCGAATGCAAACGTCGCCAATATCATCACGGTGGTGCGAATCTTTCTCGCACCTCTCTTCATCTGGCTCTTGCTGCTCGATGACGGCCAGATGAGCCTCATCCGCTATCTCGCTGCAGCGCTCTTCATTTTCGCAATCGTGACTGACACTGTCGATGGTCACTTGGCTCGTGGCCGTAACCTCATCACAAACGTCGGAATCATCTTGGATCCGATCGCTGACAAAGTTCTGACGGGCGGAGCGCTCGTCGCTCTCTCGGTCCTCGGTGAGCTCCCCTGGTGGATCACGATTGTGATCTTGGTGCGCGAGTTCGGGATAACGATCTACCGTTTCGCCGTGCTTTCTCGCGTCGTTGTCCCTGCCTCGCGCGGCGGCAAGCTTAAGACGGTCCTACAAGCGGTCGCGATCTCTCTTTTCTTGGTTCCGTTGTTTACCGTTCTCGGTCCGTGGGTCTTGTGGCTCAACTGGTCTGTCATGGCGATCGCTGTCGTTCTGACCGTGTACACGGGCATCGAATACCTGTGGCAGGCATGGCGCCACACCCGCAAAACCAATTCAGGAGCGTGACCCCTCACTAGTGACTACTGAAGAACTCGCCACAAAGATCGTGGCGATTCTCACCGAACAACGACAAACCCTCGCCCTGGCAGAGTCACTGACCGGTGGTCTGCTTTCGGCGTCTATCGTTCACGTTCCTGGAGCATCAGCTGTGCTCAACGGCGCGGTCGTCGCCTACAACGCGGCCATCAAAAATCAAGTTCTTGGTGTTGATGCAAGCTTGTTGGCGATCCATGGCACCGTGCATCCGGATGTCGCAGCTCACATGGCGACAGGTGTGCGTGAGGTGCTCGGGGTCGGTGACCAGCAGGCAACCTACGGTTTGGCCACTACGGGAGTTGCTGGCCCTGAGTCTCACGAGGGCAAAACGCCGGGCACCGTGTTCATCGGCTTTGCTGCAAACAACTTTGTAGAGACTCGCGATTTCGAGTTCACGGGGAATCGCGATGCGGTGCGCCAGCAGACCGTTCAGGCTGCGCTGGAGTGCCTTTATGGGCACCTCACCGCCGATAACTAACTACCCGTTCGGTCTATGTCCAGAACTGGTGCCAGATTGCAGGGTGCGGCGGGAATAATGCACGTTTCGGCTGGGTTACAGTTAGCGAACTCACAAGACCTCTCCAGTTTGGAAGGGTTAGAGTTCTGAACAGATAGTGACTGTAGACTTGACTATCCAGAATGATCTGGTCGCGCTACACAGTCAGAGAGGGAGTGTCCAATGGTTCTAGTCCGTCAGGAAATCGGTGACGTTCTCCGCGACGTGCGCCTGCAAAAGGGACGCACCCTTCGTCAGGTCGCAAGCAAAGCGAGTGTTGCCCTCGGATACCTCAGTGAGGTAGAGCGTGGCCAAAAAGAGGCCAGCTCAGAAATTCTTGCTTCGGTTGCTGAAGCTCTCGATACACCGATCTCCGTAATCATGCGTGAGGTTGGCGATCGTCTCGCCATCATCGAAGGCGCAACGACGATCCCCGATACTCTGCCCGATGAGCTCGTTGCTGAGTTCGATTCGAACTTGATTTCGCGCTAAATAGTGCACGTCGAATGCCTCGCTCCGTTGGGAGCGGGGCATTCGCTGCTTAAGGTGGGCGAGCATAGGGTGGTTGCATGAGAGTGAGCGAGTTTTGGACGGCGGTCGCCGATGAGTTTGGTGAACCGTATGGTCGAGTGCTCGTCAATGATCAAGTGTTGGGCTCGGTTGGTGGTATCACTGCCGCTCAGGCGCTTTCTCGCGGGGTTCCCGCGCGCCAAGTCTGGACGGCGCTGTGTGACGCGATGGATGTCCCGTCGGACCGCCGCTACGGCGTCGGGCAACGCGAACCTAAGAAATCGTAGTTCTGCCCGCGTGGCGTGTTCGAACATCTGTTCGACATTGTTAGTCTCCTCCCTAACACCCAATCGAATACAACTTTTGGACGCACACGGCACGTCACTTTTCTGAAATGTCAGAGCGGCGACGTAACGTGGCATTCAGCAACACAGCCTTTGTCGGGAGGTTGCGGACCTTGCATCATCGGTCCACACGAATCGCGACAGCCTATGGGCAGCAACCTACGACCAATGGAGAAGATGTAATGCCATCAGCAGCAGACCGCGAGAAGTCCCTCGAGACCGCTCTCGCTCAAATCGACCGCCAGTTCGGTAAAGGCTCAGTCATGCGCCTTGGCAGCGACGAACGCGCTCCGGTCGAGGTAATCCCCACCGGCTCGATCGCTCTCGATGTCGCGCTGGGTATAGGCGGGCTTCCCCGGGGCCGAATCGTAGAGATCTACGGTCCGGAGTCTTCTGGTAAGACAACGCTTACGTTGCATGCAATCGCAAATGCGCAACGCAATGGTGGAATCGCCGCGTTCATCGATGCAGAGCACGCGCTCGATCCTGAATACGCGGCAAAGCTGGGCGTTGACATCGATGCGCTCTTGGTCTCTCAGCCCGACACTGGCGAGCAAGCGCTTGAAATTGCCGACATGTTGGTACGAAGCGGGTCCATTGACCTCATCGTGATCGACTCGGTTGCGGCCCTTGTTCCTCGTGCAGAAATCGAAGGTGAGATGGGTGACTCCCACGTCGGTCTCCAAGCTCGACTTATGTCGCAGGCGCTGCGCAAGCTCACCGGTGGCCTCAGCCAGACCAACACAACCATGATCTTCGTCAACCAGTTGCGTGAAAAGATCGGTGTCTTTTTCGGAAGCCCTGAGACCACCGCCGGCGGTAAGGCGCTCAAGTTCTACGCCTCCGTTCGACTCGATATTCGCCGTATTGAAACGCTGAAAGATGGCACGGACGCCGTGGGTAACCGCACGCGAGTCAAGGTCGTCAAAAACAAGATGGCCCCGCCATTCAAGCAGGCAGAGTTCGACATCCTCTATGGAATTGGAATCTCTCGCGAAGGCAGCCTCATCGACTTCGGTGTGGATCACGAAATCGTGCGCAAATCGGGCGCGTGGTACACCTATGACGGTGATCAGCTCGGCCAGGGTAAGGAAAAGTCTCGTGCATTCCTGATCCAAAACCCAGCGATCGCATTAGAGATTGAGCAAAAAATCATGCGCAAGCTTGGCGTGGGTGCAGAAGCCAAAGCAGCCAATGCTAGCGAGGCAAAGGCGATTGCCGATGCCGCGGTGAAGGCCGAGAAAGCTGAAAAGGCCGCTAAAGCTAGTGCCAAGGCCGACGGGCCCGTGCTACCGGTAGTTGATAAAGCAAGTGAGCCGCTCAAAACGGCCGTAGGCCAGTAGGTTCAGCCATGACATCCTCCGACGGCGAACACATCGCACCGGTCATCAACCTGTTCGGTGACCGCTCTGGTACCAAACACACCGAGACGACCGCGACGTCGTCGGAGGAATCAACTGCGGCTGGCCCCCGCGGCTTCAGCGCTGCAGACGCAACCGAGGCGCCCGCTGATCCTGAGGTGCTCGCACCCGTTCGTGCACTCCCGACTCTGGCTGGTTTCAGCCAACGGCCCGATCACGAGCAGCCTGACCGAGCCGACTCTGTCGAAGAGTTGCCTCTGCAGGCGAAGCCGGCGCAAACGAAGCCGGCACAAGGCCAGTCGAAGGCGGCGAGACGACAAGCGCGCGATGGATTTTCGGAGGTTAGCCGGGTCAGTATGCGGGCGCTCGCCCGACGCGGCATGTCGTCTTATGAGATGACGCAGTTTCTGGGCACGCGCGAGTTCGAAGCAGATGAAATCGAGGGCGAAGTAGAGCGGCTCGAAGGCTCCGGTCTACTCGACGATGCGGCTCTCGCCGAAACTCTCACGCGGACCCTGCGCGAGCGAAAAGGGCTGGGAGCTTCGGCTATCAGCGCCGAGTTGAGACGCCGTAAGATCGACCAAGAGCACATCTCGGCTGTCTTAGACGTTGAGCGTGACGAAGAGCAGGAGCGAGCCAACGAAATCGCACTCAAACGTGCGCCTCAGCTCCGCTCGCTCGATAGCGTCACTGCGAAGCGCCGACTCAGCGGCTTCCTCATGCGCAAGGGCTACTCAGGCTCCATCGTCTCAGCAGCAGTGACCGCAGCTCTCGCTCCACGCTCGGGCGAATCTTCCGGTGGCCCCATCTTTCGTTAGCAGAGCGTCAAACTGAGTCGCCACGGAGGCTTAAGGTGGAAGACATGATTGACGAAAAACTGGCCACCCCGCGCAGCTACGAAGTGCGCACCTATGGGTGTCAGATGAATGTTCACGACTCCGAACGGCTCAGCGGCTCCCTCGAGGCCGCCGGCTATATCCGAGCGACCGCAGGTCCCGCCGACGTCGTCGTGATCAATACCTGCGCAGTCCGTGAAAACGCCGACAACAAGCTCTACGGCAATCTCGGCATGCTCGCCAGCGTCAAAAAGGAACACGACGGCATGCAAATTGCCGTCGGCGGGTGCCTTGCGCAAAAAGACAAAAACGTCATCCTCGAAAAAGCACCCTGGGTCGACGTTGTCTTTGGAACCCACAACATGGGGTCTCTGCCGGCACTTCTCGAACGTGCACGCCACAACGAAGAAGCCCAACTAGAGATTCTTGAATCCCTCGACGTATTCCCGTCGACATTGCCCACCAGACGAGAATCAACCCACAGTGCGTGGGTATCGATCTCAGTGGGCTGCAACAACACCTGCACGTTCTGCATCGTGCCTGCCCTTCGAGGCAAAGAGAAAGACCGACGCCCCGGCGACATCCTCGCTGAAGTGCAGGCGATTGTCGACGACGGTGCCATCGAAGTGACCCTGCTGGGGCAAAACGTCAACTCCTACGGCGTTGAGTTCGGCGATCGCCAAGCCTTCAGCAAACTTCTCCGCGCGACAGGAACAATCGACGGACTCGAACGAGTGCGCTTTACCAGCCCACATCCCGCCGCCTTCACCGATGACGTCATCGATGCCATGGCAGAGACACCCAACGTGATGCCCCAACTGCACATGCCCCTACAGTCGGGTTCTGACCGAATCCTCAAAGCGATGCGACGCAGCTACCGGTCAACAAAGTTCCTCGGCATTCTCGAGCGCGTTCGAGCACAAATGCCACACGCCGCAATCACCACCGACATCATTGTCGGCTTCCCAGGGGAGACCGAAGAAGACTTCGCCGAAACCTTGCGAGTAGTCGAAGAAGCGCGCTTCGCGTCGGCCTACACGTTCCAGTACTCCATCCGCGAAGGCACGCCAGCCGCGACAATGGCAGACCAGATCCCCAAAGCGATCGTTCAAGAGCGTTACGAACGACTGGCAGCGCTCCAAGACCGCATTTCACGCGAAGAGAACGATAAACAAATTGGGCGCACTGTTCACGTAATGGTTACCGCCAGCGAGGGCCGCAAACAGGCAGAAACTGCCAGGCTCTCGGGTCGTGCCGAAGACTCCCGCCTCGTGCACTTCAACGTTCCCGACGGTAGCGCCACGCCACGCCCCGGTGATGTTGTGACGCTCACGGTCACGGAAGCTGCGGCATTCCACCTCATTGCCGATACCCCTACCGGCGGCACTCTCGACATCCGCCGAACCAGCGCAGGAGATGCGTGGGATCGCGCCGACGCCGAATCCTGTGGTGTTCCCACTGGGGTAGCCACGGGCGATGCTGGCCCGCGCGTCTCTCTGGGGCTTCCGACAGTCCGAGTCTCTACGACGCCGATCTATGACCCCACAGACTCCCTCCGCTGAGCCTGACGGCGCGGCCGAGTTCACCGCAGCAGGCGAGAACAGCGCTGCCGCGCACCAACCCTTTGTCATCGTCGGCGCAACAGGCACAGGCAAGTCTGAGCTCTCCCTCGACCTCGCCGATGCGCTAGCCCAGCAGGGAACCCCAGCAGAGATCATCAACGCTGATGCTATGCAGCTTTACCGTGGAATGGATATCGGCACAGCCAAGCTTCCCCTCAACGAGCGCCGTGGCATCCCGCACCACCTGCTCGATGCTCTTGACCCCACCGATGAGGCTAGCGTCGCCCAGTATCAAGCGGATGCGCGGCAGATCATCCGCGAGATTCAGCGCGCCGGGAAGGTCCCGATTTTGGTCGGCGGCTCTGGCCTCTACGTGTCGAGCGTCATCCACGACTTTCAGTTCCCGGCGCGCGATCCGCAGGTAAGAGCGCGACTCGAATCAGAGCTCGATGCCCTGGGCGTTGGCATCTTGTTTCACCGACTACGCGAGTTGGATGCCGAGGCAGCGCAGTCGATCGGGGCCAGCAACGGGCGACGAATTGTGCGCGCGCTTGAGGTCATTGAAATTACCGGCAAGCCCTTTGGGGCAGGCCTTTCGGCAGAGAAGAAGCTGTGGACTCCAGCACACATCGTGGGAGTTGCAGCGCCGCGCGATGAGCTCGTACCTCGGCTGAACACACGTGTGCAACAGATGTGGGATTCTGGGCTGCTCGATGAGGTTCGTGGGCTGCGACCGCAAGGCCTCGGCGTCACCGCCGCCCGAGCAATCGGATACGCCCAAGCAATCAAACAGTTGGATGGCGCGCTCACTCAGGCGGAAGCAATCGAACAAACAGCAGCTCTCACTCGCCGTTACGCGCGTCGGCAGGTGGGCTGGTTCAAGCGCTACGAACAGTGTCATTGGCTTCAGTACGACGACCCAAATCGCGTGCGGCACGCTCTGGCAATAGCGATAAGGGAGAATGGTCAGCATGGCGACACTCAACTTCACTAAAGGTCAAGGAACCGGCAACGATTTCGTGCTGTTCGCTGATCCCGACGGCGAGCTAGACCTCACGCCGCAACAGGTTGCGGCTATCTGCGATCGCCGATTTGGTGTGGGAGCGGATGGAATCATTCGCGCAGTCCGCTCCACCAATATTGACGTGGGAGCGGCGGCACTTGCCGAAGACGCTGATGCCGAGTGGTACATGGACTACCGCAATGCCGACGGCAGCTTCGCAGAAATGTGTGGCAACGGCATCCGCGTGTTTGCTCACTATCTTGCCGAGAACGGCCTTGTTGACTTTGAGCCGGGCGATACGCTGCCGATTGGCACGCGCAGCGGGGTGCGTGACGTGCAGCGAAACCTGGCCGGCTATCAGGCAGACATGGGCCGTTGGTCGCTCGACGGGGGCGAGCCGCTGGTGCGCGCGAAAGAGCTTGACGTCCCTCGTCCAGGTCTCGGTATCAACGTGGGCAACCCGCACGTGGTCGTGGCTCTCGCCGAAGAAGCTGAACTTGACCAGGTAGACCTCAACTACATTCCCATCATCGATCCGCCACCAGAAAACGGTGCGAACGTGGAGTTCGTCGTCCCCGCCGAGCCGTTGATCAAAGATGGTGTTGGCTCAATCCGTATGCGAGTTCACGAGCGCGGAAGCGGCGAAACTCAGTCGTGTGGCACCGGAGCGGTCGCGGCAGCGCTCGCTATTCGTCACTACGCAGGCCCCCAAGCGCCCCACCAGTGGCGAGTTACGGTGCCGGGAGGAACCGTCGTGGTGCGCATGTTCCCGACCGAAGATGGCGAACACGTCTCGCTCAGCGGGCCAGCCGAGCTCGTCTACACCGGCAGCCTCGAACTCGCCTAAGACCCTTTGTCTAGTTCCCTGCTAGCTCTCTCGCTGAGAGCACGGTGGCGCGCTCTCAGCACACGGTAGCCCTTGTGGGTAGCGGCGCGCGTAAAGGTGAATTCTTTGGGGAACGTCGATTCCATCCACCTGTGCAATGAATCAGATCCTAGATTGCGTTGCACAACGAGCCACGCATCCGCATCCAGTTCGAGTCGGGGAAGCCACGTTTCCAGAATGTTGTGGAGTTCGTCCTTGCCGACGCGGATCGGCGGATTCGACCAAATAGACATAAATGTTATGTCGTCGGGAACATCTGCGGGCAGAACCGCGTTAATGTTGGGTATGGACAATTTCTTGGCGTTTGCGCGCACCAGATCCAGTGCGCGCTCGTTGACGTCCACCGCCCACACCGTTGCATGAGGTGATTCGAGGGCAAGGGTGAGCGCCATCGGACCCCAACCGCACCCGAGATCAAGCAAGTTTCCTCCCGGAGGAGGCGCTGGCACGTTCGACAAAAGAACTTGGGTTCCCGCGTCGATGCGCATAGGGCTGAAGATCCCATTTGACGTGACAAGTTCGCGCTCGACCCCAGCAATGGTCGCGTGAATCGTCCGCAACTTGAGATCACTCTCGGGTGTTGACGAGAAGTAATGCTCGTTAGCCATGCACAGAACTTACCGAATACTAGAGAAGTAGGGTTAACCCAATGACGCGAATTACAACAGATTCCAGTATCGAGGCCTCCGACGGCAACGACGCCGATCGTTCCGTCGACCGCGTGCTCGCCAGCGAAGGCTCCGACCATGCCGCGGTAACGCGTTTCGGTTCGGGTGCATCCGGCGCGCAAGCGCTGCAATCGGATGCTCACTATGAGTCAGATCGCGATGGCGACCAGTTTGATCGCGACGATCGCCACGCGCTCAAGCGTGTTCGAGGGCTCTCGACGGAGCTTGATGACGTCACCGAGGTCGAATACCGCCAGTTGCGGATTGAGAACGTTGTTCTCATCGGAATTTATGGTCAGGGCACCCTGCGCGATGCGGAGAATTCACTTCGTGAGCTGTCCGCTCTCGCGGAGACTGCAGGCGCAGTGGTGCTTGATGGCCTCTTGCAGAGCCGTTCACACCCAGACCCGAGCACATACTTCGGTAAGGGAAAAGCGATCGAACTGCGTGACGTGGTGGCGGCAACGGGTGCTGACACGGTGATTGCCGATACGGAGCTCGCTCCTAGCCAGCGACGCGCACTTGAAGACGTCGTGGGAGTAAAGGTGATTGACCGCACCGCGGTAATCCTCGACATCTTCAGTCAGCACGCAACAAGTCGCGAGGGCAAAGCCCAGGTTGAGCTCGCGCAGCTTGAATACTTGCTTCCTCGCTTGCGTGGTTGGGGTGAGTCGATGTCTCGCCAAGCTGGTGGTCAGGTGGGTGGTGCGGGTGCCGGAATGGGTAGTCGTGGCCCCGGTGAGACCAAGATTGAACTCGATCGTCGCCGTATTCATACGCGCATGGCGCGCCTCCGCAAGCAGATCAAGGGATTCGCCCCCGCCCGTGAGGCGAAGCGTGCGAACCGTGATCGTTTCGAGGTGCCAAGCGTGGCCATTGCCGGCTATACGAACGCGGGCAAGTCGAGTCTGTTGAACCGGTTGACCCGTGCTGGTGTGCTCGTCGAAAACGCGCTGTTCGCGACCCTCGATGCCACTGTGCGGCGTTCCGAGACAGCAGACGGTCGACTGTTTACGCTCAGCGACACTGTTGGTTTTGTGCGCAATCTGCCGCACCAACTTGTTGAGGCTTTCCGTTCAACTCTTGAGGAGATTGGGCAGTCGGATGTCATTGTGCACGTTGTTGATGCGTCGCATCCAGATCCGGGCGCTCAGCTTGCTACGGTGCGCGATGTGATTGGCGAACTGGGCGCCCGGGATATCCCTGAGATTGTTGTGTTCAATAAAAGCGATCTTGCGGATGACGACCAGCGCTTGTTGATTCGTGGTCTCGAGCCGACGGGAATTTTTGTTTCTGCCCGCTCGGGTGAGGGCATTGACGAACTCAACGTGCGTATTGCGGAGCTCTTGCCAGCGCCTGAGGTCGAGGTCACCTTGCTCGTTCCCTATGACCGCGGTGAAATTATTTCGCGACTGCACGTGCAGGGACGTGTGCTCTCGACTGACTATCGCGAGGATGGCACTCTGGTCAGCGCGCTCGTTCATCCGGCGAGGTTGCCGGAACTTACCGAGTTCGTGACAGACGCGGTTTAGAGAGCGCGCAGAACCGTTACAACTTTGCCGAGCACTTGGGCGTAGTCGCCGAGAATCGGTTCAAAGTTGGAGTTGCGGGGGAGCAGCCAGGTGTGGCCGTCTCGTTGGCGGAACACCTTGACGGTTGCTTCGTCGTCGAGCATGGCTGCAACAATGTCGCCGTTCTCGGCGGTCTGCTGTTGACGAACCACCACCCAGTCGCCGTCACAGATGGCCGCATCAATCATCGAATCTCCGACGACTTTAAGCATGAAGAGGTCACCCTTGCCGACGAGCTGTCGAGGCAGGGGAAAAACTTCTTCGACGTGCTGTTCGGCAGTGATGGGGATACCAGCAGCGATGCGCCCGACGAGCGGAACCATCGCAGCATCGCCCATTGATGGGCCGATCGTGCTGGATTCGTCGATGGCGCTCGGCACGTCGATAAGAACCTCGATCGCTCGCGGACGGTTGGGGTCACGGCGCACGTAGCCGCTGAGCTCAAGCTGGTTCAGCTGGTGGGTGACGCTCGAGAGAGAGGAGAGGCCGACCGCATCCCCAATCTCCCGCATGCTCGGCGGGTACCCCTGAGTAGCAACGGCACGTTGAATCATTTCGAGGATCGCGAGTTGTTTCGCGCTCAGGCTGGTGCGCCGCCGGGTTCCACGCTCTGCAGGGTCGCCGTTGGGTGCAGTTAAGTCAGTCACGATTCCTCGATTTCTGCCACGAACCATTCCAATGTCAGTGGCTCATTCGAAACTGTATCCTCAGGACAGGCTAAAAACAAACATTTGTTCGAGTGTCGCGAAGCAATGTCGGTGGCTCGTTCGAAGATGTACTTGAAATTCGAACAATTCGAATGTATGTTCGGAACACAGCTTCGCACCCGGCCCTCCCGGCCGAGAGTCGGGTGCGAGAACCCCTAGAGGAGAGAATGATGTCAACTGCAGTGATTGCACCCAACGCGGTAAACCGTGCTCGGCAGTCCGCACCGCGTCTTCGCCTCACCACGCGTGGCCGCGTTGTTCTTATGACGCTCGCGGCCACGCCGCTGGTTATCGCCGCGCTCGTGTTTTCGCTCAACGGTGGAGATGCGGCTGCAACGCTGGAGTCGAACGGCACCGCGTTCGACTATGTTGATGTCGCTGCGGGGCAGTCACTCTGGGCCATTGCTGAGCAGAATGCGCCGGGTCACGATCCCCGCGAGGTTGTCGCTCAGTTGATTGAACTCAACCAGTTGCCCTCGGCAGACGTGTATGCCGGCCAAGAGCTCGCGATTCCCTCACGCTTTTCGCAGTAACAGCACGGGCCACCCATAAGAGTCGAGACGCGAGCGGGCACGCGGCATCTCCCGACTCCCGTGCATCGATCACGCCGTCTGCCTCTAGCATTGTGGAGTGACTTCGCTTTCAGATCTCCCCATCCGTGATGACCTTCGGGGGCTCAAGCCCTACGGTGCGCCAACCGACCCGGTGAGCATCCAGCTCAATGTCAACGAGAACACGCATCCCATTCCTGAAGCTGTCGCAACCGACATCGTGATGGCGTTGGCTAAGGCCGTGATGACCGCGAATCGCTACCCCGACCGTGAGTTCACCGAGCTTCGCGAGGCACTTGCTAGCTACCTCGGCCACGGACTCACCGCTGAGAACATTTGGGCCGCCAACGGTTCGAACGAAGTCCTCCAACAAACGCTCCAAGCCTTTGGCGGGCCAGGTCGACGTGTGCTTGGCTTCCCACCGACCTATTCAATGCACTCCATCATCGCGTCCGGCACGGGAACGGAATGGGTTACTGCCGCTAGGGATGTCGACTACGACATCACACCCGAGACCGTAGTCGCGGCAATTGCCGCGCACAATCCTGACGTCGTATTCCTCTGTTCGCCGAACAACCCCACGGGCACCCCGGTAAGCAACGCGACGGTAGCTGCTGCTTATGACGCCACTGTTGGCATCGTGTTGGTCGACGAAGCGTATGCAGAATTCTCCGACCGCGAATCTGCGCTCACTCTGCTCGAGGGCCGGCCGCGACTGATCATCTCGCGCACCATGAGTAAAGCGTTCGCCTTTGCCGGTGCGCGAGTTGGTTATCTCGCCGCTGATCCGGCAATCGCCGATGCTCTCCGCCTCGTTCGCCTCCCGTACCACCTCTCTGCTCTGACCCAGGCCGCCGCGGTCGCCGCCCTCTCGCACGCGCCCGAAATGCTTGCCATGGTTGACGAAATAAAAACCCAGCGTGATCGCATGAGTGTCGGGCTCGCCGCTTTGGGGTTCACCCCGGTGCCGAGCGAGTCGAATTTTGTGCTGTTTGGCAACGTTGCTGACCCTCAGGCGCTCTTTCACAAGCTCCTCATCCAAGATATTCTGATCCGCGACGTTGGCATCCCGAACCACCTACGGGTCACTGCCGGCACTGAAGCAGAAACCAGCGCCTTCTTGGATGCGATGGCTGATCTCCAAGCGCTCGGTAGAGTTGAGTAATGACTTCACACCGCACCGCGACGATTACTCGCGAGACCAGCGAGTCGACTATCGAGCTTTCGATCAATCTCGACGGCACTGGCACGTCATCCATCGAGACGAGCGTGCCCTTCTACGACCACATGCTGACGGCGTTCTCGAAGCACTCCCTAATTGACCTCACGGTGAAGGCGACGGGGGACACTCACATTGATGTGCACCACACGGTAGAAGACATTGGCATCGCTTTGGGCCTCGCTATTAAGCAAGCGCTGGGCGACAAAGCTGGCATCTCGCGCTACGGCGACGCACTCGTCCCCCTCGACGAGGCACTCGTTCGTGCCGTTGTTGATGTTTCTGGTCGTCCGTACCTCGTGCACTCCGGCGAGCCTTCCGGGTTTGAGTTGCACCTGATTGGTGGACACTTCACGGGGTCTATGGTTCGCCACGTCTTTGAGGCAATCAGTTTCAACGCGGGCATCACCGTGCACATCACTGTTTTGGGCGGTCGCGACCCGCACCACATTGCTGAGGCGGAGTTTAAAGCCTTTGCTAGAGCAATGCGGAGTGCAGTCGAGCCTGACGCTCGGGTCACAGGAATACCTTCGACCAAGGGTGCGCTGTAGTGGTAGCTCCCTCGGTCGTGATCCTCGACTACGGTTCCGGCAACGTCCATTCGGCTGCTAAGGCTTTAGAGGCTGCGGGAGCAAATGTTCGGCTCAGTGCCGATCGTTCTGTTGCTGAAGCCGCAGACGGTCTCCTTGTTCCCGGTGTGGGTGCGTTCGCTGCTGTCATGTCGGCGCTCGAGTCTGTTCGCGGCGGTGCGATCATCGAAAAACGGCTCACGGGCAGCCGCCCGGTGATGGGGATCTGTGTTGGTATGCAGGTGTTGTTTTCTTCAGGCGATGAGCATGGCGTTCAGACGCGGGGTCTCAATGAGTGGCCCGGTGTTGTAGAAAAGTTACCGGCGCCAGTTTTGCCTCACATGGGCTGGAATACTGTCGAAACTCCCGATGACACGTCGCTGTTTGATTCGATCCGCGATGAGCGGTTTTACTTCGTGCACTCGTATGCTGCACAGCAGTGGACGCTTGACGTTCAGCCCCCATTTCCGCAGCCGAAACTGACGTGGTCCGAGCACGGTGGGCGCTTCCTTGCCGCCATCGAAAACGGGCCGTTGACGGCTACTCAGTTTCATCCCGAGAAGTCGGGTGAAGCGGGAATTCACCTACTCCGTAACTGGTTGACGTCGTTGTGATTTTGCGGCGCTTCTACGTGCACTAGTATCGGATGCTTGTGCGCGGCGTTCCGCGATCAGGTCTTCAGAGAGTAAATCTATGAGCGAGTTCAATAAAACCCCCAGCCTCACACTTTTGCCTGCCGTTGATGTTGCTGACGGCAAGGCCGTGCGACTCACGCAGGGTGAAGCCGGAACCGAAAAGAGCTACGGTGACCCATGTGCTGCGGCCCATGATTGGGTCGATCAGGGTGCCGAGTGGATCCATCTTGTGGACCTCGATGCAGCCTTCGGGCGCGGCAACAATCAAGCGATGATCAAAAAGGTCATCAAGTCGACGCCCAAGCGTGTAAACATCGAACTTTCTGGCGGCATCCGCGACGACGAATCGCTTAAAGCTGCCCTCGCCACGGGCGCCAAGCGCATCAACCTGGGCACCGCCGCACTCGAAAACCCCGAGTGGGCAGCACACGTTATCGCTGAATATGGTGAGGCGATCGCTGTTGGCCTCGATGTGCGCGGCACTACGTTAGCGGCTCGCGGTTGGACCCAAGAGGGTGGCGACCTCTGGACTGTTCTCGAGCGACTTGAGGCTGCTGGATGCTGCCGCTACGTCGTCACGGACGTCACGAAAGACGGCACGCTTCAGGGACCCAACGTCGAATTGCTTCGCCAGGTGATGGATCGCACCCAACGCCCCGTTATTGCTTCGGGCGGAGTTGCGAGTCTCGATGACCTCATCGAGCTGCGCGAGCTCGTTCCTTTGGGATTGGAAGGCGCCATTGTCGGCAAGGCTCTCTACGCAAAAGCATTCACACTCGCTGAGGCGCTCGACGTTTCGTCACAGTAATTAGATTTCTGAATTGGAGGATTCTGCAGTGGCAACTGAGAAGAATCTGACAGACTCTGCCGGCACTCCATGGGAGGGCCGCTCGTTTGAACCGAATTCGGCGTCCGATGACGACGGCAGTGCCCCGCCCAAGCTCTTAGACGTTATTATTCGGTTTCATCAGAGTGAGGCAACAGAGGCCGATGTCGTCGATATCGTTCGGGAGTCTCGCCTCCTCATCCCACTGCTCGCGAAAGCGGGGGAGACCACAACCACCGACGCGGGTCTTACCTCCGATAAGACCCAAGAACTGTCGATCGTGACCGTTACCGGCCCCGATGGTCGCGCCGTTCTGCCGGTGTTCAGTTCCGTCGACGCGATGAGCAACTGGAACCCCCAAGCCCGGCCAGTGCCTGCAGCGGGAACCCGCGTTGCCCTTGCCGCTGCGAGCGAAAAAACTGACCTAGTGATTATTGACCCGCTCAGCGACAGTGAGTTCGTCATCCGGCGACCGGCATTGTGGTCTATCGCTCAATCGATTGACTGGACGCCCAGCTATTTGCGGGTGGACGTGCGTGACGAATTCGCCGCCTCGGCTGCAGACGAGAACGACGTCGCCGAGGTGCAACTTCTGCCGGGAGATCCCGGGGCAAGATTGCAGGGCCCCGAGCTAGTCGTTCAGATTGCCATGCGGCCCGGACTCGATCGCGAAGCTCTCGACTCGACAATGGACCGGATGCGCGAACGTTGGGCGACATCCGAACTTATCGCGCAGTCAGTCGATTCGCTGGCAGTGCAAGTGGTTCGTGCCCCAGCGGCCGGCGCCAACTAACCTCGACTCGCTTGTCTGGGTGGACAGAAGGGTTGACTTCAGCACTGTCGCCAGTACGCCCGAAAGCACTGGCTCTCCTGAATACTTCGCCGCTAGTTGACCGGACCGGTCCATTTCTCGCCCGGGCCTTGTCCGGGCGCGTCGGGGAACGTCGACGCTTCCCGGAACGCGAGTTGAAGTGAGCGCAGTCCGTCTCTCAGCGGTCGAGCGTGGTGATTGCCGATCTCTGGAGCGGCCGCGGTCACAAAACCCGCCAAGACGTTGATGAGTTTGCGTGCTTCATCGAGGTCTTTCTCTGACTCGGCGTGCGGGCCTTCGGAGAGTCCAAGTTTTACGGCGGTGGCGCTCAACATGTGCACGGCAACCGTGTTGATGACCTCCACTGCAGGAACTTCGGAGATGTCGCGAAGTTCGGAAAAGTCGTCGTTGGTGGGCTCGCTCATGATGTCCTTCGCTAATTGGGGTTCGCTCTGCTATCCTTATGCAGGCCCGGGGCTTGCCCCGGATACGAAAGTGGAGATTCTCCCACCTGTCAACCGCATACAAGGTTACCGGGTAGTTGCACCCCGCAGAGTTCGTTTGCGGTTCAGTGCGTGTGATCAGTCGTCTGGTCGTGCTAATTGTTCCGGATGCTCGCTCTACAGCTTTAAAGGGTGTTGCAGTGTTCTGCTGCATGACGATCCTCTTTCGTGCCACGGCATCCGCCGATCTGTATTTTGTGAAACGCTCCGCGTGCCAAAATGCACCACGAACTGTAAGGAGAACACGCATCAGCGATCCCCGTACCAACGACCGAATCCGAGTTCCTGAGGTCCGTCTTGTCGGACCCGGCGGTGAACAAGTCGGTGTCGTCTCTATTGACGTCGCCCTCAAGCTCGCCCAAGAGGCAGATCTAGATTTGGTCGAGGTTGCTCCCAGCTCCAAGCCTCCCGTTGCCAAGATCATGGATTACGGCAAGTTCAAGTACGAAGAGGCGCAGAAGGCGAAAGAAGCTCGTCGAAACCAGACGAACACGATCCTCAAAGAGGTTCGTTTCCGTCTGAAGATCGACACACACGATTACGAAACCAAGCGCAAGCGTGCCGAGGGTTTCCTCGCCAGCGGCGACAAGGTCAAAGCGATGATCTTGTTCCGTGGCCGCGAGCAGTCTCGCCCCGATCAGGGCGTGCGTTTGTTGCAAAAGTTTGCCGAAGATGTGTCGGAGTTTGGTTCGATTGAATCCACGCCGACCATTGACGGTCGAAACATGGTCATGATTATTGGCCCACACAAGACCAAGGCAACAGCGAAGGCTGAAGCCGAGGCCCGCAAGGTTGCTAACAAGAAGCCTCGTGAGGCAGAAGTTCCAGAGAAAGAGGAGAAAGATGCCTAAGCAGAAGACGCACTCAGGCACCAAGAAGCGTTTCAAGATCACCGGCAGCGGCAAGGTCATGAAGCAGCAGGCGGGTATGCGACACAACCTCGAGGTTAAGAGCGGAAAGCGCAAGCGCTCGCTCAACCAGGATCAGGTTCTTGCACCGCAGGACGCCAAGGTCATCAAGAAGCTTCTCGGTAAGTAAAGGGTTTAGGAAATACATCATGGCAAGAGTTAAGAGAGCGGTAAACGCTCACAAGAAGCGTCGGGTTATTCTCGAGCGCGCCAAGGGTTACCGCGGACAGCGTTCGCGTCTCTACCGCAAGGCCAAAGAGCAGGTAACTCACTCGCTCGTCTACGCGTACCGCGACCGTCGTGCCCGCAAGGGTGAATTCCGTCGTCTGTGGATCCAGCGCATCAACGCTGCATCGCGGGCAAATGGCCTCACGTATAACCGTCTCATCCAGGGCTTGAACTTGGCTGGTGTGCAGGTTGACCGTCGTATCCTCGCTGACCTCGCCGTCACCGAGCCCGCAACGTTCGCCTCGCTGGTTGCAACCGCTAAGGGTGCACTTCCTGCTGACACGTCAGCACCTCGTTCGGCTGCATAAGTAGTCGCACCACACCTCGTGCAACGGCACGCTGTACTGTCCAATTTGGTCAGCACAGCGTGCCGTTTCTCGTATGTGTGCCGGCTGAGTTTAGGGTTAATAATGTGATTGATAACCCGCGCTCACCACGTGTACGAGCAGTGGCCAAACTTGAGAAGAAGAGCGCCCGGTCGGAGACTGGGCTTTTCCTGTTGGAAGGCCCCCAATCAGTCTCCGAAGCCCTTACTTTTCGGCCGGAGCTCCTTGTTGAGCTTTACGCGACTCCGACCGCGCTTGAGCGCCACACCGACCTCGCCCGCGCGGCTGAGGAGGCAGGGATAGAGGTCGAGTTCGTCACCGAGCAAGTGATCGAGACGATGGCCGACACTGTCACGCCGCAGGGTGTTATCGCGGTCTGCCGACAGTTCCCGACATCGGTAAAGGATTTACTATCGGGCGGCCCTAAGCTCATCGCGATCCTTGAAGAGGTCCGAGATCCTGGTAACGCGGGAACAATCATTCGTGCGGCGGATGCTGCTGGTGCTGACGGTGTGATTCTCACCGGTCGAAGCGTCGATCTCTATAACCCCAAGGTTGTTCGCGCCACAACGGGTTCGCTTTTTCACCTGCCTGTCGCCGTCGGCGTTGAGCTCGAGGCTGTTCTTGAACGAGTTAAGGGCGCCGACCTTCGTGTGATCGCTGCAGACATCAAGGGCGGTGATCTGTTAGCTGCCCGCAATGAGGGAGTGCTCGATCATCCGACCGCCTGGTTGTTTGGCAATGAGGCTCGGGGACTCACCGACGAGCACTATGCGCTTGCCGACTGGGTCATCTCGGTGCCGATTTATGGTCATGCGGAGTCGATGAACTTGGCGACCGCTGCCTCCGTATGCCTCTATGAGAGTGCATTCGCGCAACGCAGTAGCTGATCTGGGTCACGAGCGGGTCACATCTAGGCGTGCCGTTTGACCCTACTTGCGCGGGTGTGGTTGTCTTGAAAGATGCCAGCACAGAGCGGTGAACCTCTGGTCGTAATTGACCATGTCAACAAACATTTCGGTGAGCTGCACGTGCTCAAAGACATTTCAACCACGATTGGTCGTGGTGAGGTGGTGGTGGTGATCGGGCCAAGTGGGTCGGGAAAGTCCACGCTGTGTCGTGCAATTAATCGCCTAGAAACGATTGATAATGGCACCATCACGATCGATGGCAAGGTTCTGCCCGAGGAGGGCGCTGGACTTGCCAAACTCCGCGCAGACGTCGGCATGGTCTTCCAGTCGTTTAACCTCTTCGCGCACAAGACGATCCTTGAGAACGTCACGCTGGGTCCTCGCCGCGTACGCAAGGTCTCCAAAGCCGAAGCCGACAAGCACGCGATGGAGCTTCTCGATCGGGTAGGTATCGGCAATCAGGCATCCAAGATGCCGGCTCAGCTTTCTGGCGGTCAGCAGCAGCGTGTCGCTATTGCGCGGTCGCTCGCGATGGACCCCAAGATTATTCTCCTTGACGAGCCCACGTCGGCGCTTGACCCCGAGATGATCAATGAGGTTCTGGATGTCATGGTTCAGTTGGCAAAAGACGGCATGACCATGCTGGTTGTCAGTCACGAAATGGGCTTCGCACGCAAGGCTGCCGACCGCGTTCTTTTCATGGCGGATGGCGAAATAGTTGAAGAGGCTGAGCCTGAGCAGTTCTTCACAAATCCCCAGTCTCCGAGAGCACAAGACTTCCTCTCAAAAATTCTTACCCACTAAAGCAGCGGGTAATTTCCCCACAGCATAAGGAGAACAATATGAGGCTCAAAAAAGGCCTATCGATCTCTGCTATCGCGCTTGTCGGCCTTCTCGGTCTCAGCGCGTGTGCAGCAGACAATGGCACCGCGGAACCAGACGTTGATGTTGTAGTTCCTGAGTTCGAAGCCGGAACCACGATGGCTGACCTTGCTGATGCAGGCACTATCACTATTGGCACGAAGTTCGACCAGCCCCTGTTCGGCCTCCAAGGACCGTCGGGCGAGCCCGTCGGCTTTGATGTTGAGATCGGCAAGATAATTGCGGCATCGCTCGGCATCAGCGAAGACAACATCGAGTGGGTAGAAACGGTCTCCGCCAACCGTGAGACGTTCATCGAGAACGGCACCGTTGATATCGTTATCGCTACGTACACAATCAACGACAAGCGCAAAGAAGTAATCTCGTTCGCTGGTCCGTACTATAACGCTGGCCAGGACATCTTGGTACTCGCAGGCAATCCAGAGGGCATCACTGGCCCCGAGGATCTCGAAGGCAAGGCAGTCTGCAGTGTTGCTGGTTCAACGTCAGAGGCGAACATCGCTGAGTACAACGTCGACCTCATCACCACCGACACCTACTCCAACTGCCTCGAGCCGCTGCGCAGCGGCAACGTGATCGCTGTCACCACAGACAACGTGATCTTGGCTGGACTCGCCGACCAGAATGCTGGTGAGTTCGAGGTTCTCAGCAACCCGTTCACCGAAGAGCCTTATGGTATTGGTCTCGAAAAGGGTGATGACGCATTCCGCAGCCACATCAACGACGTGCTCGAAGCCTCGTATGAAGACGGCTCGTGGGACGCGGCTTGGGAAGCAACGGCAGGCGCCGTCCTGAAGCTCCCAGCTCCGCCCGCTGTGGACCGTTACTAAGAGTAGTTAGTGTGCTTGGTGCTCGCTCGCGCTCGATGCGCGAGCGAGCACCTGCCACGTCATCACCCATAACTTTTCAGGAGACTCTGTATGGATGCGATCTCTAACGCGATTGATGCCCTTGTTAGCATCACGCCGCTTTACATGCAGGGCTTCCTTCTGACGCTTGCCCTTCTGGCTATTTCTGGTGTTGGTGCATTCATTTTGGGCGTGCTCATCGCGGCTATGAGAATTTCGCCCGTTCCTTCGCTGCGGGTTTTCGCGACCGTATATACCGAGATCCTGCGTAACATTCCACTTCTTTTAGTGCTATTTTTCTGCGCTTATGTGCTTCCGATTTTGGGAGTCAACCTCGACTATTTCCTGCTCGCGGTACTGGGTCTCACTCTCTACACTTCGCCTTTCGTCGCTGAGGCAGTGCGTTCAGGGTTCAACGGTGTTCCAGTCGGACAGGCTGAAGCCGCGCGCAGTATCGGGATGGGTTTCACCCAGACCGTTGGTCTCGTGATTATGCCCCAGGCAAGCCGAATGGTTGTTCCCCCACTCATCAACGTTTTTATCGCTCTTACGAAGAACACTTCGGTCGCGGGCATCTTCTTTGTCGACGAGCTCTTCAAGGCGACGTATGCGGCAGCACGCGATAATGGCGACGTCGTGGTATTGACGCTGGTATACGCGGCTGCTCTTTACCTTGCCATTACTGTCCCGCTCGGCCTGATAGCTGGAGCGATCGAGAAGAGAGTCATGGTGCTGCGATGAGCATGAGCGTTCTATACGATGCCCCCGGTCCCAAGACCCGGCGCAACTCGGCTATCGCCTCGGTTATTGGTGCAGTCGCAATTCTGGCCGGGCTGACGTGGGTATTCTTCATACTCGCTGCGCCTCGCGTGAACGCGAACGGCGCTGAGCAGCCCGGTATGTTTGACCCATCTCGCACCGACATTCTCAGTGACCCACAAGTGTGGGGTGCCTTTGGTGGAGCAGTTGTGGAGACGCTGCGAATGGCAGGCGTCGCAGCGGTACTGGCGATCCTGGTGGGAATCCTGTTCTCTTTCGGCCGCACTGCAGCATCCAAGTGGGTGAGAATTCCGACCTCAGTGCTCCTAGAGTTCTTCCGCGGAATGCCACTGCTGCTGATGATCCTGTTCGTCTTCCTACTCTTTTCAACAGGTAGCTACTGGGCTGGCGTGCTCGGACTCGCTGTCTATAACGGCGCGATAATTGGCGAAGCGTTGCGAGCAGGCATCAACTCGCTTCCCAAAGGGCAACGTGAAGGAGGGCTCTCCGTCGGCCTCACCTCACTACAAACCCGCTTCATCATCGAGTTTCCTCAGGCATTCCGCCAAATGCTGCCGATTATCCTCGCGCAGCTCGTCGTGCTCCTCAAAGACACGTCGTTGGCCTACGTTGTGGCGTACCCAGAGCTGGCGCGAACAATCAAGAACCTTCAGAATTTCTACGGTAGCCGCTACCTGTTCACTCTGTTTGCCGTTGGCTTCGTCATCTACTTGGTGATGAACGTGACATTGTCGTACATCGCTCGCTACGCGGCGAAACGCAGCGGACCGAAGCTCGGCAAGGTCACTCCTGACAACCCCAAGGTGCCCGGAGCTGAGGGCACCCGCGCTATCACGATGCCGCGTGGGCGATCCGGCTACGGCGCTAATAGCGGTGGCGGGTTCAGCTAAACTCGGGTCTTGTGTCTGAACCAACCCCGATCACAGAACCAGCGGTAACCGCAGCCGTCGAAGCAGCGCTAGCTGCTATCGACTCGGCTGCGACTATGGCCGACCTTAGAGCGGTGCGTGCCGCCCACCTTGGCGAAGCATCGCCATTGGCTGCGCTCAACGCCGAGATGAAGAACGTTCCCCCTGCCGACCGAGCTGCCTCAGGCAAACTCATCGGCGGTGCTCGCGGTCGCGTCAACGGTGCATTTGGTGCACGCGAAGCTGAGCTGGCTGTCGCTGAAGAAGAGGCCAAACTTGCGGCCGAAGCTGTGGATGTCACGGCCGTCGCGACTCGCTTCGTGAAGGGTGCGCGCCATCCGCTCAGCTTGCTCATGGAGCACATGAGTGACCTTTTCGTCGGTATGGGGTGGGAAGTCGCTGAAGGGCCAGAGCTCGAGAATGAGTGGTTCAACTTCGACGCACTCAATTTCGATGAAGATCACCCGGCCCGCGCAATGCAAGATACGTTCTTCATCGATCCGGTTGAGTCGCACTTGCTGCTGCGCACTCACACGAGCCCGGTGCAAATTCGTTCACTGCTTGAGCGTCCGTTGCCCGTCTACGTAGTGGCGCCCGGTCGCGTTTTTCGCACCGATGAGCTCGATGCGACCCACACTCCCGTGTTCCACCAGCTCGAAGGCATCGCGATTGACAAGGGCCTCACGATGGCTCATCTGCGTGGCACGCTTGAGCACCTCGCGCGCGCAATGTTCGGCGAGGGCGCTCAGATCCGTCTGCGCCCCAACTACTTTCCCTTCACCGAACCCAGCGCCGAAATGGATGTGTGGCAGCCCAACGCCAAGGGCGGCGCACGCTGGGTTGAGTGGGGAGGCTGCGGAATGGTCAACCCGAACGTGCTGCGTGCCGCCGGAATCGATCCGGAAGAGTACCAAGGCTTCGCCTTCGGCATGGGAATTGAGCGCACGCTTCAGTTCCGCAATGACATGAATGACATGCGAGACATGGTCGAGGGCGATATTCGCTTCTCCCAGCAGTTCGGAATGGTGGTCTGATGAAAGTTCCCATGAGTTGGTTGCGGGAATTCGTAGAGATCCCGGCAGACATTACGCACGAACAGGTTCACGCGGCCCTCGTAAAGGTCGGCTTCGAAGAAGAAGATGTTCACAATTTCGAGGTTTCAGGCCCGGTAGTCGTCGGTCAGGTTGTCGAATTTGTTGGTGAGCCGCAGACCAATGGCAAGACCATTAACTGGTGCCAGGTGGATGTCGGCGAAGCCGAGCCGCGAGGCATCGTCTGTGGAGCCCACAACTTCGCTGTCGGTGACAAGGTCGTTGTCACGCTGCCCGGTTCTGTGCTCCCCGGTCCCTTCCCTATTGCCGCACGCAAGACTTACGGCCACGTCTCTGACGGAATGATTGCGTCGACCCGCGAACTGGGTCTTGGCGACGAACATGACGGTATTTTGGTGCTCGCAACCCTCGGTCTCGACCCCGAGATCGGCACCAACGCGATCGAACTTCTCGGTCTTGACGACTTCGCGGTAGAAATTAACGTCACACCAGACCGCGGCTACGCGATGTCTATTCGGGGAATCGCTCGCGAGTTCGCCCTCTCGACCGGTGCGAGGTTTACCGACCCCGCCGACGCACCGACGATCACCGAGGCCAGTGGTTACTCCGTCGTCATCAACGACGATGCGCCCATTCGTGGCCGCGCCGGAGTGCGAGCTTTCACTACGCGCGTCGTTCGGAACGTGGATGTCACCAAGCCGACGCCATCGTGGATGATCAGTCGGTTGGCGCTTGCCGGCATCCGCACAATCTCGCTGACGGTCGACATCACCAACTACGTCATGCTCGAACTCGGGCAGCCCATTCACGCCTACGATCTCGATCGTGTAGCTGGTGGGCTCACAGTGCGTCGTGCGCAGGCGGGGGAGACCCTCACCACGCTCGATGACAAGTCGCGCACGCTGAACCCCGAAGACCTGCTGATCACGGATGACTCTGGTCCGATTGGGTTGGCCGGAGTGATGGGCGGTGCGAGCACCGAGATCACTAAGGCGTCAACAAACGTTCTCATTGAGGCTGCAAACTTTGAGCCGATTTCGGTGGCGCGAAGTGCCCGTCGCCACAAACTCGGCAGCGAGGCATCGCGGCGCTACGAACGCGGAGTAGACCCACTCGTGGCTCCGGCGGCGGCGGCGCGCGTTGTCGAACTGCTTGTAGAGCTGGGGAACGGAACCATCGATTCACTCGGCAGCGATGTCCCTGCCGCGCATAGCCCGGAGCCGATCGAGCTTCCCGAAACGTATGTTGAAGGTCTCATCGGGGTGCACTACTCGTCTGACGAGATCACCGATTCGCTGACGGCGATCGGCACGACCGTTGAGGTTACCAAAACCGGATGGCGAGTCACTCCGCCGAGCTGGCGTCCCGACCTCGACGAGAAAACTACGCTCGCCGAAGAAGTCGCCCGAATCGTGGGCTACGACCGTATCCCGTCAGTGCTCCCCGTTGCCCCTCCGGGCCGTGGGTTGACTCGGGCTCAACGCTTGCGCCGCACGGTATCGAGCAGTTTGGCCTCCTCAGGTCTCACTGAAGTGCTGGCCTACCCCTTCATCTCGAAAGCATCGAATGATCTTTTCGGTTCTCCTCAGGCGGGAGGAGTGGCCGCAATTGCGCTCGCGAACGCTTTGGACCCGGATGCGGCATCCATGCGTCGTTCGTTGCTGCCGGGTCTTGCCGCGATCGCTCACCGCAACGTGTCGCGCGGACTAACGGATCTCGCACTCTTCGAAGTCGGAACCGTGTTCTTGCCGGAGGCAGGTCGCGCCTACGGCAGTGGCGATCTCCCCGTGGGCGATGAGCTACCTAGCGAGGCTGCGCTAACTGAATTGCATTTGAGCGTGCCTGCGCAGCCGTGGCATGTTGCTGCGCTGTTCGTTGGAGACTCGGTCACCCGCCAGCCAGGGCAACAGGCAGTGGCTCGTGGTTTGGGTGACGCTCTGGCAACTGTGCAGCAGTTAGCGGCTACCATGTTGGTCGAAATCGATGTTGTGACGGGGAGCCACCAGGCGTTTCACCCGGGGCGCACCGCTGAGCTCCGCGTTGGCGACCAGGTTGTTGGTTATGCCGGGGAGCTGTTGCCAGCGCTGGCGCTTGAGCTCGATCTGCCTCGCGTCGTGGCTGTGGTGGAACTCGATCTGAGCGTGCTCATTCAGAGCGCCGTTGAGGACGTGGCCGCAATACCCATCGTGTCGTTTCCCGTAGCGACCCAGGATGTGTCGCTGGTTGTTTCCGCTTCCGTTCAGGCCGGAGAGCTTCTTGCGATCATCACGGAGGGTGCCGGCGACCTCTTGGAGAGTGTTCGACTGGTTGATGACTATCGCGGCGCTGGAATCCCTGAGGCGCGCAAATCACTGACCTTCGCGCTGCGCTTCCGAGCGGTCGACCGCACGCTCACCCAGGCTGAAGCGACTGAGGCAAAGAATGCTGCTGTTACCCTTGCCGCTGAACGTGTTGGTGCTGAACTGCGCGAGTAGTTACGCCAAGTCGTGGGGGGCGATTAGCCTGCCACGGTGTGTGGGGACTATTCTAGGAATGTGACCGACTTCCGCGCTTGCAGCCAGCGACTTTCGCTGAGCTTTGTTGCGCCGTCTTCGCCGGTTCTCCGCGGGGCTGACGAGCGACGATAGGCGGAGTTTCGCCATGACCCACCAGGTTGTGTCTGAATCGCCGCCGCAAGTGTTTTCGTTTCCGAACCCACCTCGAAGGTAATTCCATGTCAATTTCGGTCGCAGTGGCCGGTGCCAGCGGTTATGCCGGTGGCGAGCTTCTCCGCCTGCTTTCCACCCACCCCGAGTTCGATGTCACTACGGTGACTGCGTTTAGCAATGCTGGTCAGCGCCTCGTTGATGTGCAGCCGCACTTGCGCTCACTCGCGCACCTTGAACTCCAGCCAACCGAGCCTTCGGTTCTTGCTGGCCACGACGTTGTTTTCTTTGCGCTTCCGCATGGCAAGTCGGGGGCGCTCACGGCCGAGCTCAGTCCCGACACTCTCGTGGTTGATTGCGGGGCCGATCACCGACTCACGTCTGAAGAGGATTGGGCCGCCTTTTACGGCGGCGACTACTTCGGTGCCTGGGATTATGGGATGCCCGAACTTCTGCACTCCACTGGTGGCACTCAAAGGCAAGTGCTCGCCAGTTCGAAGCGTATTGCCGTGCCTGGTTGTAATGTCACGGCGATCACCCTGGCGCTTGCTCCGGGCATCCGTTCTTCGCTGATTGGCGCCGAAGACATTGTGGCGGTGCTTGCTGTTGGCCCGTCTGGCGCCGGTAAGAGCCTGAAAACGAATCTGCTCGCGAGTGAAATGTTGGGTTCCGCTTCGGCATATGCTGTTGGTGGTACCCACCGCCACACGCCGGAGATAGTTCAGAATTTGAAGGTCGCCGGTGCTGGCGCTGTGAGTGTTTCATTCACTCCGGTGCTTGTTCCGATGTCGCGTGGCATCCTGGCTACGTCAACGGCGAAGCTTGCGGAGGGTGTCACCGCTGCTCAGGTACGGGACGCATGGGAGTCTGCCTACGCCGATGAACCATTCGTTCATGTGCTTCCGGAGGGCGCTTTCCCGCGCACCGCTGACACCCTTGGCGCGAACACGGCACTTATTGGGCTCGCTATTGATGAAGCAGCGCGCCGCGTAGTCGTGATTAGCGCGATCGACAATCTTGTTAAGGGCACCGCAGGGGCCGCCATTCAATCGACAAATATTGCGTTGGGGCTCGACGAAACCCTCGGCCTCGCGCTGGACGGAGTTGCACCATGAGTGTCACAGCAGCCGCAGGATTCGAGGCTTCAGGAGTTGAGGCCGGGCTCAAGGCGAGTGGTGGTCTCGATGTTGCTCTGGTCGTCAATCGCGGGCCGCGTTTCGATGCCGCTGCCGTGTTTACGAGCAACCGCGCGCAGGCCCATCCGATCATCTGGTCGAAGCAGGTCATCGCCGATGGCATTGTTTCTGCAGTCGCGTTGAACTCTGGCGGTGCCAACTGTTTCACTGGGCCCCAAGGTTTCCAGGTGACGCATGCCACCGCGGAGCAGGTCGCTGAGTTGCTGGGCACGTCGGCCGGCGACATCCTCGTCTGCTCGACCGGACTCATCGGCGAGCCGTTGCCGCAAGCCAGGGTGCTCGCCGGAATGACTGCAGCAGCTGCGGCTCTCACCGCGGACGGCGGCGAAGACGCTTCTCGCGCGATCATGACGACCGACAGTAAGCCCAAGACCACCGTCGTTTCCGGCACCGGCTACACCATTGGCGGCATGGCAAAGGGTGCAGGGATGCTCGCGCCCGGCCTTGCGACAATGCTCGTGGTCATCACCACTGACGCCGCTGTCGCCTCCGCCGAGCTCGACCGCGCATTGCGCGAAGCGACTCGAGTGAGCTTCGACCGTCTCGATTCCGATGGCTGTATGTCGACGAACGATCAGGTAAGCCTGATGGCGTCGGGTGCTTCGGGCGTGACTCCCGAAAGCGAAGAGTTCGCCGCACTTCTCACGAAGGTGTGCTCAGATCTCGCTGAGCAGCTGCAGGCTGATGCTGAGGGGTCGAGCCATGAGATCCATATCGAGGTTGTTGGGGCGCTCAGCGAAGACGAGGCTGTTGTGGTTGGTCGTTCTGTTGCCCGCAACAACCTCTTCAAGGCTGCCATCTTTGGCAATGATCCCAATTGGGGCCGCGTGCTGGCCGCGATCGGAACCACGGATGCCGCTTTCGACCCTTACGCGGTTGATGTGTCGATGAACGGTGTGCGCGTCTGCCACGCGGGAGCCCCCGACCGTTCGCGCGAGGAGGTAGATCTCACCGGACGCTCTGTTCACGTTCTCATCGATCTTGCGACCGGCGATGCCGAGGCCACTATTTTGACCAACGATCTCACGCACGAGTATGTGCATGAGAATAGCGCGTACTCAAGCTGATGCCGGCGTATACACACGGCCCCGCTCACGAGCAGGCAATGACGAAGGCGGGGGTGCTGATCGAGGCGCTGCCGTGGCTAAAGCGTTTCCGTAACCGCATCATCGTGGTCAAATTTGGTGGCAACGCCATGATCAACGACGAGCTCAAGCGTGCTTTCGTGCAGGACATGGTTTATCTACGTCTTGCTGGTGTCCGCCCGGTGATTGTTCACGGTGGCGGGCCTCAGATCACGAAGGAATTGATGATTCGCGGTATTGAGTCGGAGTTCCGTGCCGGCTACCGCGTAACCACTGAAGAGTCGATCGATGTTGTGCGTGATGTGCTCACCGATCAGGTCGGCGCCGAACTGGTTGATCTCATTAACGAGCACGGCGATCTGGCCAATGGAATTGCCGGGCACGAGCATTCGCTGTTTACCGGTGAGCGCATGATCAAGGAGATCGAGGGCGAGCGTATCGACCTCGGTCTTGTTGGCAATGTGACAGAGGTTGATCCTCAGCGTGTGCTCCACGTGTTGGCGGCTGACCGCATCCCTGTGGTCTCGACGCTTGCCCAAGATGGCGGAGATATCAAAGATGACGGCTCTGGTTTGCTTAACGTCAATGCGGATTCTGCTGCTGCGGCGCTGGCGATTGCGCTCGATGCCGCAAAGCTCGTGATTCTGACGGATGTTTCTGGTCTGTACAGCGATTGGCCGAACCGGGAATCTTTGGTCTCGATCATTAACACCGCTGAACTGCGTGAACTTCTGCCACGCCTTGAGTCGGGGATGATCCCTAAAATGACAGCCTGTCTCGCTGCGGTGGATGCTGGGGTTCCGAAGGCAGCGATCATTGATGGCCGTGCGCCGCACTCGATCCTGCTCGAAGTATTTACGAAAGATGGAATCGGCACCGAGGTGGTACCCGCATGACGTGGAAAGACGACTACGCCCACCGCATGATGAACACCTTTGGTGTGCCCAAGGTTGAACTTGTGCGCGGTGAAGGCTGCACGGTGTTCGATTCTGACGGCAAGCGTTACCTCGACTTCTTGGCCGGTATCGCGGTCAATTCGCTCGGGCACAATCACCCTGCAGTGGTTGGCGCGCTCACGAGTCAGGCACATCTGTTGCACGTCTCCAACTTCTTTGCCACCGAACCGCAACTCGCGCTTGCCGAACGCCTGCTCCGCATCACGGGCGCCGGCGATGCGGGGCGCGTGTTCTTTGCGAACTCCGGCACTGAAGCGATAGAAGCCGCCATAAAACTGGCTCGCCGCACGGGGCGTCCGCGCATCCTCTCGCTCCAGGATTCCTTCCACGGCCGTTCGCTCGGAGCGCTCTCGATTACGGGAAAGCCTGCGCTTCGCGAACCGTTCGAGCCTCTGCTTCCCAATGTCGAACACATTGACTCAACGATCGAGGCGCTTACCGCAGCGATTGGACCGGATGTCGCAGCTCTCATTGTTGAACCCATCAAGGGGGAGGCGGGGGTGCGCGAGCTGCCTGCCGGGTATCTCGAGGCTGCCCGTGAACTCACCACTCAGCACGGCACCCTGTTGATCCTTGACGAAATTCAGACTGGGGCTGGACGCACGGGCAACTGGTTCGCGTTCCAGGAGAGCGGCATTGTCCCTGATGCGATCACCCTCGCGAAGGGCATGGGCGGGGGAGTACCCATCGGTGCTCTCGTAACTTTTGGTGCGGCATCCACTCTTCTGCAGCCCGGCCAACACGGAACCACGTTTGGCGGAAACCCGCTCGTCTGCGCCGTCTCGAACGCGGTGCTCTCGCAGATCGAAGCCGATAGCTTGGTGGCAAACGCAGCACAGCGTGGGGCTGAAATCCGCAGCGAATTGGCGCGAATCGATTCGCCGCTCATCACCGAATTGCGTGGGCGTGGCCTGCTGATCGGTATCGGTCTAGCGGAGCCGGTAGCGGCCCAGATTGTGGAGTTGGCGCTCGAGCATGGGCTCATTGTGAACGCACCCAACGAGTCGACGATTCGACTTGCACCACCACTTATCATCGGCGACGAAGAGATCGCCGAATTCATCGAAACGTTTAGCGCAGTGCTCACTGCTGTCGCTAGCCCAGCACCTACGGAGGCATCATGACCCGGCATTTTCTTCGCGATGATGACCTCAGCCCGCTTGAGCAGAGGGAGATCTTGGATCTCGCTGAGCAGATCAAGAGCGACCGTTGGGGCCGTAAGCCTCTTGCTGGGCCCCAGACTGTTGCCGTGATTTTCGATAAGTCGTCGACCCGCACTCGCGTGTCGTTCGCGGTGGGGATCGCAGATTTGGGCGGCACTCCCCTCATCATCTCGACGGCCAACAGCCAGCTGGGGGGAAAAGAGACTGCCTCAGACACCGCACGGGTGCTAGAGCGACAGGTTGCCGCGATTGTCTGGCGCACCTACGGCCAGGAGGGTCTCATCGAAATGGCGCACGGAACCCAGGTTCCTGTGATTAATGCTCTGAGTGATGAGTTCCACCCCTGCCAGTTACTCGCCGATCTGTTGACGATTCGTGAACACAAGGGTGAGCTCTCCGGGCTCACGGTCGCGTTCCTTGGCGATGGCGCCGACAACATGGTGCACTCATACCTCTTGGCGGGAGCCACTGCAGGAATGCACGTGCGCATTGCCTGCCCCGCAGATTATCTGCCGCTGGCGGATGTCGTGGCCGATGCCGAAAAGATTGCAGCATCCACGGGTGGTTCGATTTCGATTCTCACTGACCCTGCCGAAGCGGCAACCGGCGCCGACGTTGTTGTTACTGACACGTGGGTGTCAATGGGCAAAGAGGGTGAGAAGGCTGCGCGTGTTGAATCCCTCGGCGCCTACAAGGTGGATGCCGCAATGATGGCACTCGCCAAGCCAGATGCGATCTTCATGCACTGCTTGCCCGCCGACCGAGGTTATGAGGTTGAGGCTGAGGTGATCGATGGTCCGCAGAGTGTCATCTGGGATGAGGCGGAAAACCGTCTGCATGCGCAGAAGGCTCTCATGGTCTGGTTGCTCGACCAGGCCGCATAGTTTTCGGCGGTGTCAGGCCGCCGGTGTAGTTCCCTAAACTGATTCACGACGTCAAGGAGTAATTCATATGTCAGAACGCGTTGTACTCGCCTACTCAGGCGGACTCGATACCTCCGTAGGTATTGGTTGGCTGAAGGATGCCACGGGCAAAGAGGTTGTCGCTTTGGCGATTGACGTCGGCCAGGGTGGCGAAAACATGGATGACATCCGCCAGCGCGCTCTCGATTGCGGTGCTGTCGAATCGATCGTCGTTGATGCTAAAGACGAGTTCGCTGATGACTTCCTGATGCCAGCGCTCAAGACCAACGCGCTCTACCAGAAGCGTTACCCTCTCGTGTCGGCACTCAGCCGACCGCTGATCTCGCGCCACCTTGCGCTTACCGCAAAGGCGCTAGGCGCTGACAGCGTTGCCCACGGTTGCACGGGTAAGGGAAATGACCAGGTGCGTTTCGAGGCCGCTGTTGCAGCACTCGCCCCGGAGCTCACGAGCATTGCGCCCGTGCGTGACCTCGCCCTCACTCGTGACAAGGCGATTATCTATGCGGAAGAGCACAACCTTCCGATCCGCCAGTCGGCGGCGAGCCCGTACTCGATCGACAAGAACGTGTGGGGCCGTGCAGTGGAGACGGGATTCCTCGAGGACCCGTGGAATGCGCCGATCGAGGACCTCTATGAGTACACCTCCGACCCTGAGGCTGGCCTTCCCGCTGACGAAGTGACGATCACCTTCGAAGCCGGCATCCCCGTCGCAATCGATGGTGTGTCGATGTCGGCGCTCGCGATCGTCGAGCACATGAATTCCGTCGCCGGTAAACACGGCGTTGGTCGTATCGACATGGTCGAAGACAGACTCATTGGCATCAAGAGCCGTGAAGTTTATGAAGCTCCCGGTGCGATCGCTCTAATTGCGGCCCACGAAGAGCTCGAATCGCTCACGCTTGAGCGCGATCTTGGTCGTTACAAGCGTGGTGTCGAATCAGAATGGTCGAACCTAGTTTACGACGGACTCTGGTACTCAGGCCTCAAACGCTCCCTCGACGCCTTCGTTGACGACACCCAGCGCTACGTCAGCGGAGAGATTCGCATGACGCTCCACGGTGGACGTGCAGTGCCCACCGGTCGCAAGTCAGAGCACAGCCTCTACGACTTCAGCCTCGCCACCTACGACACCGGCGACACTTTCGACCAGTCACTCGCCAAGGGCTTCATCGAACTCTGGTCACTGCCAAGCAAGATCTCGGCACGCCGCGACGCGAAGCAGGGCTAATCATGGCGCACGCTGCCGAAACAGGTGCCGGACAACTCTGGGGAGCCCGCTTCGCAAGCGGCCCCTCGCCAGAGCTTGCCCGGTTGAGCAAATCAACCCACTTCGATTGGCAGCTTGCGCAGTACGATCTCGCCGGTTCGCGAGCGCACGCCAAGGCGCTCGCGGCCGCGGGGTATCTCAACGATACTGAGCTTGACACGATGGTGGATGCTCTGCAGTCGCTGAGCGAAGCGGTCGCCGATGGTACCTTCACCTCCCTCGAGTCCGAGGAAGACGTTCATGCCGCTCTTGAGCGTGGACTGATCGAGCGCGCTGGCGCCGACGTCGGAGGCAAACTCCGTGCCGGCCGCAGCCGCAACGATCAGATCGCCACTCTTGTTCGGCTCTATCTGCTTGACCATGCAGGCGCCATTGCGAAGATGGTCGTCGACTTGATCGATGCTCTTGTCGCGCAGGCGGAGAAGCACGAAACGGCAATTATGCCGGGGCGCACCCACCTCCAGCATGCTCAGCCGGTACTGCTCGCGCATCACTTGCTCGCCCACGCGTGGCCTCTGGTGCGCACGTTGGAGCGGTTGCGAGACTGGAAGGTCCGAGCATCCACGTCGCCGTATGGTTCGGGTGCTCTCGCTGGCAGCACCCTGGGGCTGGACCCCGCACTGGTCGCTCGAGAGTTGGGGCTTGCTCGGCCAACCGAGAATTCGATTGATGCCACCGCAAGCCGGGATGTTGTCGCTGAGTTCGCATTCATCACGGCCCAGCTCGGCATCGACATCTCGCGGTTGAGCGAAGAGATCATTCTGTGGAACACGCGTGAGTTCGATTTTGTGCAGTTGGATGACGCATACTCCACGGGTTCATCTATCATGCCGCAGAAGAAGAACCCCGACATTGCTGAGCTTGCCCGCGGTAAGGCAGGGCGACTGATCGGCAACCTGACGGGCCTCCTCGCCACGCTCAAGGCGCTTCCCCTCGCCTACAACCGTGACCTGCAGGAAGACAAAGAGCCGGTGTTCGATTCTGTTGAGACGCTCGAAGTGTTGTTGCCGGCGTTTACCGGAATGATTGCCACCCTGCGCTTCAATACCGAGCGGATGGCTGAACTTGCCCCGCAGGGGTTCTCGCTGGCCACGGATGTTGCTGATTGGCTTGTGCGTCAGCACGTGCCATTCCGTGAGGCTCACGAGATCAGTGGTTCTCTGGTGCGTTTCTGCGAAGAGAACTCGCTGGAGCTTCACGAACCAAGCGATGCCGACTACGCAGCGATTTCACCACAGCTCACCGGTGATGTGCGTGCCGTGCTCACTGTCGCGGGCTCGGTCTCCAGCCGCGCGGGCGTTGGCGGAACAGCACCGGTGCGTGTTGCTGAGCAGCGTGCCGAGTTGACTGAGCGTGTGCGCGTGCTCGCAGCAGCAATCGACCCTCAGGTTCTTAACTAGACGTGTTCGAGTTGCTCAGTCGCCCGGCAACTGAGGTTGCCCCGTTACTGCTGGGTGCGGTTGTGCGCGTGGGTGATGTTGCTGTTCGGCTTACCGAGGTTGAGGCCTATATGGGCGACGGTGATCCTGGCTCGCATGCCTTTCGTGGACTGGGAAAACGGAACGCGGTAATGTACGGCCCGCCCGGTCGTCTGTACACCTACTTCACCTATGGCATGCACACCTGCGCCAACGTGGTGTGCATGCCCGAGGGCGTTGCATCGGGAATTCTGTTGCGCGCGGGGGAGGTTGTCGAAGGAGCCGATCTTGCCCGCGAACGTCGCACGACCTCGCGAAAGCCGGCCGATCTTGCGCAGGGTCCGGCACGGCTGGCGGTCGCTCTTGGTATTCGACTGGATGACGCCGGCGACAACCTGGAGTCGGGTCGCGTGCGCCTGGAACTGTCTCACTCGCGGGCGCTGTTCAGCGCTGGGCCACGCACGGGTGTTTCTGGCGATGGTGGCAGCAATTCGTATCCGTGGCGTTTTTGGATTCCGGGGGAGCCGAGCGTGTCCCCGTACCGGCCGGCCGTGAAGCGCAAGCGCCGCTGATGGCCCGGTTTACTTCGCTGGAGCAGCGAATTGATGAGTGGGCTCATCGCACGCTCGATCGGCAAACCAGTCCGAACCAAAGTCGAGCGCGCGCGTGGGCAATCGAGTTCACGGTGTTTGTGCTCAAGCAGGCGTGGGCGTGCGTGTTCGGTGGGGCGCTGTTGGCGGTGCTCGTACTTACTAGGCTCTGGTATCCGGATTCGGCGACGCTGGCGCGCAACGATTTTTTGGTGCTGGCGGCGCTGACGATCCAGGTGCTCATGGTGGTCTTCAAGCTGGAGACTCTGCGCGAGTTGCGGGTGATCATTCTGTTCCACGTTGTGGGTACGGTGATGGAGATTTTCAAGACCGACGTGGGCTCGTGGACCTATGAGGGCGAGGGCATTCTTCATGTCTTCGGAGTGCCGCTGTATAGCGGGTTCATGTATGCCGCGGTGGGTTCGTACATGGTGCGGGTTTTCCGTTTGTTCGAGTTGCGTTTCGACCGCTATCCGCGGCGCTGGATCACGGCAATCTTGGCGGCCCTCATCTACGTCAACTTTTTCAGCCACCACTTCATCGTGGATGCACGCTGGTTCCTGTTTGCCGCGGTCGCTGTGATTTATTGGCGCACCGTGATGCATGTGCGGGTGTCGAGGGCAAGGTTCCGGATGCCCATCCTGGTGTCGTTTGTGTTGGTGGCCTTGTTCATTTGGGTTGCCGAGAATGTGGCGACCTGGTCGAACGCGTGGGTTTATCCCAACCAATCAGATGGTTGGGAGCTGGTGTCTATCGCCAAGCTCGGTTCTTGGCTGTTGCTCATCATCGTGTCGGTGGTGCTAGTGACATGGGTGGAGAAGCCGCGCCCACCCGAAGTCGAGTAACTGGCGCGCAACGAACAGCTTTAGCACCCGAAGTGGAGTTCTAGCGCCCGACGAGGAGTGCGGCGGTGCAGAGCCCGGCCCACACCAAACTCACGAGGGTGCCGATGATGAATCGTTCGCGGGCGGCAGCGTTTTCGAGTTCGGAGAAACGGCCAAGGCCTTTGATCGCAACGATGACGGCGATAGCGCCGGGTTGCCCGACCATGAGCGATCCAATGAATGCGAACCGCTCGAGGTAGCCGATTGTTGTTCCGCCGCGCAGTACTTCACGCTTGGGCAGGGGGGAGTCACCGTCGGCCACGAGGATTCCGCCGTGTTCTCCGCGCGGGGCCGGATAGGAAGCGAGTGAGAGCGCGAGTGCCACGAGTGGGCTGCCGGCGATTGTGGCTAGCGCGACGAGCGCAGCGCTCATCAGCACGACGAGGCCTGACATGTTTCCGGGGAGGGGGTTTCCTGTCGAGCCGAGGATGAGCGCAACGGCAACGGGCACCAATGAGACCGTTGCGAGCCAGTATTTTTCTGTGCGCGCCGCGATCATGGCGGCACCGATCGCACCGATCGTGAGAACTAGTACCGCGATCCACCAACCGATCATGATCTACCTTCCTCTGCGTCGCGCGAAGTTTCTTTGTCGACAGCAGCGTTGTCTGCGCTGCTGTTGTTTATGTCACTGTGTGCTCTGTCGAGAAGGTTGGCAAGTGCCACCACTGCGTCTTCTTCTGTGCGGAGCCCGGCGACGAGCGCGCGTTGGCTTGCTGATTGGGGCGAGATGCCCAACTTTTCGGCGGCGTCTGCTTGGGTGATTCCGGTGTCGAGTAGGTCGTAGAGTTGCCAGCCGTTGTCGGTTCGACGGTTTCGCATCAGGATGAGCAGTTCCAGAAGCGGGTCGATGTCGCGGGCGAGTTCGCTCGACGGGTCCGATTCGACAGAGCACTTGGCTGGGCTTTTCTTTGCCCTCTCGATAGCGGTGCGGGCGGCGATGAATGCTGGGCCACTGGTCGCCCGTACGGTTGCGCCGTACGGGGTGGGTACGTTGCCGATTCCGATGCCAACACTCCACTGGCCTGTTCGGGTTAGTTCGAGAGCAATCTCAAGGGCGGCGTGTGCTGAGTTCAGGAGCATTTGCACTTCGTCGCCGGCGGTGCGTTCGGCGGCAAGGGCGAGGTCATCGCGCCTCTCCTCGTTGAGCAGGGTCAAAGCTTCGGCCACGGCATCCGTGCTGCGTCTGCTGTTTCGTTGGTCGGCGGTAATCACAAACATGGCTAAAGGCTACAGCATTGATTCCGGAATATCAGGCCCACACCACTGATTTCACAGAATCAGTCTCCCAGCGTTGCTGCGGCTGCTCGTCATCAACACTCATAACCTCCACTACGGTTGAAGACGTGTCAGCGACAGCATCAGAATCACTCAGCAGCCAAAGTAACGACAGCTCCTTCGAGAGCTTGTGGGATGAACTCACCTGGCGCGGACTTGTGCACGTTTCCACCGACGCGGATGCTCTCACAGAACTTCTCGCTGGTGAACCGATCACCTACTATTGCGGATTCGACCCCACGGCACCGAGTCTGCATCTCGGAAACCTCGTGCAACTCCTGTTGCTGCGTCGCCTCCAACTTGCCGGCCACAAACCGTTAGGGCTTGTTGGGGGAGCAACCGGACTCATCGGAGATCCCCGGCCCACAGCGGAGCGCACCCTCAATGACAACGAGACTGTTGCCGAGTGGGTCAGTTACCTGCAAGCCCAAGTGTCTAAGTTTTTGAGCACCGAGGGTGACAATGCTGTGCGCATGGTCAATAACCTCGACTGGACCTCGCCGATGAGCGCCATCGATTTCTTGAGGGATGTCGGCAAATACTTCCGTGTCGGCACGATGCTGAAAAAGGATGCCGTCAGCGCGCGTCTCAACAGCGACGCCGGCATTAGCTACACCGAGTTCAGTTACCAGGTGATGCAGGGAATGGATTACCTCGAGCTCTACCGCAGCTACGACTGTGTGTTGCAGACCGGTGGCAGCGACCAGTGGGGCAACCTGACGAGCGGCACGGATCTCATTCATAAGGCTGAAGGGGTGAGCGTTCACGCGATCGGCACTCCGCTGATCACGAACTCGGATGGCACAAAGTTCGGCAAGAGCGAGGGCAACGCGGTCTGGCTGGATGACGCGATGACGAGCCCGTACGCGTTCTACCAGTTTTGGCTCAATACCGACGATGCCGATGTTGTGCAGCGCTTGAAGATCTTCACGTTCTTCTCGCGGGAGCGCATTACCGAACTCGAGACTGCCGTAGCCGATGCGCCGTTCAAGCGTGAAGCTCAGAAGACTCTCGCGTTCGAGGTGACCTCGCTAGTGCATGGGCGTGTAGCGACCGAGGCCGCTATTGCTGCGTCGGCGGCGCTCTTTGGTCAGGGGGAGTTGAGCGCGCTCGATGAGCTCACGCTTGCCGCCGCGTTGCGTGAGCTTTCGCACGTTGAGGTGCCGACCGATTCGACGATAGTGCAGCTGCTGGTCGACACCGGGTTGGTTGCTAGCGCCAGCGAAGCCCGTCGGGCGATCTCGCAGGGTGGCGTGTACCTCAACAACGTTGCGGTAGCGGATGACAAGGCGACCGTTGGCAGTGACCTCTTGCCAGGAAACGTGGCGGTGCTCCGTCGGGGCAAAAAGACTCTCGCGGGAATCTTCGTCACCTCGTAGTTGGATTGCTGATGAAGCCGAGCCACTCGACTGGTTGTTCGCGGTAGCCAGCGATGATCAGCCACCTTTTGCTCCTTCCGGGGCGTGTGGCGGATGCTCTGCCAGCGGTTCGCGAGGCAGCTGGTGACGGCGACAACTGGATCGTGGGCGGTGGTGATCTCGCAGCGTAGTTCTTCGATGCCGATGCTCGTGATGAGGTTTCGGTGTCGCTAGAGCCTGCGACGCTGACTAGTGGCGCTTCGCTGTTTCGAGTCTCAACTTTCACCTCAACGTTGGGCTACTCTCCTGTCTTTTGGTGGGTGTTGGGGTGCGACACGCCCGGGATGGGGGAGGGTTTGGTGGGTGGGGGATTGTGCACGTAAAGTTCTTTCTTGTCACCCCAAAGGTGCGGATAACCCGGGCAGTTCTGCTGCTAGGTTTCCGGCCTCAAGTGGGGGCCAGCATCCTCTAAATCTGTTATAGTTTTAGTCCGGTCGGGTAGCGGAATTCCTCTTGTGAGTTTCGGTGTCGGGCCTTTGGATGACATCCCGCTTCATGCGTGTGTTGGTCTGTTGTTGTGTGCCGTGTGGTTCACGGTGGCGGATTTGACAAGTATGGTGAAGCTGGTAAGTTAGACAGGTTGCCTTCTGCAGTTTTGCGGGGGGCGCTTACACAGGTTTTGTTGCCCTGGGGTGAAGCCGTTTTCGGTGGAGGTCAGGAGCGTCCGATCCTTGAGAACTCAACAGCGTGCACAATGTCAAATGCCAAAAACCCGACTGTGCTTTTTGTGATCAACCTATTTCGGGTTGGTTGTGAGGGTGCAGCGGATTCCTTTGGAAAAGATATAAACAACAAAGCAAGTCAGTATTGATTTGTTCTGTCAGTTTCAAACTTGCAAGGTTCTGACCTATTCCGGTCAGTCTTTGCACAAGATGTGCTTCTGCAGGCTTTGGTCTGTGGTTGCTATCAAACATTTATGGAGAGTTTGATCCTGGCTCAGGATGAACGCTGGCGGCGTGCTTAACACATGCAAGTCGAACGATGAAGCTGGAGCTTGCTCTGGTGGATTAGTGGCGAACGGGTGAGTAACACGTGAGTAACCTGCCCTTGACTCTGGAATAAGCGTTGGAAACGACGTCTAATACTGGATACGAGCTTCAGCCGCATGGCTAGGAGTTGGAAAGAATTTCGGTCAAGGATGGACTCGCGGCCTATCAGGTAGTTGGTGAGGTAATAGCTCACCAAGCCTACGACGGGTAGCCGGCCTGAGAGGGTGACCGGCCACACTGGAACTGAGACACGGTCCAGACTCCTACGGGAGGCAGCAGTGGGGAATATTGCACAATGGGCGAAAGCCTGATGCAGCAACGCCGCGTGAGGGACGACGGCCTTCGGGTTGTAAACCTCTTTTAGTAGGGAAGAAGCGAAAGTGACGGTACCTGCAGAAAAAGCACCGGCTAACTACGTGCCAGCAGCCGCGGTAATACGTAGGGTGCAAGCGTTATCCGGAATTATTGGGCGTAAAGAGCTCGTAGGCGGTTTGTCGCGTCTGCTGTGAAAACTGGAGGCTCAACCTCCAGCCTGCAGTGGGTACGGGCAGACTAGAGTGCGGTAGGGGAGATTGGAATTCCTGGTGTAGCGGTGGAATGCGCAGATATCAGGAGGAACACCGATGGCGAAGGCAGATCTCTGGGCCGTAACTGACGCTGAGGAGCGAAAGCATGGGGAGCGAACAGGATTAGATACCCTGGTAGTCCATGCCGTAAACGTTGGGAACTAGATGTAGGGACCATTCCACGGTTTCTGTGTCGCAGCTAACGCATTAAGTTCCCCGCCTGGGGAGTACGGCCGCAAGGCTAAAACTCAAAGGAATTGACGGGGGCCCGCACAAGCGGCGGAGCATGCGGATTAATTCGATGCAACGCGAAGAACCTTACCAAGACTTGACATATACGAGAACGGGCTAGAAATAGTTCACTCTTTGGACACTCGTAAACAGGTGGTGCATGGTTGTCGTCAGCTCGTGTCGTGAGATGTTGGGTTAAGTCCCGCAACGAGCGCAACCCTCGTTCTTTGTTGCCAGCACGTAATGGTGGGAACTCAAAGGAGACTGCCGGGGTCAACTCGGAGGAAGGTGGGGATGACGTCAAATCATCATGCCCCTTATGTCTTGGGCTTCACGCATGCTACAATGGCCGATACAAAGGGCTGCAATACCGCAAGGTGGAGCGAATCCCAAAAAGTCGGTCTCAGTTCGGATTGAGGTCTGCAACTCGACCTCATGAAGTCGGAGTCGCTAGTAATCGCAGATCAGCAACGCTGCGGTGAATACGTTCCCGGGCCTTGTACACACCGCCCGTCAAGTCATGAAAGTCGGTAACACCCGAAGCCAGTGGCCTAACCCGCAAGGGGAGGAGCTGTCGAAGGTGGGATTGGTGATTAGGACTAAGTCGTAACAAGGTAGCCGTACCGGAAGGTGCGGCTGGATCACCTCCTTTCTAAGGAGCATGTGCAAGCCGTGGGGGAGCGTTCCTGTTTACAGTTCGCGAGTCCATGGAGTTACTTGCCAAGTCGTACCATCCTGTTCGGGATGGACGGCGCTCATGGGTGGAACATTGACATTGTGATCAGAGGATCTGTTTTCTCTTCAGTACACCAACGTTGTTGGTAGGAACGAGGGGAGATGGTGGTGCTGGTCTGTGCACGTTGTTGGGTCCTGAGGGACCGGGCCCGGATTGAAAGATTCGGTTTCGTACCTTAGGACTTGAGACACTCGAAAGGGTGTCTGGGTCTGATGGATCCTGGTGTCATCTCCGACGTGTCGGGGGTGGTGGAGGATACCGCCCGTATTTTGAGAACTACACAGTGGACGCGAGCATCTTAGATTCGACCGAAAGGTCGGATCACATAAATAACAATAACTTTTCGCAACTTCGGTTGTGGGAGTTCATTGGTCAATCTCAACACTTTGGTGTTGCGATCGATTCTTATACTCATGTGATAATCAATTTTCTAAGAGCAAACGGTGGATGCCTTGGCATCTGGAGCCGAAGAAGGACGTATAAATCTGCGATAAGCCTCGGGGAGCTGATAATAGAGCTGTGATCCGAGGATTTCCGAATGGGGAAACCCCGCTGGGCGTTGTAAGACGACTCAGTGACTCCCGCCTGAATATATAGGGCGGGTAGAGGGAACGTGGGGAAGTGAAACATCTCAGTACCCACAGGAAGAGAAAACAACCGTGATTCCGTTAGTAGTGGCGAGCGAAACCGGAAGAGGCCAAACCGATCATGTGTGATAGCCGGCAGGCGTTGCATGGTCGGGGTAGTGGGACTTTTTGGCTGTTACTGCCGTACAGCAAGAATTACAACGATATATAGACGAAGTGGATTGAAAGCCACGCCATAGCGGGTGCCAGCCCCGTAGTCGAAATGTGTCAATGGTTCGAAGAGTATCCCAAGTAGCACGGGGCCCGAGAAATCCCGTGTGAATCTGTCAGGACCACCTGATAAGCCTAAATACTTCCAGATGACCGATAGCGGACAAGTACCGTGAGGGAAAGGTGAAAAGTACCCCGGGAGGGGAGTGAAATAGTACCTGAAACCGTTTGCTTACAAACCGTTGGAGCCTCCTTAGTAGGGGTGACAGCGTGCCTTTTGAAGAATGAGCCTGCGAGTTAGTGATCAGTGGCGAGGTTAACCCGTGTGGGGCAGCCGTAGCGAAAGCGAGTCTTAATAGGGCGTTTTAGTCGCTGGTTCTAGACCCGAAGCGAAGTGATCTATCCATGGCCAGGTTGAAGCGCGTGTAAGAGCGCGTGGAGGACCGAACCCACTTCAGTTGAAAATGGAGGGGATGAGCTGTGGATAGGGGTGAAAGGCCAATCAAACTTCGTGATAGCTGGTTCTCTCCGAAATGCATTTAGGTGCAGCGTTGCGTGTTTCTTGCCGGAGGTAGAGCTACTGGATAGCTGATGGGCCCTAAAAGGTTACTGACGTTAGCCAAACTCCGAATGCCGGTAAGTGAGAGCGCAGCAGTGAGACGGTGGGGGATAAGCTTCATCGTCGAGAGGGTAACAGCCCAGACTACCAACTAAGGTCCCCAAGCGTGTGCTAAGTGGGAAAGGATGTGGAGTTGCACAGACAACCAGGAGGTTGGCTTAGAAGCAGCCACCCTTGAAAGAGTGCGTAATAGCTCACTGGTCAAGTGATTCCGCGCCGACAATGTAACGGGGCTCAAGCACACCACCGAAGTTGTAGATTTCGTATTTTAGGTAAGCCTTCGTGGTTCAGCCGTACGGAGTGGTAGGAGAGCGTCGTGTGGCGAGTGAAGCGGCGGTGTAAACCAGCCGTGGACGCCACACGAGTGAGAATGCAGGCATGAGTAGCGAAAGACGGGCGAGAAACCCGTCCTCCGAATGATCAAGGGTTCCAGGGCCAGGCTAATCCGCCCTGGGTAAGTCGGGACCTAAGGCGAGGCCGACAGGCGTAGTCGATGGACAACGGGTTGATATTCCCGTACTGACGAAGAACCGCCCAAACTAATCCAGTAATGCTAAGTATCTGAATCCCCTAGACCGATCCCTTCGGGGTGAGGCGTGGGGCCTAGCGTACGACCCTATTCTGGTGCGGTTAGCGTATTAACAGGTGTGACGCAGGAAGGTAGCTGAGCCGGGCGATGGTTGTCCCGGTCTAAGGATGTAGGGCGAACGATAGGCAAATCCGTCGTTCATTAAGCCTGAGACCCGATGGGTAGTCGTCAAGACGAAATCAGTGATCCTATGCTGCCAAGAAAAGCATCGACGCGAGGTTCAAGTTACCCGTACCCCAAACCGACTCAGGTGATCAGGTAGAGAATACCAAGGAGATCGAGAGAATCGTGGTTAAGGAACTCGGCAAAATGCCCCCGTAACTTCGGGAGAAGGGGGGCCTAAGGCGTGAACGGACTTGCTCCGGGAGCGCTGCAGGGCCGCAGAGACCAGTGGGAAGCGACTGTTTACTAAAAACACAGGTCCGTGCTAAGTCGCAAGACGATGTATACGGACTGACGCCTGCCCGGTGCTGGAAGGTTAAGAGGAACGGTTAGCTGTAAGGCGAAGCTGTGAATTTAAGCCCCAGTAAACGGCGGTGGTAACTATAACCATCCTAAGGTAGCGAAATTCCTTGTCGGGTAAGTTCCGACCTGCACGAATGGCGTAACGACTTCCCAGCTGTCTCAACCGCGAACTCGGCGAAATTGCACTACGAGTAAAGATGCTCGTTACGCGCAGAAGGACGGAAAGACCCCGTGACCTTTACTATAGCTTTGTATTGGTGTTCGGTTTGGCCTGTGTAGGATAGGTGGGAGACTGTGAAGCTTGGACGCTAGTTCAGGTGGAGTCATTGTTGAAATACCACTCTGGTCAAATTGGATATCTAACTTCGAACCGTGATCCGGTTCAGGGACAGTGCATGGTGGGTAGTTTAACTGGGGCGGTTGCCTCCCAAAAAGTAACGGAGGCGCCCAAAGGTTCCCTCAACCTGGTTGGTAATCAGGTGTCGAGTGTAAGTGCACAAGGGAGCTTGACTGTGAGACTGACAAGTCGAGCAGGGACGAAAGTCGGGACTAGTGATCCGGCAGTGGCTTGTGGAAGCGCTGTCGCTCAACGGATAAAAGGTACCTCGGGGATAACAGGCTGATCTTGCCCAAGAGTCCATATCGACGGCATGGTTTGGCACCTCGATGTCGGCTCGTCGCATCCTGGGGCTGGAGTAGGTCCCAAGGGTTGGGCTGTTCGCCCATTAAAGCGGTACGCGAGCTGGGTTTAGAACGTCGTGAGACAGTTCGGTCCCTATCCTCTGCGCGCGCAGGAAATTTGAGAAGATCTATCCCTAGTACGAGAGGACCGGGATGGACGAACCTCTGGTGTGTCAGTTGTTCCGCCAGGAGCACCGCTGATTAGCTACGTTCGGAATGGATAACCGCTGAAAGCATCTAAGCGGGAAGCCAGCTTCAAGATGAGATTTCCATGGCTTAGGCCGAGAGACTCGCAGCTAGACTACTGCGTTGATAGGCTGGATGTGGAAGCAGGGACTAACGACCTGTGAAGCTGACCAGTACTAATAAGTCGATAAATTGATAACACCCCACCTCACTGGAAGTCTTAGGACTTCGAATGGTGAATGAGAAGAATTCTCGCGTCCACTTTGTGGTTCCCGATTTACGGTCGGGAACTGCGCCCAGCTAACACAGCCAGGCACCCATCCTCACGATGAGTGTCCGGGTATGTTTCTGGCCCAGACTGATACATAAATCAATAGTGTTTCGGCGGCCATAGCGAGAGGGAAACGCCCGGTTACATTCCGAACCCGGAAGCTAAGACTCTCTGCGCCGATGGTACTGCAAGGGGGACCTTGTGGGAGAGTAGGACACCGCCGGACTTCAATTGTGAAATGGCCACCACTGTGTTTAATAGACACAGCGGGTGGCCATTTTGCGTTAAGTCCCCACAAAAATTCAGGAGCAACGAGTGAGTGATTCGTCAGGTAATGATGGACGTCGCGATAGCCGACCCCACGGAAACCGCTCTGGCGCGCCACGATCTGGTGGTCGACCCACCGGTGGGCGCCCAGGTGAGGGACGGCCAAGCGATGGAAGGCCACGCCGCGACAACGCTGCGGGTGGCCCAGCTCGCGGCAAGCCAGCATCCGGCTCCGACCGACCCTGGCGGGCCAAGCCCGACAGCGACGACCGCCGACCACCCCGCGATGGCGCGCCATCCGGCGACGACCGCAAGCCTAGATACGGGTCCAACGGCGGAGACGACCGTGCACCGCGTCGCGATAACGCCGGTCGTGACGACCGTGCACCCCGTCGCGATAACGCCGGTCGTGACGACCGTGCACCCCGTCGCGATAACGCCGGTCGTGACGACCGTGCACCCCGTCGCGATAACGCCGGTCGTGACGACCGAGCTCCTCGACGGGACTCTTCAGGTGACCGCGATAGCCGGCCGCAGCGCTCAGGTGACCGCGATAGCCGGCCGCAGCGTTCGAACGATGGCCGCCCAGACCGCTCAGCTCGACCTGACCGCAGCGACCGATCAGGGCGCCCCGAGGGCAGCGATCGCCCAGCTCGTGCCCAGCGCAACGACGGCTCCGGTCGCCCGGAACGCGGAGGACGACCCGATCGCGGGGCCGGTCGCAGCGACGGGCCCCCCGAGAAACGCTTGTGGACCAAAGGCGGTGCGCCCGCACGCGGAGACTTCAACGCCAGCGAACGCGAGCCAGAAGAAGATCGCGACCCCTTCGGCATCCGCTCAGTCCGTGCCTTTCATCAGGCACCGGAGATCCCCGAGGGCATCACTCCGAAGATGCTTGACCGTATTGCACTCAATGAGCTCAAAACTCTGAGCAAAGAAAATGCTGACGGCGTCGCACTGCACCTCGTGATGGTCTCGCAGCTGATCGAAAGCGATCCAGAGCTTGCCCACCAACATGCGATCTCGGCCGCACGTCGTGCCGGTCGTATCGGTGTTGTGCGCGAAACACTCGCTATCACCGCCTATGCCACTGAGGACTACGCACTTGCACTGCGCGAACTGCGCACCTACCGACGCATCTCTGGTCGCGACGACCAACTGCCCATGATGGTTGATAGCGAACGTGGCCTCGAGCGCCCCGAGCGTGCGCTTGAACTAGGTCGCTCTGTGCGCCGCAGCACCCTGTCAACTCCCGTGCAGGTCGAACTTGCGATCGCCATGTCTGGTGCACGACTTGACCTTGGTCAGGCCGAAGAAGCACTCGTTGAGCTGCAGATTCCGCAGCTCGACCCCACGAAAGCGTTCAGCTACAGCCCCGCACTCTTTGGCGCCTATGGCACCGTGCTCGAAGAACTCGGCCGCGCAGAAGAAGCAGCGACCTGGTTTGAGCGCGCCGATATCGCAGCCGATGCGCTTGACGATGATGGCGACGCCACCATAGAGATCATTGAAGAAGAGCTTGAGTTCGATGAGTCATCGTTCGATGGCGCGGCAGTGTCGATTGAGAATGATGCTGATGCTGATGCGGTAGGCACAACAGAAATTGAGAATGCCGATGGGCCTGTGGGCAGCACTGACGAAGCGGACGGGAACGAAGGCGAAAGCGGGGAGCGTGTCGATTAGGACACCCCTGACTGGCATCACGCTGGTTCTGGCAGACCTCGATGGCGTTGTCTATCGGGGGCAGGATGCGATCGAGTATGCCGTCGACAGCATCAACGCGATTGAGGGTGCACAGGTTGCCTACATCACCAATAATGCTTCGCGCACCGACGCATCCGTCGCCACTCATCTGAGCGAGCTCGGGCTGCACGTGGAACCGAACGATGTTGTGACGTCGCCACAGGCAGCCATGGCGTTGCTTCGCGAGCTTGTTCCTGCAGGATCGACGGTGATGGTCGTTGGGGGAGATGGGCTCACGAGCGAAATCGAGAAGTCCGGATTCGTCGTCACACGCTCGGCAGAAGATTCACCGGCCGCAGTCGTGCAGGGCTTTGCCCCTGACGTGGCGTGGGTGCACCTTGCCGAAGCTGCGTTTGCCCTCAAAGGTGGCGACGCCGGCATCCCGTGGATCGCAACAAACACTGACTGGACAATTCCCCAAGCACGCGGAACAGCGCCCGGAAACGGCACACTCGTCTCTGCGGTGCACACTGCGATTGGTCGACTGCCGATCGTGGCCGGAAAGCCAGAAGTCGCCATCTTCGAAGAAGCATTCACCCGCTATGCGTCGCGCGAAGCGTTGATGATTGGCGACCGCCTCGACACCGATATTCTGGGCGCGAACAAAGCCGGCATTCCCTCACTGCTCGTGCTCACGGGCATCGACCAAGCAAAGCAAGTGCTCGCAGCAGTCCCGGAACAGCGTCCGACGATGATCGTCGACGACCTGCGGGGGCTGCATGAGCCATATCCCGAGACCGTGGTCACGCGAGACGGCGCCGCCGTGGTGACGACAGTGGGAACGGCGACAGTGCGCCTCGAAGCGCAGCGATTAACGGTAACGTCGGCCGGAACATCCATCGACCGATTGCGGGCAGGATCCGCAGCAATTTGGAACTCAGGGAGCACCATCTACGCCCTTGAGGTGCCCGCGGAGCTATATTCGTGAGTATGAGCGATGAATCACCCGTCGACGGACTGATGTCACGACTAAGCCTGATCGAGGATCAGCCGCTTGAGTCGAGAGCGGCCGCCTTCACGCAGATTCATGACGAACTGCAGCAGCAGCTTGAGGGTAGGGACTCGTTCCCGCGCCATGGCTAACATGCGCCTCGATGCTGCGTTGGCGGCACGTGGTCTTGCACGATCACGCACGCACGCCGCGAAGCTCATCGCTGACAACCTTGTGACGGTCGAGGGGGTTGCGGTGCCGAAAGCGTCGACGCCAGTGACGGAAACGCAGGCGATCATGGTTGCCGAGACCGATCACTATGTGAGTCGGGCCGCCCACAAACTCGTCGCCGCTCTCGATTCCTTTGGTATTGACGCCAGCGGGAGGCTCGCCCTCGATGTAGGCGCGTCCACGGGAGGCTTCACGCAAGTGTTGCTCGAACGCGGCGCCCGTGAAGTAATCGCGCTTGATGTGGGGCACGGTCAACTCGTTGACCTGATCCGCTCAGATGATCGAGTGCGCGTGGTTGAGCGCGAGAACGCTCGTTATCTCACCGCCGCGTCGCTTGCTGAGCTGAGTGGGACATCCGAGACTCCCACGCTCGTGGTTTCTGATCTGTCGTTCATCTCGCTGCGCACCGTACTGCCGGCCCTTCACGCGTCGGTCGGGGATGCCGCAGACTACGTTGTGCTCGTGAAGCCACAGTTTGAGGTGGGCCGCACCAATATTCGCGAAGGAATCGTGCACGGAGCGGCGCTGCGGGACGAAGCAATTATGGGTGTGCTTTGGGCGGCGTGGGATGTGGGGCTCGGCACGGCAGGCGTCATCTCCTCACCAATCGCCGGGAATGCCGGAAACCGTGAGTATCTGGTCTGGTTGAGCGCACGATCGGGTAGCAACCCGACAGAGTGGCGAGGCCGCGTCTCCGCTATCGCTTAGTTCCTGAGAACCCTTAGCTGCTGAGAAGCCCCAGATCCTGAGAACCTCTAGCTATTTGCAGCTTTCTCTCCTTCGAGAGCGGCCAGCGCGGCGAGAAGACGTTCATCGGCGTGGTCTGCAACGTTCTGGATTTCCGGTGCTTCGCTCAGCTGCACCATCGTTTGCGGGTTGATGGCTTGAACCGTGGTGGTGTGTGCCGACGGGCTTCGTCGGATGACCACGTTGCACGGCAGCAGCAATCCCATGTCGGGGTCCGCAGCGAGTGCCTGTTCAGCGAGGAGCGGGTTGCACGCGCCCAAGATCACGTAGTCGCCGAGCGTCTGTGCGCTTTCGACGCCAAGCTTCGCTTCGAAAGTGGCATGGATGTCGATTTCCGAAAGAACGCCAAACCCTTGATTTGCGAGTTCTTGCTTCACCCTAGAGACTGCTTCCTCGTGGGGCAATGAAATGGTGATTGTGTGTGCATAGTTCATGCGTTTCTCCTTATTGTCAGTTTGCGTTGATGATTCCCATCATCCCGTTGTCTTCGTGGTCGAGAATGTGGCAGTGGTACACGGTTTTTCCGCTGAAGTCGTCAAACGCGATCCGCACGCGCGTGGTGCTGCGGGCAGGAATGTTCACGACGTCCTGCCACATCATGGTGTCGACGGGGCGCCCATCCTGTTCGACGATCTGCATCGGCCACACGTGGAGGTGGAGCGGATGATCGAGGGTGCTGGTATTTGTCAGCAGCCATTCCTCCACGCTGCCGAATTGCACGGTCGTATCGATTCGGCTGGCATCGAATGCGCGACCGTTGATTGTGGGGGACATCATGCCACCGCCCATTCCCATTCCCATTGCGAAGACCAGTTCGCGCCGGGCGGTTACGGTAGCGCTGCGGAGGTCGCGTTGAACCGCTTGCATGGGTATCGCGGCGACTGGGGCAACGGTGTCACCCGCCACGGTGAATGTGGCCAGCACGATTTCGTCGGCGCTACGAGAGTTGCGGCTTCCCATCATCATTCCGCCGGCTGATCCGCGGTCGTAGGGGAGGGCGCTCAGCGTGGCGTTACCAGCACTTCCGGTGACGACGAGATCTGCTCGGTTGCCTGGCGCTAGTACGACCTCGTCAATCTCATGCGCGGATTCGAAACGCCCGGAGTCGATACCGAGGAGGGTCAACTGCTGACCATCGAGGCGCAGTCGCAGGTAGCGGGATACGCACGCATTGACGATGCGCCATCGTTCTCGTTCGCCGGGGCGGGCATCCATTCCGGGGGTGAGTTGTCCGTTGACGAGGACGAGCTCTCCCTCACGTCCAGACATCGTGTCCATTGGCGTCGCCGGGGGAATATTTCCGGCGGAATCGAAAGTGATGTCGGAGATGACGAGCACGCGCTCCCGCTCTACAGGGATGGCATCGGGGTCTTCGACGATGATGGCGCCATACAGGCCGCTGAACACTTGGTCGGCGACGAATCCGTGGTGGTGTGGGTGATACCAATAAACGCCCGGAGGGTGATCGGCGGGCAGTTCGTACTGGTAATCGAAGGAGTCGCCCGCTTCGACGGTGACGAACACGTTGTCGCTTGTGCCCTCGGGCGACACGTGGAGGCCGTGGACATGGAGGTTGCTGGGGTCTTTCAGGCCATTTCGAAGGCTCACGCTGAGGGTGTCTCCCGGTCGAACGCGCAACGTAGGGCCGGGCACGCCGCCGTTGTAACTCAGCGCTTGCACGTTACGGCCGGCGATACTCACCTGCTGGGGAGATGACTCGAGGGAAACGGCGAGGGCGCCATCGACGCTTTGTAGCTCGGTGGGCTCGATGAGGGAATTTCCGGATGTTGTTGCCTGCGACGAGCGGGACGAAAGGCGTTGATTGACGAAGAATCCGGTTGCGCCCACAGCCGTACCCGTAATTCCGACACCTCCGAGGATCAGGGCGTTACGGCGACTGAACGTGGGCATTATGGGGATTCGTCGAGGACCCGCAACTGTTCACGGTACTGTTCCGCGGTGAGCTCCCCACGCGCGAAACGCTCCTCGAGGATTCGTTTCGCAGTGGAGGAGCCGGCGGGCCGCGAAGCAGATCGTGTGTTGTCGCTCCCGGACCTGTTCGACGCTAAACGAACAATGACATAGATGAGCAAGGCGACGCCTGCTAGTGCCAGCAGCCCGTATCCCCAGGCCCATCCCATATTTCCGTAGCCCCACATCATCAGATCTCGTTCCTTTCATGTAATCACGCATGTAGTCACGCATGTAGTCACGTTTGGCCCCACGATACCCCTAGAGGTATCAGGGGCGCTGAGTGCGACCTCACGACTTCCACCATAAAATCCCCAGAATCACTTGCAGGGCGTACTTGGCGGCGGGAATCCGACAGAATGGTTAACGCAGGTTTCTATCATCACTACTAACCATCACTGCGAATGAGAGGGGCACGGTGCAGTCCGAGAACTCTCACGCTTCTGATCGTCACATCCTCGTTATTGCGCACACTGGTCGCGCTGAGTCGTTGACGGCAGCCATTGCGGTGTGCCGACAGCTCATCCGTGATGGGCTCACTCCCGTACTGGCGCCCGACAGCTACGACACAATTCTTCAGGCTGAGCCAGATTTGGCTCCCGTTTCTCGCCTCGGGAATGAGGTTGAGACGGGGGAGCTCGAACTCGTCATAGTGCTGGGTGGGGATGGAACGATCCTTCGCGCGGCAGAACTGACTCGTGGATGCAGTGCGCCTCTGTTGGGGGTGAACCTCGGCCACGTCGGGTTTCTGGCCGAGAGCGAACGCGAAGAACTCACCTCTACCGTCGAACGCGCACTAGCCCGCGATTATCTCGTTGAAGAGCGCATGACGCTGTCCGTGCGAGTGAAAGTCAACTCCGAGGTCGTCTACGAAACGTGGGCGCTCAACGAAGCCACAGTCGAAAAAGCGAGCCGTGAGCGGATGCTCGAAGTGGTGATTGAGGTCGACGGCCGCCCCCTCTCATCCTTTGGGTGCGATGGTGTCGTCATGTCAACCCCCACCGGCTCTACCGCCTACGCGTTCTCGGCGGGTGGCCCCATCGTGTGGCCGAGCCTAGACGCCATCTTGCTTGTTCCTCTCAGCGCCCACGCACTATTCGCCCGCCCCATCGTCGTCGGACCAGACTCCGCGCTTGCCGTTGAAGTGATGGACCGCAATATGGGAATCGGTGTGCTGTGGTGCGACGGACGACGCGCACACGATTTGCCCCGCGGTGCCCGAGTGATCGTGCGGCGATCACCGGTGCCCGTGCGCCTCGCCCGGCTTGCGCAGGGGCCATTCACTGATCGACTCGTCAAGAAGTTCAACCTGCCTGTGTACGGATGGCGTGGACCAACTTCGGAAGAGGGACCCCGCTCGTGATCGAAGAGATCTCCATTCGCGATCTCGGAGTGATCGCGTCGGCACGCCTTCCGCTTGGACCCGGCTTTACGGCGCTCACTGGCGAAACCGGTGCCGGCAAAACAATGGTGGTTACCGCCCTCGGACTACTGCTGGGGGAGCGCGCCGATGCTGCCGCGATCCGCGCAGACAGTGATCAAGCATCCGTCGAAGGTCGCTGGGTAATCGACCCGCAGTCAGCCGTTGCCGAACGCGTGCGAGATGCCGGTGGCGATCTTGATGACGGCGAACTCCTGCTCGTGCGCACCGTGTCGCGTGAAGGCCGCAGTCGCGCCGTTGTCGGTGGTCGAAGCGCACCAGTCGGCGTGCTCACCGAACTCGGCGATCAACTGGTTGTCGTACACGGGCAATCCGACCAAATACGACTCAAATCGTCGACAGCACAACGCAACGCACTTGACCGCTTCGCGGGAATCGAACTCGCCACCGTGCTCGGGCAGTACCACACTGTCTTCCGCCGGTGGCAGTCGGCCCAGGGTGAACTTGACGTTCTCGTCGCCGAAGGTGATCTGCGCAGTCGTGAAGCCGAAGAGCTCCGCGTCGCTATCGAAGAGATCGAGGCGGCTGACGTTCGCCGTGGCGAAGACGTTGAGCTGATGGAACGCGCCGATCGACTCGCGAACCTTGAAGGGCTGCGCCTCGCGGCAGAAGGTGCCCACGCGGTGTTATCGGCGGATGCGGCAGACGACAGCTCCGATGTGGTTGCCCAGCTTGCCTCGGCCCACCGCGGGCTTGAGCGGGTTGCTGAGCACGACGCTCAACTCGCTTCCATTGCCGAAGCGTTGGCGGCAGCATCCATCACCCTCGGCGAAATCGCCACCGACCTCTCTGGCTACCTCGCCAGCCTCGACAGTGATGGCAGCCGCGAACTTGAACAAGTAGAAGAACGCCGCAGCCAACTTGCGGCCCTCGTGCGCAAACACGGTCACAGCCTCGACGATGTTATTGACCTGCTCGACACCGGCAGCCAACGTTTGCTCGAGCTCGACAACGACTCCACGCGCATCGATACCCTGCGCGCACAGGTAGAAGCAGATCAGGCCGAGCTCATCGCCCTCGCAGCCCAGGTGAGCGATGTGCGCACGAGCAGTGCCCAACGGCTCTCCGCCGACGTGACCAGCGAGCTCGCCCAACTGGCCATGGCTAACGCCGAAATCGTCGTGACCGTCGAAGACCGCAGCGACTACTCATTCAATGGCAAAGACGAAGTGTCAATTCTGCTGCGTCCACACCCCGGAGCACCGCCGCGCCCACTCGGAAAGGGTGCATCCGGTGGCGAGCTCTCGCGGGTCATGCTTGCCATCGAAGTTGTCATTGCCGGCAATGACCCCGTGCCCACCTTCATCTTCGATGAAGTTGATGCCGGAGTTGGGGGAGCCGCCGCCATCGAAATTGGCAAACGGTTAGCTCAGCTCAGCCGCACCGCCCAAGTGATCGTGGTCACTCACCTGGCCCAGGTTGCCGCGTTTGCCGACAACCATCTCAGTGTCATCAAAGGCGACGACGGCTCAGTGACGGCATCCAGCGTCCACAAGCTTGAAGGGGAAGCGCGCATCGCCGAAATGGCGCGACTGCTCTCGGGCCTTCCCGACTCCGAATCGGGACTTGCCCACGCGCGTGAACTCATCCACACCGCGCACGAACTCGAGCACGCCAACCGATAAATACGGCGGCAGGTTCTCGCCGCACGGCGGCATGATGCTGTTAAGCCGATAACGAAACGCCCCGACCCCGCGACATAAACGTCTGTCGTCGGATACGATAGAACCCCGTGGTGGACAATAAAAACGCGGTCGTAACAAAGCACATCTTCGTCACCGGAGGAGTCGTCTCTTCTCTCGGCAAAGGCCTCACGGCGGCGAGTCTCGGAAACCTGCTGACAGCACGCGGGCTCCGCGTCGTCATGCAGAAGCTGGATCCCTATCTGAATGTGGATCCCGGAACCATGAACCCCTTCCAACACGGTGAAGTCTTCGTCACCGACGATGGTGCCGAAACCGACCTCGATATCGGACACTACGAGCGCTTCCTCGACATCAAGCTCAACCAGGCGGCCAACGTCACCACCGGCCAGATCTACTCTGAAGTGATCGCCAAAGAACGCCGCGGCGAATACCTCGGCGACACCGTGCAAGTCATCCCGCACATCACCGATGAGATTAAGCGCCGTATGCGCCTGCAGGCCGCAGGGCCTTTCAACGATGACAACCCGCAGCCCGACGTGATCATCACCGAAATCGGGGGAACCGTCGGCGACATCGAAAGCCTGCCCTTCATCGAATCGGCTCGCCAGGTTCGCCACGAACTAGGCCGCAAAAATGTGTTCTTCGTGCACGTCTCGCTCGTGCCCTTCATGGCAGCATCCGGGGAACAAAAGACCAAGCCCACCCAGCACTCCGTTGCTGCACTGCGCTCGATCGGCATCCAGCCCGACGCGCTGGTGCTGCGCAGCGACCGCCCCGTCTCCGAATCCAACAAGCGCAAAATCGCGCTGATGTGTGACGTCGAAGAGGATGCCGTCGTTAACGCCACCGACGCGTCGAGCATCTACGACATCCCCGAAATGCTGCACAGCCAGGGACTCGACGCCTACATCATCAACCAGCTCGGCCTCGAAGCTAAGTCGGTGAATTGGGATGGCTGGAGCGAAGTTCTCGAAGCAGTGCACAACCCTAAGCACGAAACGACGATCGGTCTCGTCGGCAAATACATCGACCTTCCTGACGCCTACCTTTCGGTCACCGAAGCCCTTCGGGCCGGTGGATTCGCCAACAACGCGAAGGTCAACATCCGCTGGGTTGCCTCCGACGAATGCGAAACGCCTGAAGGTGCTGCCAAGCATCTCTCTGATCTCGACGGCATCATTGTTCCGGGTGGATTCGGCGTGCGCGGCATTGAGGGCAAGCTCGGCGCCCTCAAGTTCGTGCGCGAGAACGGCATCCCGGCCCTCGGTATCTGCCTCGGTTTGCAGTGCATGGTCATCGAATACGCTCGCGACATGGCGGGCCTCGAGGGCGCATCCTCCACCGAGTTCGATCCCGACAGCAAGTTCCCCGTCATCGCGACAATGGCTGAGCAGGTCGACATCCTTGCCGGGGGAGACCTCGGCGGAACCATGCGCCTCGGTCTCTACAATGCCAACCTCGAACCCGGATCGATTGTCGAAGAAATCTACGGCGCCCCGACCGCCGCCGAGCGTCACCGTCACCGTTACGAAGTGAACAACGAATACCGCCAGAAGATTGCGGATGCCGGACTCACGTTCTCGGGAATCTCACCCGACCGCACCCTCGTCGAATTCGTTGAGCTGCCCCGCGACGTTCACCCGTTCTACGTGGGAACTCAGGCGCACCCCGAATTGCTGTCGCGCCCGAACCGTGCACACCCGCTGTTCCGTGGGCTTGTTGCGGCAGCGCTCGAACGTCAGAAGTCCAGTCGCCTCTTTGAGGTGACTGAGCAGGACGATGCATAACGAACTCAGTGACGATCGTGTCACGCCACGACTGCTGAACACGGAAACGGTGTTCGCCGGTCACGTGTGGAATGTTGACCGTGAAAGTTTTGACCTCGATGGCTCAGCGATCACCCGGGAGTTCGTGAATCACACGGGTGCCGTTGCGGTGCTGGCGATCGATGAGCGTGACCGGGTTCTCCTCATCAAGCAATACCGGCATCCGGTGCGCCTGCGTGACTGGGAATTGCCTGCCGGCCTGCTCGACGTCGTTAACGAGTCACCGCTGCGTGCTGCGCAGCGAGAATTCGCCGAAGAGACCGATTTGCAGGCCGAGTCGTGGAATGTGCTCAGCGAAATGTTGACCTCGCCAGGGGGAAGCAACGAAGCGGTGCGCATCTACTTGGCACGCGGCGTGAGCATCACAGGCGACACTTTCGACCGCTCTGCGGAAGAAGCTGGCATCGAAATGCGGTGGGTTCCGCTGGAAGACGCCGTCGAAGCAGTACTGGACCGTCGTGTCCAAAACTCGATCCTGTGTGTGGGACTGCTTGCGGCCCATCTCGGGCGCGACCGAGGCTGGAACACGCTCGGCGATGCCGATGAGCCGTGGCCGCGGCATCCACGAAACTACGACCAGTAACCAGCGCGAGCAGCCGAGCCAGATGAGTGAGTCGACACGAGCCGGGGCGGGCAATGCGATCGCGGTCGCCTCTGAGCGTTACCTCCGTCATTTGGCTATTGAACGTGGGCTGTCTGCGAACACGTTGGCGGCCTACCGCCGAGATCTCGAGTCCTATCTCGGGTTTCTGGGCGAACACAATATTTCGACGCCCGACGCGATTACCGCGGATGATGTGACAGCTTTTGCGCACCGCTTGCGTGCTGATGTGGGGCGTCCACTCGCGGCATCGTCGGTCGCTCGAATGCTGTCGACCGTGCGCGGTCTGCACACGTTCTTTGTGGATGAATCGCTGGCGACCGTTGATGTTGCGCATGCGGTGGCGATTCCGAAACAATCGATGCGGTTGCCGAAAGCGATCACGATTGAGCAGATGACGACGGTGCTCTCCGCTTTTGACGGAGATGACGTGCTCTCCCTGCGGAATACCGCGTTGCTCGAACTGCTTTACGCGACGGGTGCACGCGTCTCTGAGGTGGTGTCCCTCAACGTCGACGACATGATTGATGGGGACATCGTGCGTTTGCTGGGCAAGGGTAATAAGCAGCGCATCGTTCCGGTGGGCAGTTTCGCGCAAGATGCGATTCAGAAGTATCTGGTGCGGGCTCGTCCGGCGCTCTCGGTGAAGGGGCCTTCTACGCCGGCGCTGTTCATGGGGGCGCGCGGAGCTCGGTTGTCGCGCCAAAACGTGTGGCTGATCATCCAAGCCGCCGCTGACAGGGTGCACTTGGGGGTCGATATTTCTCCGCACACCTTTCGGCACTCGTTTGCCACCCACCTGCTGTCGGGCGGGGCCGACGTTCGAGTCGTGCAAGAGCTACTGGGCCACTCTTCGGTGGCAACAACGCAGATTTACACAATGGTGACGGCCGATACTCTGCGCGATATGTACACGACAGCGCATCCGCGAGCCCGGTAAGCCGGCAGCACCGGGAGTATGCCGTGCGGCGCGGATGCTCGCGAGCCCGCGTGTCGTGCATCCAAACCCTCAACCTTTGGTAGAGGTGACCCTGCTGTGTCCGCGCGTGGGAGCGCAAGCTGGGGCGGATGCGCGAAGTAAACTTTTGCCATGACGAAACAGCGTGAGAGCGAATCGACGCTGGCAGGGTTGGATGTTCCGGCAATGGGCCCAACCGGCCGGCCGCTCACCATATTTCCCGAGCCACCTCCGCTCACGGGCCACGGGCCTGCACGCATCATTTCGCTGTGCAACCAAAAGGGTGGCGTCGGTAAGACCACCACTACGATCAATCTGGGCGCATCGTTTGCCGAGTATGGCCGTCGTGTGCTCGCTATCGATTTTGACCCTCAGGGAGCCCTTTCTGCCGGTTTGGGTGTGCCCACTCACGACGTGCCCACAATCTATGACCTGCTTCTCGGCACCATTAAGAATCCGGCAGAAGCGATCGTGCACACGAACATTCCCGGGCTCGATGTAATCCCGGCCAACATTGACCTGTCGGCCGCGGAAGTGCACCTCGTCAATGAGGTTGCGCGCGAAACAATTCTGGCGCGCGTACTGCGCAAGGTCAGCGACCAGTACGACGTGATCTTGATCGACTGCCAGCCCTCATTGGGCCTCTTGACGGTGAACGCGTTGACGGCGGCTCATGGTGTGCTGATTCCGCTGGAGTGCGAATTCTTTGCGCTGCGCGGTGTTGCACTGCTCGTTGAGACCATCGAGAAAGTTCAGGATCGACTGAACCCCGCCATCAAGCTCGACGGCATCCTGGCCACCATGTTTGATGCGCGCACGTTGCACTCGCGCGAGGTTCTTGAGCGCGTTGTCGAAAACTTTGGTGACGACGTCTTGGAGACCGTGATCGGTCGCACCGTGAAATTCCCCGACGCGAGCGTTGCCGGGGCCCCCATCACGACGTTTGCCCCCGACCACTCTGCGGCGCACTCCTACCGCCAAGTGGCGCGAGAGCTGATCGCCCGTGGCGCCGTCGCCTAGCGACGTGGAAGAGTCCGCGTCGCCCGCCCCGGGTTTCTCGGTCTCACTCAGCAACTTCAACGGGCCATTCGACCTGTTGCTTTCGCTGATCTCGAAGCACGAACTCGACATCACCGAAGTGTCACTCTCGCGAATAACCGATGAGTTCATCGCCTACCTGCGCGACTTCGAATCGAGCGGCGACGCTAGCGGCGACGGAATCGATGAGCTCGACCAGGCCAGCGAGTTTCTGGTGGTTGCCGCGACCCTCCTCGACCTCAAAGTTGCGGGACTCTTGCCTCAGGGCGAACTCGTGGATGCCGAAGATGTGGCCCTGCTCGAAGCACGCGACCTGCTCTTCGCCCGTTTGTTGCAGTACCGCGCGTTTAAGCAGGCAAGTGACTGGTTCTCGGGCCACTTCGATACGGAATCAACGCGCACGGTGCGATCCGTTCGGCTTGAGGAGAAGTTCCGCACGCAAACTCCCGAACTCGTGTGGACGCTCAGCCTCGACGATTTTGCGGCCCTCGCAACACTCGCGTTCACACCGCGAGAAATTCCGAGCGTGGGTCTCGACCATTTGCACGCACCGCTCATCAGCATCCGCGAGCAGGCAGCATATGTTGTTGCACTGTTGCGCTCGGGGGAGCCGCACACGTTCCGGCAGCTGATTGCTGGCGCGGAACTGAAGGGCGTGATCGTTGCGCGATTCTTGGCCGTGCTGGAGCTGTATCGCGGCTCCAATGTGGCATTCGAACAGATCGAGCCGCTCGGCGAACTGACCGTGCGCTGGACCGCGCACCACTGGTCAGACGATAGCCTCGCTAATCTGGGAGCTGATTATGGAAACTGACACTGCAATGACCGACACGGCAATCGACGACGTTCACATTGACGACACTGCGATCGACAACGCTCACCGTGAAGACCTTGAGGCCGGCCCCGCAGTCGATCTCGCCCGCGGGCTCGAAGCGATCTTCATGGTGGCCGACGAGCCCCAAAGCCTAGTGAGTCTCGCGACCGCGCTCAGTGCGCCCGTTGCGGAGATTCGCAAGACGATCAGCGCATTGCGAGCCGACTTTGATGGCGAACGCGACGGCCCGCGTCGTGGTTTTGAGCTGCGCGAAGTGGGAGGTGGCTGGCGCATTTACGTGCGCGCCGACTATGACGCTGCCGTGCGCGACTTTGTGTACACGCAAAACCCGTCACGCTTGAGTCAGGCTGCGCTCGAAACTTTGGCCGTGATTGCGTACAAGCAACCGATTAGCAGGGGAGCCGTTGCTGCGGTGCGCGCCGTGAACGTTGATTCTGTTGTGCGCACGCTGCTGGGTCGGGGACTTATTACGGAGGCGTTTACCGATAACGAGACGGGCGCCATCCATTACGAAACGACGGAGCTCATGCTCGTGCAATTGGGGATCAACTCCATCGCCGAGCTACCCCTAATCTCGCCGCTATTATCTGATGGTTCGGACGGTTTTGATGAACAACGCTAATGGCGAGAGCCCCAGCAATCCCGAAGGTGAACGCCTGCAGAAAGTGATGGCCGCCGCTGGCGTCGCCTCGCGGCGAGTGTGTGAGGACTTGATCTACCAGGGCCGCGTTTCGGTCAACGGTGAGGTGGTGGACGCGGCGGGCCGCCGCGTGCTGCCGACGGATCGTGTGACCGTTGATGGCACCGCAATTCAGCTCGACACCACCAAACAGTATGTGATGCTCAACAAGCCCGTCGGCGTGGTGAGTTCTATGGCCGATGAGAGTGGTCGCCCCGATCTGCGTGAGTTCACTCGCGAGTATGACGAGCGCCTCTTCAACGTGGGCCGTCTCGACGCCAACACCTCGGGCCTCCTCATTTTGACGAATGACGGCGAGCTGGCGCACATTCTCGCTCATCCCTCCTTCGGCGTTTCGAAGACGTACATTGCCAAAGTTGAGGGCGTTGTGAGCGCCCAAACGATTGCGAAGCTCACGAAGGGCATCGAGCTCGACGATGGGCCGATTGTCGCCGACAAAGCGCGGGCGTTGGGCCGAGCATCCGGCAACGAAACAATGGTGGAGGTCACCCTGCATTCGGGCCGCAACCACATTGTGCGTCGGATGTTGGATGCCGTAGGTCACCCGGTGATCGACCTCGTGCGTCGCCAGTTTGGCCCCCTCAATCTCGGAAGCCTGCCGGTGGGCCGCACGCGTGACCTCACGAAGGCGGAGCTCGGTGCTGTTTTGACAATCGCCCGCAACGCGGAAGTGCAGTCGTGAATCTGGGCCGTATAACCGGGCAGGTGCGCATCGTTGGCGCCGGCTTGCTCGGTGCGAGCATCGGTCTGGGCCTGCGTGCTAAGGGCGTCGATGTGATTGTGCATGATGCTTCGCGCAGCACGCTGAATCTCGCCATTGATTACGGTGCCGGTCGTGCACCGCAGCCCGATGATGCACCAACGCTGGTGATCGTTGCGGTCCCGCCCGATGTGACGGCAGAGGTTGTTGCGCGCGAACTGGCGGCCTGGCCCCGAGCAACGGTGACGGATGTCGCGAGTGTGAAGGTGGGAGTGCTCGATGAGCTGATCGCGGCGGGCGTCGATCTCGATCGCTACGTCGGGTCACATCCTCTTGCCGGACGCGAACGTGGTGGCGCTAGCGCCGCTCGCGCTGATTTGTTCATTGGTCGGCCGTGGGTCGTGGGCCGGGGAGAACCGTTCCGCCGCCGTGCGGTTGAGGATGTCGTGATCGAGTTGGGCGCGATTCCGGTTGCGATGTCCGCCTCAGAGCACGACAACGCGGTGGCTCTGATTTCGCACGTTCCGCAGGTGGTGGCGAGTTTGCTCGCGCACCGGTTGGCGGGAGCATCCGAAGCCGCTGTTGCCCTTGCCGGTCAAGGACTGCGTGACACCACCCGTATCGCGTCGAGCGCGCCTGAACTGTGGGTGCAGATTTTGGGGGCAAACTCGGGGCCGGTTGCCCACATTTTGCGTGAGCTTCAGGCCGAGCTTGGAGTTGCGATCGATGCGCTTGAGACACCGGATGCTCCCGGTGCACGCCGCGCGATCGCCGAGCTGCTGGCCGGAGGCAACACGGGCGTCGCTCGCATCCCCGGTAAGCATGGCACGAGTAAGCACTTCAGCCAGCTCGTTGTGATGGTGGATGACAAGCCGGGGGAGTTGGCACGACTGCTTACCGAAATCGGCGAAGCGCAGGTGAACATGGAAGACTTGAGGCTTGAGCACTCACCGGGTGCCCAATTCGGTTTGGCCGAAATCTCGGTGTTGCCCGAAAAAGAGGCCCTACTTATTAGCGAGCTTGAGGCTCGTGGTTGGAAGATTGCGGAGACTTTCGCGTGAACAAGAACCCGTCGTTTGTTGTTGTGGCCGTTGATGGCCCGGCCGGCAGCGGAAAATCGAGTGTGTCGAAAGCGACCGCTCGTGAGCTCGGCTTTGACTACCTCGATACGGGTGCCGCCTACCGCGGGTTGGCCCTGCACTGCCTCGACCGCGGTGTTGACACTCTCGGCCCCGTCGATGTGATCGAGACCCTCCCACGCTTCGAGTACACGATCGGGATTGATCCCGACAACTACTTTGTGAAGGTTGGTTCGGAGATCGTGACCGACGACATCCGCGAACCTCGCATCACGGGTGTTGTGTCGAATATTGCGCGCATTCCTGAGGTGCGCGAATTCATGGTTGAGCTCTTCCGCAGCATCATTGCTGGCAGCCAAAAACCGGGCATTGTGGTCGAAGGGCGAGACATCACCACGGTGGTTGCCCCGGACGCTCAGTCGCGAATTCTGCTTACAGCCAGTGAAGAAGCTAGAATGGGAAGACGTGCGGCCGAACTCTCCGGAGAGTCGAGCGCGACAACGGCGCAACAACTCAGTTATCGAGATGCGCAGGACTCCAAAGTCGTGGACTTCATGAACGCCGCAGAAGGAGTCATCACAATTGACTCCACCAATCTTGACTTCGATCAAACCGTGACGGCCGTCGCGAGTTTCGTTCGCTCCAGCATGTAACCAAAGGACTACCCATGGCCGATCATTCGCCCGCCGAAGACGACTTTCCCGAACTGAATCCGGCGCTCGTCGAACGACTTTCTGGCATGAACGAGGACGAAGCCGCGCAGCGCACTTCTGCTTTGCGCGCCGGCCTCAGTGACTACGAGCTCGACGATGAGGACCTCGATGTTCTCGACTCGGCGAGCGAAGACCCTGATGCGATCTACTACCTTCCCGCCCTGCCGGTGCTGGCGATTGTTGGCCGCCCGAACGTGGGCAAGTCTGCACTTGTTAACCGAATCATCGGGCGTCGTGAGGCTGTTGTTGAGGACACTCCCGGTGTCACTCGCGACCGTGTGAACTACAAGGCCGAGTGGAACAACCGCCACTTCACAATCGTTGACACTGGCGGTTGGGAGCCCGACGCTAAGGGCATTGACGCATCGGTTGCCGCTCAAGCGGAGATCGCTATCGATCTTGCCGACGCTGTGCTGTTTGTGGTGGATGCCACGGTCGGCCCCACTTCAACCGATGAGCATGTCGTGCGCATGTTGCGTGCCACCAAGAAGCCTGTGATTCTGGTGGCCAACAAGGTTGACGATGTTCACCAGGAGTCGGATGCGGCAGCACTCTGGAGCCTCGGACTCGGTCAGCCCTGGCCTGCCTCCGCCGTGCACGGCCGTGGTGTTGCTGATCTGCTTGACCATGTGCTCACGGTTCTTCCGGAGATTTCGACTGTTGCGAAAGAAGAAGTGGGCGGGCCTCGGCGCGTTGCTATTCTTGGCCGCCCGAACGTCGGCAAGTCAAGCCTGCTCAACAAGACTGCTGGTGAAGAGCGTGTTGTTGTCAACGAGCTTGCGGGCACGACTCGTGACCCGGTTGATGAGCAGATTGAGCTTGGCGGAAAGTTTTGGCGCTTCGTTGACACTGCGGGTATCCGTCGTCGTGTCGCTTTGGCTCAGGGTGCAGACTTCTACGCAACCCTGCGCACGAGTGCAGCGTTGGAGAAGGCTGAAGTCGCTGTTGTCATCTTCGATGTGAGTCAGCCGCTGAGCGTTCAGGACTTGAAGATTGTTGACCTCGTGTTGGAATCGGGCCGTGCGCTCGTTCTGGCTTTCAATAAGTGGGATCTTCTCGATGACGAACGTCGTGACCTGCTTGAACGTGAAATCGATAAGGATCTGTCGCATGTTGCGTGGGCTCCTCGCGTGAATATTTCGGCCAAGACTGGCCGCCACATGGAGAAGCTGGTTCCGGCGTTGGAGTTGGCGTTGGAATCGTGGGATACCCGCGTTCCGACGGGTAAGTTCAACGCGCTTCTGGCGGAACTCACGCAGGAGCACCCTCACCCGCTGCGTGGTGGCAAGCAGCCGCGCATCCTGTTTGGTACTCAGGCGTCAAGCCGTCCGCCCACGTTTGTGCTGTTCACGACCGGGTTCTTGGACCCGCAGTACCGCCGTTTTATTACGCGTCGGTTGCGTGAGATTTTCGGCTTCGATGGCACGCCGATTCAGGTCAACATGCGGGTGCGTGAGAAGCGTAAGCGCAAGTAGTTTGTGAAATGGCCAACGGCGAGTCACCCTCTTTCGAGGGTGACTCGCCTTTTTGCGTTGCGTGGGTTAGGCGGGTTGCAGGTTGTTTGTGGGCTAGTGGCCTGCGGGTGCGTTCGCGGGTGTCAGTTCGGAGTCAGGGCGCTTGACGAAGAAGGTTGCGACGACGGCGAAGAGGGAGATGATTCCGCCGGCCATGAAGGCGAGGCGTACTCCTCCGGCGAGGGCGACGGTGTCGGTGGCGCCATCTGAGGCTAGTGCGACTGACTGAACGGTCAGGAGGGCGATGAACAGTGCTGTTCCGGCGGCTCCGGCGAGTTGTTGCACGGTGCCGATGGTGGCGCTGCCGTGGGAGTACAGGTGGGGTTTGAGGGATCCCAAGGCGGAGGTGAAGAGGGGGGTGAACATGAACGCGAGGCCGATGCTCATGGGGATGTGGATGGCGACGACCATGAAGGGTGGGCTGCTTTCGGTGAGCATGGTGAAGCTCCAGAGCGCTGCGCTCACGAGAATTGCGCCCGGGATCATGAGGGGGCGTGGTCCGACTTTGTCGTAGAGGCGCCCGACGATGGGCCCGAGGAGCCCCATGATGAGGCTGCCGGGGAGTACGAGGCGTCCGCTCTGGATGGGTTCGAGTCCGAGAACATTTTGCGTGAACATGGGCAGCAGGATGATGGTGCCGAAGAGTGCCGCCATCATGACCATCATGAGGCTAATGGAGATGGCGAAGCCGGGGGCAGCGAAGGTGCGCAGGTCGAGTAGTGCACGGTCAGTCTTCTGGAGTTTGAGCTGACGAATGATGAACAGTGCAAGGCTGATGGCGCCGGCCGTGATGGGGATGGCGGGGGCGATGAGCACTTCGCCGCTGGCGGATTCTCCGAGGCTGGAGAGCCCGTAGATGAGGCCGGAGAATGCGATGGCGGAGAGGATGACGGAGAGCACGTCGATCGAGACTTTGCGGGGGTCAGTGACGTTGGTGACTTTGGTGATTCCGAGCACGAGTGCGATGACGGAGATGGGTATCATGACGATGAAGACCCAGCGCCAGTCGAAGACCGCTAGGACTAGTCCGGCAACGGTGGGCCCAACGGCGGGTGCCATCGACATGACGATGGATACATTGCCCATCGTCTTGCCCCGAGTTGCCGGCGGCACGAGTGTCATCACTGTTGTCATGAGGAGGGGAAGCATCATGGCGGTGCCGGAGGCTTGGATCACACGTCCAACAATTAGTACGAAGAAGGTGGGAGCTACAGCGCCCAGCAGGGTACCGGTGGTGAAGAGGGACATTGCGGCGATGTAGATGCTGCGGGTTGAGAAGCGTTGGATGAGGAATCCGGTGATCGGAATCACCACCGCCATCGTCAGCATGAAGGAGGTCGACAGCCATTGGGCGGTGCTCGGCTCTATCCGCAGGTCGGCCATGATGCGGGGGATGGCGACCACGAGGGAGGTTTCGTTGAGGAACACCACAAACGTAGCCGCGAGCATGAGCGAAATGACGAGGCGGTTGCGACCGCTGTTGTCGACTGCAGTCTCGGACCCGCCTGCTCGCCCCGCGAGAAGCGGGATGCTGCCGGTAATCGGCGCCGTACTGGTCATGAGAATCCTGTCGTGTCTAAAGCGGTAGGACGAAGCAGCAGCCGGGTTTGAGAAGGGCGCACAGATCTTGCGTCATCTTTATTGTTACCGAAGCCAACGACATCCGGCGGTGAAATAGTCCACAATCGCTTCCGCTGGAGGCGAACACGTGGCCGAGCCATCCCGCTATCGTGAAGACCAGGTCGGGTAGGGTGACCTGCCGTCTGCCTCGGTGCGAGCGTTCATTGGCCCGGAGGCGATTATCGGGCTGAGTGCGGAAGCCCAGACCCCTTCTAGAGACTCAGTTTTTGCATCGCCGTGTTTGTGGGTCCCTTCGGTCTCTCGCCATCCCTTTGATTTCGAATCTGCTGACGTTCGTATGGGGGTATGTGGGTGAGTACGGATATTATGTGGGGGCAATCCGCTAGCAACGGTTTAATTTTGAACACTTTGCGGCCGTAACCGGTCATTAACCGTTCAGAACGGCGACAGGGCACTCCGTCGTCGCAGTTCACCGGGTCGGATCTTCGAGCCCCGTCGAGTCTTTTCATCGGTGATGTTAACGATTTGGCGCGATGTCGCGAGTCCTATGCGCCCGGAGGGCTACCGGCAACTCGGCAACCATTTCGTCGGCCACTGTAGTGTCACGACATGCCCCGCGCGATCCATTTGCGTTCGTCTCCTCTCCGTGGCCTCACCAGTTCCGGCCCCATGCAAACGGTGGTTCGGCAGCATACCTGATGCGCCAAGCGCCCCTTCCAATTTGTTCACATCTCGCAGGCGAACTGCTCCCTTCGCTGGTGGCTGCGGGTCACTGCCCTATAGATTCGCTGTGGTTTTGGGATGCCGCCAGCGTGCGTTTAGCTGCAACCCGCTACTCGGGCTGGTAGCCTCGAGTGGTGTAGTGGGCACGAATGCCGCACGCGAGGAAGTGCTCGTGATCGATGCTCTCAACGACGCCCGCTGATGACGGTTGCGAAACGGGCTGCCGGATGGGTCGTCGCTCGCCCTGACGCATATTCTCGCCGGTCCGCGAAGCGGTAGGCGGTGTATAGGGTCGCTGCCCCTAACCAGCGGAGCGGTTCGAACTCCCAGTTTCGAGAGCGATGACCTACCCACGGCAGACTAGTAAGCGGGGTGCTCTCTCCGAGCAGCAGATCACGCACCGTACGCGCCGCGAGGTTCGTGCCCGCGAGTCCGTGACCGACATAGCCGCCGGCGAACGCAATGCCGGTGCTGGGATCGTAGGTCACGCCCGCGGTCCAGTCGCGGGGCACGCCGAGCACGCCCGACCAAGTGTGGTGCAGTTTCGTCTCGGTGAGGCCAGGGAAGAGTTCGAGGAGGCGTACTCCGAGTTGTCCAACCGCCTTCTGTGAAGTTCGGCCGTCTCGGTCGAAGCTCGACCCGAAGTTGTAGGGAACGCCGCGGCCACCGAGTGCGATCCGTCCGTCGGCGGTGCGCTGGAGGTAGGAGAAGTTATGAGCCATATCGCCGAGAAGTTCGCCCCCGCGCCATCCGATCGACTCGAGTTCGGAGTCGGTGAGTGGCTCGGTCACAACCATGCTGCTGTTCATCGGCAGCAGGCGGCGACGCTGCCCGTCGAGCCCACAGGTGTACCCTTCCATGGCTTGGACGATGTGCTTCGCACGGATGTCTCCACGGGTCGTCCGAACGGTGTGTGGCCCGATTGCTGTCGCAGCGGTGTCCTCGTAGATCGTCACTCCAGATTCTTCGACGACTTGCGCAAGGGCGAAGGTGTAGCGGGCCGGATGAACGCGCGCGCAATGCGGTGTCCAATATCCCCCGCGCGCGCCAGCCACAGTGATCCGCTCGGCGAATTCCGCGGGCCCTAGCTCGACCAGGTGATCGCCGGCCCAGCCCTCCTGGCGCAGGACTGCGAGCGAGGAGCGCATCCTAGTCAATTGGGCGTTGCTCGTAGCGACATGCAGCAGTCCGTCGTGGACGATGCCGTCGCCGAAGCCTTCCGCGGTCGCAACGCGCACCGACTCTTCGACGGCGCTGAACATCTCCTGTTGCAGTGCAATCGCCGCGGGTGCTCCTGCTGCACGCGCGTAGTGCCGAAACAGACCGGCCGGTTTAGCGCTCATCCATCCGCCGTTACGGCCGGATGCACCGAACCCTGCGAAATCCTTCTCGACGATCACGATCTCGAGTTCGGGACGCGCGCGCTTCAGGTAGTACGCGGTCCACAACCCGGTGAGCCCTGCGCCGACGATCGCGACATCCGCCTCCCGGGATCCGGAGAGCGGGAGTCGCCGCTCGGGACGGCCCTCGCTCTCCACCCAGTAAGACACACCTCCATTGCGGAAGCCCGCACCCAGCGTCGTCATCAGTTCATGTCCTCACTGTTCCGTTTGCGGAACGAATTGTCGAACGATCTGTCGAGAGTGCGCGCGCGGACCCCGCAGGACGTTGCTATTGAAATAGAAATCGAGTTCTGACTTTGTTCTCTAATATGAGCAGTGACGTGATCTACCATGCTTCCTCGTCAGAGTACGGAAACCACCAGAAGTCCTGCTCTGACATATTCGGGTCTATCATGACGAGCTTGGTGTGGCGGAAGGCGTCAAGACCTTCAGCACCCAGCTGACGGCCGATGCCGGAAAGCTTCCGTCCACCAAACGGCCCCGCATCGTTGTCGAGCAACGGCGCGTTAACCCACACCATGCCGGAAACGATCTCGCGCTGAGCGCGGTCAATCTCAACTATGTCTCGCGAATACAGTGTCGCCCCGAGTCCGAACTGCGTTCCATTGGCAATCGTCAGCGCCTCGTCGAAGCTCGACACCTTGTAGACCGGCGCCACTGGGCCGAACACCTCTTGCGAGTACAGATCGAACTCCGGAGTGCAGCCCTCGATGACGGTCGGTGTGAAGAAGTAGCCGTCGGCGAGTTCACCATCAAGCGCGGGGCGCGACCCGCCGGTCACGATACGCGCACCCTGCTCGACGGCGCGCTCAAGAAGACCCTCGACGCGTTCGCGTTCGCGGGCATTCTCCATCGCTCCGATGTCCACACGGTCAAGTCCGTGGCCAAGCCTCAGCTGTTCGACGTTTCGAACGAACGCGGTGAGGAAATCGTCGTAGACGTCCTCGTGCACGAGAATCTTCTCCGCCGAGGTGCACACCTGCCCGGCATTGAGGAACGCGGCGAACGTTGCGGCACGAGCGGCGACTTCAACCGGCGCCGAAGGCATCACGATGAACGCATCGCTTCCGGACGCCTCGATGAGGTGCGGCTTGAACATGTCGGCACAGGTGCGGGCTACTGCCCGCCCGGTAGGGACGCTACCCGTGAACGCCACCATATGTGAGTTCGGATGACCAACGAGCTGCTTGGCGGCTTCGGCGCCTCCCGGCACGCACTGCACAAGGCCTTCGCCGAGCTCCTGGAAGAGCTCGACGAAGGCGAGCGTGCAGAGGCTTGCATTCTCCGATGGCTTCACGATGACCGAGTTGCCTGCGGCAAGTGCCGCAGCAGCAGACCAGACCAGCAATAGGAAAGGAAAATTTGCGGGCAGGATGATGACCACCGTGCCCATTGCCTCCTTAATCGTGAAATGGGTCTGGCCAGGGGTTGCCGTTCCATGGATGGTGCCGATCGAGTGTCGCCCGACTTCGGCGTAGTAATCGATCGCTGACGCAGACCAGCTCATTTCATCTGCCGACTCCTTGAACGGCTTGCCTGTCTCGAGCGTGAGGATCTCAGCGACGAGACGGGTGTGCGTGCGAATCTTAGAGGCAACCTCGTGCAACATTTCCGCTCGCACGAGCGGAGTGCACGCATTCCACACACGCTGCGCGACCTCGGCCGCGGCGACCACCTCCTCGACCTGTTCCTCGGTCGGATCGGTGAAGCTGCCAAGTTCCCGAAGCGTCGCCGGATCGAGGACAAGCTGCCGGTGGGCGCCCGCCGCCGGACCGAGCCCTCGCGGGCCGAGCAGACAATCGGATACCCGTGCAAGGAGCTCAGCCGCCTCGGAAGACGGTCCGAACGAAACGGGAGTATCGGTGCCAGTAGACATGTCGTTCCTTACTCGACAGGACGCGCGATCGCGTCGATGCCTTTGTCAGCCTCAGCGATCGTGTCGAGCTCCGCGGCGAGGTCGAGATTCCGGCAGAACAGCCAGTAAAGTACGCCGCCGACCGGGATTCCGACGAAGAACGCGATGTCGACCCCGCCGAGTGCCTCTGCAATCGGACCCTCGTACAGCCCAGGGATGTACATGAACGGGCTCATAGCGATGACCGCCGCAACATAGGCGACGATCCCCCTCCAGCTCCACAAACCGTACATACCGCCGCGCCGAAACATCTCCGTCACCGAGTAGTGTCCGCGCCGCACGAAGAAAAAATCCGTCAGATTCACAGCGGTCCATGGGCCCATAAGGTAGGCGAGTACGATGAGCACGGTGTACAGGTTGTTATAGAGGTAGTCGGTTGGTACGAGCGCCGCGGCGACAGCGCCTGTCAGACCCACAATGAGGATCGTGATTACCCGAATCCGGCGTGTGGGGCGCACCGGGCGAATGCTGTCAAGCGCGGTTATGAGCGTGAGCGAGCCGCCGTAGACGCACATCGCCATGAGTCCGATCAGGCCGAGCCCACCGGCGATGAGGACGAGCTCACCAAGGCCGGGGAATACCAGCTTGCCCGTCTCCACAAGGCCCACAGCGAAGCCTGTCGCGTCTCCTTCAAGGCGTCCCGACAGTTCCGGCGACGATTCCAACAGCGACGGCAACAGCGACGCGGCTACGGCACCGATGGCCATGAATGAGAAGAGCCCTAGGAAAAGTCCCCCTGAGGTGGTGGCAACGATCGTGCTCCGCTTAGTGTCGTACGGCATGTAGCGCGAGTAATCCGACACGAAGAACGCCCAGGTCAGTTGGTATGCTGCGGCAGCGGTAACCACGGCGAGAAACGGTCCCACCTGGAAAGTGCCCATGAGGTTGAAAAACTCCGCCGGGATCTGTCCGAGGACACTCAGTCCGATTACGTATATGAGGATTACCGCCACGAGCGCGTAGCTGATGTAGCGCTGCGCGGCGTGCAGCCAGTGGTAGCCGAAGATCGCGAGGATGATAGCCACAAGGCAGACCACAATGGCCCACAGGGGCGCGCTTCCCCAGCCAAGTCCCTCGGCTGTTACGCCTACCAGGTTGCCACCGAGCACGACGTAGCCCCAGTAGACGACAATCGCCATCGCCCAGATGAAGAGCGCTCCGTATCGTCCGAACTGCGGGCGCGACTGGACCATCTGTGGGAGTCCGAGGTGCGGCCCCTGCGTTGCATGGGCCGACACCGGGATCGTCCCGAGGATCGTGCCGAGAGCGAGCCCAATGAGAGTCCAAGCGAGGTTGAGCCCGAGCCCGATTCCTATTGCGCCCGTCGCTATGGTGAGTAGCTGCGCGCTTCCGGCAAACCAGACGGTCGATTGGTCGAACAGGCGGCCTCTGCGCTCGCCTTGGGGCACGTAGTCGATGGATCGGGTTTCAACGCTGGCGAGAATGCCAGTCTGCGTGGGTGAGTTATTTGTGCTCACGGGTTCGCACCTCCTTGTGTAAACCGAGTCCGGCGGACTCTCTGACAGCCCAGTATGGGCGAGCGGCACGCTAAGAGGAACTGGACGATAGTTTAGTTTTCGTCTCTATCTTGATACTTGAGTACATGAATTGAGAATCAAATGATCGCCCGTGAGAGGCGCCGGGCCCGGCAGAATGGATGCAGCCACGGCTGCGCCGAGCCGATCTTCGCGCAAAACCCAGTCTGATGGAGCATCGACACCGGCTGGCCAGTCAATGCCGAAGAACTTGATTCTGATCACAGCAGTTGGTGGCCTAGCCTGCTTTTCAATGACGTCACCAGCGTTCATTGAATCGTCCACGCTCGCACGTGCCGTTCCGGCTAGGTTCGCTCACTCGTAATTTGAACTGAATCGTTCGACAGTCCGATTTGTAAACGGATCTCATACTATGATGCAGGCCATGGCCGCACAGTCGAAGACATTGAGGGTCGATGACATCGTGTCAACGACGAGCCTTGATGTACGGGTACTCGCTGGAGGCTCCGGGTTGGCCCGGGATGTGCTCTGGGCGCACAGTTGCGAAATGAAAAACCCCGATCAGTGGCTAGGTCCACACGAATTGCTCATGACGGTGGGGCTCTGCGTTCCTGCGGCGCCCGCGGATCAAGTCGCCTTTCTGAGACGACTCGATGAGGCGGGCCTTGCGGGCCTGATGATCGGGGATCACGAAGAAACCGCACCTCCGATCTCGGATGAAATGTTACGAGAGGCGAACCTCCGCGGCTTCCCGGTCCTGCTCGCTGGTGCGCAGACGCCCTACGCCGTCGTTGCGCGACATGTCGCGGCGGCGAACACCTCATCGCAGACCCTCCAGGTACTCAAGCTGAGCAAGCTCTACCATCTTGCAGCAAACGCCAATGAGGATGCTGAGGGCCTCGTCCACGATCTCGTGGCGCTGCTCGGAATCGGAATCCGAGTGGAGGATCCGATCACCGGCCTGCCCATTCTTGCTGCCGACCTCAGTCGTGCTCACGTGGATCTGATAAACCGGGATTACCCACTACGCGGTGCCCACGCGGCGACACTCATCATCTCCGAGCACCCAGGTGAGGAGCTGGATAGCTTCTTGCTCGTGCACGTCATGAAAGTGCTCGAAGTGACGATCGAGCACATCCTCAACGCCGCCGATCGCCGCGCTGAGATCGCCGCGCGCGTCATGCTGTCTCTTCTCAACGGTGCGCAGCCGCCCGAATTCGATGAGTTGCTCGCCCCGCACAGCGTGTCCACCGGGTTTCAGATCGCCGCGTTCGCCGTCGCGGACGGTGATCGCGTTGCCCGTGCTGTAGCACTGCGCGAGCTTCCAATCGTTGTGGGAGCAGGTCGGACGAGCAACCTCGCCCTGATCCCGATCGACCTCGTACCGGAGATTCGGAAACTGATTGAGGGAAGCAATGTGCGGTTCGGAGCGTCATCGGTGTTTACCGACCTTCATGACGTCCGCATCGCCGCCGAGGAAGCGGCGAAGGTCCTTGCTGCGGCACAGCATAGTGACCGTGCTTGGACCGAATTCGAGGGCACCACCATCTCCGTGCTCGCGAGGTCGAACCGGGAAGCCGCCGAGATCATCACGGGGGTACTCGGGCCGCTAGCCGAGACCGCTAGCGGAGCGAATCGTCTCCGCGAGACCCTCTTCGCCTATCTACGGAACGACCGGAGGTGGAACGATACCGCCAATGAGCTGGGCATCCATCGGCAAACCTTGTCCTACCGACTGAACCGCATCGAGGCGGAAACCGGCTCCACGGTCACGAAATCATCTGATCTATCCGCATTTTGGATCGCCTACCAGGCGTGGGAAGCCATGCGCGGTTGACAGATACGCGACACCTACCTGTTTGAATCCGCAACCCCACGCGATCGAGTAGGACTCCTAGATCTCCAAACACTCAGAAGTCTCGGGATCGCTGAACCCACGCGGACCTCACCCTCTAACGTCCCGCACGGCCGACGGTGAACTCTTTGGAGCACAACCCAGTGCGACAACGACGTCGCACCTCAATCGCTTGCCCGCCACACCAGCGCGTGGTGACTATGCGGTGCTTGTGGCGGCCCTGCTGCCGTGCTTCTGGGCGTACCATGACGTAGGTTCGCGCCTGCGCGCATTGGTGCAAGCCGAGCACCCCGACGCGAATCAGTTGACGGCTTATGCCGATCAGGAGTTCACGGATGCTAGGGAGCAGGCCATCACGATTGAGGGGGCGCTCGCGGCAGACGCTACTCCGCAGGTTCGGGAGGCGATGATAACGGGTTTCGTGGCGTCGACGGAGCATGAACGCGAGTTCTTCGCTGCTGCGTTTGGTGTCGCTTTGACCTGAACTGGCGTCCGCTTCCATTCGGGGTCTCAATGTGAACGCGAGTACTCAGATTCCACGGTAAGCTATTTGAGTTGTCACGGGCTGTGGCGCAGCTTGGTAGTGCACTTGACTGGGGGTCAAGTGGGTTTACCACTCTCCGGTCGGCCCAAATAACTGAAAATCAATGTCGCGGGCTGTAGCGCAGCTTGGTAGCGCACCTGACTGGGGGTCAGGGGGTCGCAGGTTCAAATCCTGTCAGCCCGACAATGTGATGTCGCAAGACATCGGAATAGTTCGAACCCACGGTTTGTGGGTTCGGACTATTTTTTTGTGCCGGCGGCTTGGTAGTCGCGGTTGAGGTCGATTGTGAGCTCCCGCAGGATCTCTCCGGTGGCGGCGTTGATGACGGTGACGTCGAGTTCTTGGATGAGCAGTGTGACGTGGGTTCCGGCGTGGGTTCGGCCGATGCCGATGTGACGCAGGTGGCCGGCAACGCGAAGGCTGACGGTGCCAGATTTGTCGATGCGGTCGTGGCGGACGCGGTTGTGGGAATCATCGCGTGGGGTGCTGCTGGGTGTGGCTTTGATGCTGGTTGTGTAGGCCGTGAATGGTGTTGCTCGGTGCTCTAGCGAGCGGTGTGGGCAACGCTGGTTGTATTCGTCTGCGAACTCGTCCAGCAGCAGTTGCAACTCGGTGATCGTGGTGGGTTGGCACGGTTGCGCTCGAAGCCATTTCTTGAGTGTTTGTTGGAAGCGTTCGACTTTGCCCTGAGTTTGCGGGTGATGGGGTGAACCATTCTTTTGCGTGATCCCGAGGCGGAAGAGTTCGGTTTCTAGGCTCGTGCGGCCGCCACTGTTCTTGCCGCCGGCGAGGCGCACGGTGTAAACCATTCCGTTGTCGGTCAGCGTTGACGCCGGATAACCGTGCCGATGAGCGGTCTGGGTGAAGCTCCGCAGCACGATCACGGCAGTGATGCGGGCGTGTGCTGAGAGGTGTAGTGCGTAGCGGGAGTGGTCGTCGAGCCAGGTGATGATCTCGGTATCTGCGCCAGGTTGCCCATAAGGGGTGCTGAGGCGGTAGTGGGTGAAGTCTGACTGCCAACACTCGTTGGGTTGATCGGCCGCGAAGTGGAGGTAGGAACTCTTCGGACGCTTCTTCGGTTCTGCCTCGACGAGTCCGTGCCGGGTCAGGATGCGGTGGATGGTGGCACGGTTCAGGGTGATCTGGTGGGTGTGAAAAAGGTGCCAGCCGATGGTGTCAGCACCGGCATCCAAACCAGCGTTGTCGAGCCGTTGTCGCAGGGCGATCACGAGCTCGATCACTGCCGCTGGTGTTGCAGTGGGGCTGGTCTGAGGGCGGCGGGATCGCGGCTCGAATGCCGCCTCTCCCTCGAGGCGCCAGCGGGTCATCAGTTTCGAGATCCACCCTTGCGAAACGCCGTAGCGGCGGGCGACATTGGACTGGGATTGACCGGCAAGAACGGCGGTGATCGACGAGGCGCTGTTTGCTCATGCCTCAGCCTGAGCGTATGCCTATGACCTGCGACAGGGTATTCCGATGTCTTGCGACACCCTATTCCTATGTCCTGCACCAGAACACTGTCAGCCCGACAATGTGATGTCGCAAGACATCGGAATAGTTCGAACCCACGGTTTGTGGGTTCGGACTATTTTTTTGTGCCGGCGGCTTGGTAGTCGCGGTTGAGGTCGATTGTGAGCTCCCGCAGGATCTCTCCGGTGGCGGCGTTGATGACGGTGACGTCGAGTTCTTGGATGAGCAGTGTGACGTGGGTTCCGGCGTGGGTTCGGCCGATGCCGATGTGACGCAGGTGGCCGGCAACGCGAAGGCTGACGGTGCCAGATTTGTCGATGCGGTCGTGGCGGACGCGGTTGTGGGAATCATCGCGTGGGGTGCTGCTGGGTGTGGCTTTGATGCTGGTTGTGTAGGCCGTGAATGGTGTTGCTCGGTGCTCTAGCGAGCGGTGTGGGCAACGCTGGTTGTATTCGTCTGCGAACTCGTCCAGCAGCAGTTGCAACTCGGTGATCGTGGTGGGTTGGCACGGTTGCGCTCGAAGCCATTTCTTGAGTGTTTGTTGGAAGCGTTCGACTTTGCCCTGAGTTTGCGGGTGATGGGGTGAACCATTCTTTTGCGTGATCCCGAGGCGGAAGAGTTCGGTTTCTAGGCTCGTGCGGCCGCCACTGTTCTTGCCGCCGGCGAGGCGCACGGTGTAAACCATTCCGTTGTCGGTCAGCGTTGACGCCGGATAACCGTGCCGATGAGCGGTCTGGGTGAAGCTCCGCAGCACGATCACGGCAGTGATGCGGGCGTGTGCTGAGAGGTGTAGTGCGTAGCGGGAGTGGTCGTCGAGCCAGGTGATGATCTCGGTATCTGCGCCAGGTTGCCCATAAGGGGTGCTGAGGCGGTAGTGGGTGAAGTCTGACTGCCAACACTCGTTGGGTTGATCGGCCGCGAAGTGGAGGTAGGAACTCTTCGGACGCTTCTTCGGTTCTGCCTCGACGAGTCCGTGCCGGGTCAGGATGCGGTGGATGGTGGCACGGTTCAGGGTGATCTGGTGGGTGTGAAAAAGGTGCCAGCCGATGGTGTCAGCACCGGCATCCAAACCAGCGTTGTCGAGCCGTTGTCGCAGGGCGATCACGAGCTCGATCACTGCCGCTGGTGTTGCAGTGGGGCTGGTCTGAGGGCGGCGGGATCGCGGCTCGAATGCCGCCTCTCCCTCGAGGCGCCAGCGGGTCATCAGTTTCGAGATCCACCCTTGCGAAACGCCGTAGCGGCGGGCGACATTGGACTGGGATTGACCGGCAAGAACGGCGGTGATCGACGAGGCGCTGTTTGCTCATGCCTCAGCCTGAGCGTATGCCTATGACCTGCGACAGGGTATTCCGATGTCTTGCGACACCCTATTCCTATGTCCTGCACCAGAACACCGTCAGCCCGACAGAGGGGTTCTTCTAGATACTGTTCTAAGAACCTAAGGACAAAAAACCCTCCCGGGCAATCCGGGAGGGTTTTCCTCATTCATGGGCAGGTGTGTGGGAGCGAGTCGGTGCCCCGCCAGGTTCGCAGCGGTGCCTGTGTGATGGGAAGAATGATTGGGATTTGCCGGTTCGGCGAAATCATCGTATAGGCATTCGTCCAGTCGGCGTCGCGGCTGAACAGCGTAGATTTGGTTCTACGTCCACCTCGGAGTAGAGCGCGAACGCAGATCCCAGACCGTCGTACGCATCATCGAATCGCTAGATGCGCCTCAGTAGGTACGGGGAATGATCGTGTGAACAATGATTCGAGCATGCCCCGCGCCACTGACCGAGGTTAGTCCTTGCGCTTGTTAGCGGCCTTATCTTTCTTGTCAGCCCGCTTCTCTTTGAGAGACTTGCTGGCTACAGTCTTGGCTGTGGCTTTCTTCGGTGATTTATCGGCCATGACGTTATCCTCCTGTGAGCCGAATGGCTCGTTCCCCGAGAGTACCCCGCCAGCGGTGTCCGGTCATGCCTGTGCCCCGTGGTTCAGACCGAATGCCGTTTCACGCTCGATGCGGGCGAGTCGCGCGCGGGCCGCATCTTCGCTCGTGGATGACCTGCCAAGAATTCGTCCGACAGAACGCAGCACGACGCCCGTCGCCCAGATCACGGGAAGTCGCGATCGACGAAGGCCGAGCAGTTTGCGGTGTTCTTCGGGCAACGACGCGACAGCTCCCGCGAACAGCACCCTGTACGCGGGCAGCATCGAGCGGCGAAGGGGAGGATTCCGAATGAATCGCACGGCTTCGAGAACGCGATCGTCGCTTTTGAGCACGGGTCGGAACCCGTCGATCTGTGCTTTCAACTCAGCGCGGGACCGTGGCGGATGTTGCACCCCAACGAGTTCGCCGGCCACCGCCCACTCACTCACGTACTGGTCGGCACCGCCCGGAATAGGCGGCCCCCACAGCTCGTGGCAGCCGAGGAAAGCGTCGGTGAAGACGGCGTGCACCCAAGAAAGCAGCTCCTGGTCGCCTGCGGTGTACGGGCGATCGACACCCTGCGCGTCTATGTAGGTTCCCGCGACTCTGTTGTGGTACTTGCCGACGCGGGATGACTCGAGTCTCGCCTGCTCGGTGCCGGCGAACGTGACCGTGATAAGCCACTGGATGGTGCCGGAGAGCCGCCCAAGCGGATCTTCCTTATACCTCGACCAGTCGTGAACGCCAGCCATCGCTCCTGGATGAAGCGTCTGCATGAGCAGTGCCCTGATTCCGGCAACGAGCGTTCCCATACCACCGTGCACCGCCCAGGACGCAGAATCCGGGCCGAAGAAACCGACGTCGTCACCCTGTTCGATACGACTGACCCATTGAGGGCGCCCAGAACTATCGCCGGAGAATGTCGTCAGAAGGTGCGATCGCCAGGAGTCTGAAATTCTACCCATTATCCGACGATAACCCGGATTGCTGGGAGGTCAGTTGAGCTCGTCAGGTATCCGGCCCCGTAGCTTCTCCATATCGCGACGCCCGCGCTCAGTGGGTTGACCTGCACCCCGGTCGCGGCGGGGGAGCATGGCCACCGCTTCGGGCGCTGGCAGGGGAGGGCTGGTATCGGTGTAGGCCTCAACAGCGGACCACAGCTCCGACCCGTTTCGAGATGATCTCGCGCACCATCAGGATGCGATCAAAGCCCGCGATTCTCACCCTCACCGCCTCTCCAGCTTTCACCTGCTGGGCGGCTTTCGCGCGGTCACCGTTAACGCGGATGTGGCCGGAACGCGTGGCTGCAGTTGCGGCAGAGCTGGTTTTGAACACCCTGACGGCCCATAACCAGCTGTCGACGCGCGCTGTGATGGCAGTCATCGTCGGCTGCTGAACGTGTCCGGCCTGGCGAGACTCGGGTTAGACGGCTGCGACATCCATCCTCCATTTCACGAGCCCGGAGTCGGCGCGCACGACCTTCGGCAGCCGCTCGCGGGGCACGGCTGCTGCCGCGACGGGTTGGGGCGATAGGCCGGAGGAATAGTCACAGCACTACCCTCGCGCGGGATCAGTCCCCGGTCGAGAGCACCCTACGCTAATCGACATCGTCGCCTCGCCCTCCCTGATCGTGAACCGACTCACAACGAGACTGGCAAAGAGGGGAGGGGGGCAAGTGCTCATCTCGTATATGTTCCTCGAACTCCGCGCGGCTCCACTGTCCATCAACACTGTCGCAGCCCAGAGCGCACCGCTCCTCAATGCGCATCTCCGCCTCTGACGGCAGGAAGTCGTAAACAACATCCCACACACGCAGCACACCGCCCGGGCGAAGTAGCCGACGAAACCGATCGGATTACCGGCGTGCACATAACTCAGGAAGCCAGCTCGAACAAGATCAACGTTGGCGAGTCCACGGTCGGTCACCTTCCGCTGGAGGTGCCGCAGTATCGGCGGCGACACGTCCACCGCGATCACTCGAGCGCAGACATGCGCAGCTTCAAGCGTGAACTGGCCCGTACCCGTACCCGCACCGAACTCTGCGATGACCGAACTGCTCATCAAGCCGTAAGCGATGAGCACCTCGACCTCCGCCGCCGCATGCGCATCTATTTTGGCGTCGTAGCGCGCAACACGGTCATCGTCGAGATTCTCCCGACCAGCAAGGTCCATCTCTTCAGGAAACCAAGCCGGGATCGGAGTCACCCCATCGTCATGCCATCCGAGCACCTGCCACCACAGGACATCCTGGGGTTTAGCGGCTCCCCGCAGCAGGCCAGTGTCACGAGCCTGAGCGACCACGGACCTCTCGCGACCACAACTCAGCCAGTAGCTAAGAACGAGTCCGCGTTACCATGGAAGAAGGGTATCTTCGAAATTTCGAGGATGCGTCACACTCAGGAGAGGAAGATCATGAAGGCACTCGTCTATCAGGGCCCGGGGCTCAAGGAGTGGAAAGAGGTTCCAGAGCCCACTATTATCACTGCGACCGACGTCATCGTGAAGATCGACACAACCACCATTTGTGGCACCGATCTGCACATTCTCAAGGGGGATGTTCCGGCCGTCGAGGTGGGGCGCATCCTCGGACACGAGGGAGTCGGCACCATCACCGAGGTCGGCAGTGCCGTTTCGAGCCTCAAAGTGGGCGACCAGGTGATCATCTCCTGTGTCTCGGCCTGTGGGCATTGCGACTTCTGCAAGAAGGGGGTCTACTCGCACTGCCTCGCCGACGAGGGCGCATCCGGCATCGGCTGGATCTTCGGACACCTCATCGACGGAACCCAGGCAGAGTTCGTGCGGGTGCCGTTCGCCGAAACCTCGCTGTATCTGCTGCCGCCCGGGGTGACCCCGCAGCAGGGAACCGTGCTCTCGGACATCCTTCCGACGGGCCACGAGATCGGCATCCAGTACGGCCACGTCAAGGCCGGCGACGTCGTCGCGGTTGTCGGGGTCGGCCCCGTCGGCCTCGCAGCCATCGCAACCGCCGGACTTTACGGCCCTTCCCGCGTTATCGCCATCGACTTAGACGCCAACCGCGTCGAGCAGGCCAGAAAATTCGGCGCGACCGACACCATCGTTTCCAGCGACGCGGACTGGAAGGAGCAGGTGATCGCACTCACGGACGGGCTCGGAGTCGACGTCGCAATTGAGGCAGTCGGAATACCGCAGACCTTCGCGATGTGCCTCGACATCGTTCGACCCGCCGGACATGTCGCCAATATGGGGGTGCACGGCAAGAGCGTCGATCTCCCGCTGCAGGACCTCTGGATCTCGAACATTAACATCAGCATGGGCCTGGTCAACACGAACACCCTCGGAATCCTGCTCAAGCTCGTTGCGCAGAAGAAAATCGTGGCCGAGAACTTCATCAGCCACACCTTCGCGCTCGAGGACATCCTTGAGGCCTACGACGTGTTCGGGCGGGCTGCGGAGACGAAGGCGCTCAAGGTCATCATTAACGCCTGAGCCGGGCGACGGAATACCAAAGTGCTTGAGCCTAGCGGGAATTTACGCAGCTAGGATGACGTCGGTTGTGGCTTCTTCAGTTGGGCGGTCATGGTTTCAAGGGGTCGCAACCACACTTTTCGATTGAGGTGTTTTTGATGGCGTCTAGGGTAGTTATGAGGGATCCCGAAAGCATGTTCTGAGAACGAGTTGGGGAGGGATGTCGGCAGTGGTCGCCCGCAGCTGGACTGTGGCCGTAATCGAGGCGGATCCGACGGTCGATCCGGTGCCACTGAGGTTGGATACCAGCACTGCCTTGCGAGTGCGTCGCGATATCTCGAAGCCGCGCTCGTGAGTGGGCACCGCGATGAGTGTGAGGGTCGTTGCACAGCTCGCCAGCGTGTCGACCTCCAACGCGTACCGCCTCAACACTCCGAGCATGGCCGCCTCGGCAGCCGGTGTATGGGCCAGGCGAGAATGACCGCCGCGGCCTTGGCTGCTGGCGCGGGATGACCGGAGCCAGCAATCACCACCACCGCTGGTGAAGGATTCATTAGTGGTAGGCCGCTGCGAGTGTCACTGTTCGCGCATCAGATCCGAGTCATGGTTGTGCCCAGTAGCTTGCCCCGAGTCGGCGTAGCCCCTCGTCGAGGCTCACCGCGGGCGACCAATCCAACGCTAGGCGTATGTCACGTTGATCGAACCAGTGCGCCGTGGAGAGCTGCTCGGCAAGAAAGCGCGTCATGGGAGGCTCGTCGGCCCCAGGACGCACGGCCCATATCCGCTCGATCACCGTGCCCACGGTGCGCCCGAGTGCGGCGGGGATGCTCCATCGCGGAGGCCGCACACCGGCAGCGAGGCAGATGGCCGCCAGTATGTCGCCGACCGGGCGCGGCTCACCATTTGTCAGAACGTAGGCTTTGCCGTGCGCGACGTCGGCGCGGTGCAGCGCTGCGACGATTCCGGATGCTGCGTTGTCGATGTAGGTCGTATCGATGAGTGCGGTGCCACCATTGAGCAGGGGGAGACGTCCGCGGCGAGCTCGGTCGACGATTCGGCCAACGAGCTGGGTGTCACCCGGACCCCAGACGATGTGTGGACGGATGGCGATGACGCGCATCGCGGCGGAATCGCGGGCGAGCGCAAGCAACTCCGCCTGCGCCTTGGTACGCGCATATTCGCCGCGTGCCTGCTCAGGCGATGCCGGTTCGGCGCCGACCCCTGCCAGCGCGGAGCCGGCGTGTGCGACCGACGGCGACGATACATGCACCAGGCGGGATACGCCCGCAGTCTCGGCTGCGGAGAGCACTGACCGCGTCCCTTCCACGTTGACAGTGTGGAAATCACGCGCGTCGCCGGCGAGTGACACCTTCGCCGCGAGGTGGATGACGCCCTCCACGCCATCAATCGCGCGCGCGATGTGATCCGGATCGGTGATCGAGCCGAGGATGTCGGTGGCGCCATCCACTCCGGACGGTCGTCGTTGCAGAGTGCGCACCTCATGCCCGGCGACGATCAGCTCGGCGGCGACGGCACCACCGAGGAAACCGGAAGCTCCGGTGACGAGCACGATCACGGTGCGGTCGGCTTCCCGCCGGCGAGGAGACGCTCGGCCCATTCGGATAACCGTGATCGGTCGATCTTGGAGTTGTGGCGGATGTCGGTCGGAAGCTCGGGCACGGCGAGCACGGCGACGAGCGGCAGCGTTGTGCTCGCCCGCACGGCCGTCGTTAGCTCCGGACTTGCGAGCCCGGGTCGGCTGGTCGGCGGGATCGTTTCGACGATCGCGACGGCCTGCCGCAGCCGGTGCGGGCCGACGCCGACGACGGCGGCACGGCGCACGGCCGAGACACCCTCCACCTCCTGCTCCGCACCGACAGGCGCGATCGGACCCGTCGCCGTCACAATGACGTGTGGCAGTCGGCCTTCGACCCATAAGCGGCCGAGGTGGTCGAGGTGGCCGACGTCGCCGGTGCGATGCCAGCGCGCTTGCGTCGCATCCCTTGTGTCGCTTGCAGCCGCTGCATCCGTGTCGATCTCGGTCTCACGAACAGCGGCACGATCGGTGAGCCACAACCGGTCGTAGTGGTCTTTCAGGTGTGGCGACGAGACGATGATCTCGCCGAGAACGCCGGGCTCAGAACTCGGGGCACCGGTCGCGGAACCCTCCGCATCGAGCGCGCTGATGCGCAGAAGGTTCGAGCCGATCGGCATTCCCACGCAAACGCCCGTATTGGCGTCACCGGCGGCGGAGCGAATCCCGTCGAGCGTGATGTCAGTCACGAGGAGGCATTCGGTCATGCCGTAGGGCGAGTGCGGGGTCGCGTTGGGCATGATCGTGGCGGCGGATGCGAGCAGTTCCGCACCGATGGGTGCACCGGTGGAGAGGAAAGTGCGCACGCGCTCGAGCTCGGTGCGGTCGTGTGGCGTGAGATCGCCCGCGGTTGCGACGACGTTGAGAATTGCGGCGGGTGAGAGGAACACCATGCTGGCTCCGGATGCCTCCACCGCGGCCGCGACAGCATGGGCAGTGAGAGTGCGGGGAGAGGAAACATCCATCTCGGGTGTCACTGATCGCGTGCCGAGCGCAGGACCCAGCAGTGCGAAGGGCGCGAACCCTGTTACGAGTCCGGTGTCGGCGGTCACTTCGAAGTGACTCGCGAGTACGTCGCGGAGGGCGGAGAGTTGACCGTGCCGGTACACGACACCCTTGGCAGGACCGGTCGACCCCGAGGTGAAGAGGATGGCGGCCTCATCCTCTGACCGTGGTGGCGTCGGGACGAGCGTGCCAGCGCCGATCGCGATGAGGTCTTTGAGGCTGCAGGAGACCCCGAGAGCTGCGGCGGAGACCTTCGGTAGTCGTGCGGTGGAGATGCGCACTCCGGGCCAGCCCAGCGTGCGCGCGGCGATGAGGCCGGGCGCTTCACCGATGACGAAGTCGGGCCACGATCCGCGCACCGCACGGGTGAGCCCCTTAACTCCCAAGCCGGCATCCGCGACGACGATGACAGCGCCGATTCGCAGGCAGGCATAGACCACGGCGGTCAGGGTCGGCCCGGGCGGGATCAGCAAGGAAACCCGCTGACCTTTTCGTACGCCAATGTGGGAGAGGCCGGCGGCGATCTGGCTCACTCGGTCGGCGAGTTGTCGCCAGCTCACCTGTTGGGGGCCGCTTCGTCCCCGCGTCGACATGTCGATGACGGCGGTTGCGGTGTCATCGCGGCGCTCGTCGAGCCGGTGCCAGAGCGGCCGGAAGGGCGGATCTTCCGGCTCTGAGGAGGCCTTCACGCCCGATGTGCGTGGCAAGGTCGAGGCAGAAGTCGAAAGGTGATCGACGTTGTCACCGAGCCATGCCAGCACCGCATCGGCATAGGGGGCGTCCTCGGCAACGAGGTGTCCTGCGCCTTCGAACCGGTGCACATCGGCTTGGGGAAGCCGGTCGATGAGGTCGTCGAGGTAACGGTCGCCGAAGATCGGATCGCGCGGACCCCACAACATAAGCGCTGGAAGGTCGAGCTGGGCAACACCCGTGGCGATGCGCTCGAGTTCGCTGAAGCTTTCGTGGTTTGCGTCGACGGGAATGTCGGCAACGAAGCCGCCGATTCCTTGGCGACGGGACGCTGTGCGGTAGGGCGCGCGGTAAGCATCCTTGACTGCCGCGTCGAGCGGGGCCGATGTGAGCGCCAGCGTTGTCTCGAGGAACGCGGTGGTGCGAACGGTGGATGCTGCAAGCATCCCTCGAGCTCTGGCCAGCCGCAGCGGTGCGGGGATCGGCTTGCCCGTCTCATGATGCACGGCCGTGTTCAACAGCATGACTCCGGCGAGCTGCGACGGGTGATCGACAGCCCAGCCGAGCGACACGACGCCGCCCCAGTCGTGACCGAGCGAGATAACGGGACCAGTAAGGGGGAGTGCGTCGGTGAACGCCGCGAGGTCGGCGACGCGCTGCGCGAGTGGACGATGCATAGCGGTGCGCGCCGAGTAGCCCATATCGAGCTGGTCAACTGCGACGATACGCCAGGCTGGCGACCCGGATTCGGCGGCCTGCACCGATTGCGCAATCAGCTTTCGCCAGTGGTACGACCACGTCGGGTTGCCGTGGACGGCAAGGATCGTGCCCAAGATGGGTACGCCGAGGCGATCCAGTTCGTCGCCTGTGTCGAGGTAGTGCCATTCGCGGAGCAGACCCTCATCCGCACCGCCACCGGGAACAGCGGTGATGCGACTGAAGCGCTGATCGAGTCCGGGCAGGTCGAGCGGGGGACGAGAGGCCCGTCCCGTCACGACACGACCACTCTCATGATCGTCACCACGCGAGTTCCATCATCGCGGTGTTGAGACCGGAGCCCACGCCCATGAGCAGAACCCGGTCGCCCTTGTTGAGCGTCTCCTGTGCTTCGACGAGGGTGATCGGAATCGATGCGGGCCCGACATTGCCGAATTGGGGGTACGTCGTCGGCACGCGCCGGCGGTCTAGTTTCGCCGCCTTGATGATGGCGTTCGTGTGCACGGACGAGACCTGGTGGGTGACATACATATCCATCGACGACCAATCCCATTCCGTGGATGCCTCTTTCCACGCCGAGACGACGAGATCGAGGCCACCCTTCAAGAGTGCCTTCGCGTCGGTGAACATGCCGTCGACGCTGCCGACGCAGAGGTCATGGAACTGTGTCGCAGCCCGGCTGACCCCACCGAGGATCGGATGCCCGGTGGGATGTTCGTCGGTGCGCCCAAGGACTGCAGCGGCCGACCCGGAGCCGAGCGTGAGCGACGCGAATTCACTCATGAACCCGTCACGATCGGAGTCCTGCTTCAGCAATCGGTCAATCGTATTGACCTGCAGCTCGTCGGCGTCTTCGCCATTGACGACGATCGCGTACCTGATTTGGCCCGATTCGATCATGCTCGCCGCAAGGTTCATGCCACTCACGAAGCCGAGACACGCATTCGCGACATCGAAGTTGACGGCAGAACTGGGCAGGCCGAGCCCATGATGCAAGCGCACGGCTACGGATGGCTCCAAGTGCTTTCGGCTGACGGAGGTGTTAATGAGAAGCCCCACCTCGGACGAATCGACTCCCGCCTCAGCCAAGGCGCGTTGTCCTGCCGACACGGTGGCGTCATCGGATGATTCCCCGGGACCCCAATTGCGACGTTCCAGCACACCAGCTACCCGCTGAAGGAGCCCAGTGGGCAGATCAAGACGCGAGAATGCCGCCGCGAGGCGCGTTTCGATGTCGGCTGACGTCGTCACCCGGCTGGGTAATGTACTCGCCACAGAAAGCAGTGAAACGTTATCGAAGCGGGTGTTGGCATTTCCGGCCACGGAACCTCCGTCGAGAGAGCCAGACTGGCTCGTTAATCAAGAGACTTAGTTTACGCCAGTCCGCGCGGCCCCGTCGACGGAGGCCGGCGGCCGCCGCGATGCGGGGTATTTCGCTAATTCGGAGTAAACCCGGCAGACGCTCGGCACGCGTCAGGATTTACTCCCGGGAATCGATCGAACCCGCATCTGACGGCGCAGAACCGTCAGATGCGGAAACACCAGACGCAGGCGCGTCAGGCGCAGGCTCAGGGTCGTGCGGGTCTGGGTCGGCAACAATCTCGGGGGAAAGCATCCGTCGCTTCATTAGGGCAGCCTCTGCGACCATAATGCCCAGCACGACGCCGGCGCCCACGATAACGAGCAAAAGCACAAGCCCTAGGTCGTCGTCAGGCGACAGTATTGCGCCCGACTCGGTCTGCCAAGGCCACAACGCGCGAAGTGAGCCGAGCATGAGACCCGTCATGATGACGAGGGTGATGCGGCGGCGGTTCTTCAGCAGCCATTGCAGCGCCGAGACGAAGAGACCCAAGCCGACGATAGCGCCGAGGATGAAGGTGCCGAGGTATGCGAAGTTGCGGTCGTTGACGGCCGCGAGGGTCGGTGCGTACATGCCGACGATCAGTAAGACGTACGACCCCGAAACTCCGGGCAGCACGAGCGCGCAGATCGCGAAGGCTGCCGCGACCGCCACAAGGAGCAGCGTCGGTTCGGCCTCGCCTGCGCGCGGCAAGCCAGTGAGAGCAAAAGTAAGGGCGGCCGCAAGGAGCCCGACCAGTATTTCTCGCAGCGTCCACCGGCCGCCCACCATGCGCGCTGGCACGATGAGCGAGGCGGCAATGAGGCCTGCGGAGACTGCGCGGGTGCCCGTCGGGTATTCCTCGAGCAGTGGAGCGAGCACAGCAGCTCCCACGACGATCGCCAGAAGCATGCCGATGCCGATGGGTAATACGACGTTCCAGCGCACCGAACGAAAGTGGGCGGCTGCGCGTGAGAGCCCGCGGCCCCGGATGCCGTCGCCGATTGTGAGGGCGACTCCGCGCGCGAGGTGCCCGGCACCATCGATCAGTGTGTCGTAGACGCCGACTAGTAGTGCGATAGTGCCGCCACTGACTCCGGGCACAATCTCGGCGAAGCCGATAAGTGTGCCGCGGAAGGCGTCAGCGACGCTGCGTATGACGGGGTGCAGTCGGGTCATTACGTACTCATTTTCATGTCGTTGTCTTGTCATGCGTGCCGTCGTGGGTAGTAGTTTAGACGGCCGCCCTCGTGCCCGTAACCTATAGGGGTGAGTAAAGGCATCAACTACCGTGTACGGGCTTTGGGACAACGGATGGGTCGATCCCTCATCACTATGGCTGGGGGAGCCCTGCGTTCAACCAATGCTCCCACTCAGCTCCTGTCAATCCCGGGAAGTGAGCAGCAGCTATCCCAGCGACACGCGCGCTCGGTCATCGATCTGTGCTTGCGGGCCGGCGAAGCCATGCTGGCTACAGGAGCATCCGCAGCGGATGTTGTTGCCACAGTGCTTCGCATCAGTACGGCATATGGCGTCAGCGGAATGCACGTCGACATCACCTTCACCTCGCTCACCGTCTCGGTGCATCGGGGGATGAACGAAGACCCCATGTCAATCATGCGTATCGTGAAAGTGCGCACCATCGACTACACGCGGCTCCAGAATGTGTACTGGCTCATCGACAAAATCACGGGCCCGGATGGTCCCGGAGATGTCGATGAGACACGCGAGCAGCTTGGCGTAATTCTGACAACGCCCCACCCGTACCGCCGCTGGGTGGTGACCGCGGGCAAAGCTATTCTCGCGGCAGGTGTCGTGGTGATCTTCGGCGCGAGCTTTGTGCTGGTGCTCGTCGCGGCAGCATCCGCGGCCATTTCCGACATCATGACTCGTCGCCTAGAGCGCTGGTCGGTTCCCGCGTTCTTTGCTCAGATGGCTGCCGCAGCGGTGACCACTGCGATCGCTGTTTTCATGTTCTGGCTTCGCTCAGTCGGCATCGAGATCCCCGGATCGAATAGTCCGACCGTCATTGTGATCTCCGGCATCATCATGCTTCTTTCCGGTGTCGGGCTCACCGCCGCAGCCAGTGACGCGATCGGCGGCTACTACGTCACGGCAACTGCCCGCGGATTGGAGGTCATCATGATGACCCTCGGGCTTGCGGTCGGCATCTCGATCGTGCTGAGCATTTCCCTGCGCCTCGGAATCCCGGTAGCAGTGGGCGACTCTCTCGGTGAAAGCCGAAGCCTTATTTCTGGGATGGTCGGGTCGGCGATCATCGCCGTCGGCTTCGCCCTCGCCTCCTACGTGCGGCTGCGTCTGCTACCGATCATGGCAATCGGGGCAAGCCTCGTGTTCGCCGTGTACTGGGTAGTGCTGCCATCGGCGGACTCGCCAGGGCTAGCCCCCGCTATTGCCGGCACGGCTGCCGGCGTCATCAGCTACCTTCTTTACCGCTGGCTGAAAGTGCCAGAAGGCGCCACAAACATGGTCGGCATCATCGCCCTCCTCCCCGGACTCGCACTGTATCGAGGCATCTACGCCCTCATGGATTCCGAATTCGGCGTCAACGAAGCTCTGCCCGCAATGGTTATGGCACTAGCAACCGGCTTAGGCCTCGCTGCCGGAACAACCATCGGAGGATTCGTTGCACGACGCACCTTCGGGTTCGACCGCTCAGCAATGCTCGCGCTGAAGCGCTCACGGACGCCGCGGTAGCAGCGCGCGCGTCAGCACCGCGGAGTCCGAACTTCGGCGCTAGTGGCGAATGGCTGCGGCGCGACAAGCAACGCACCCGCCTCACTGCTCGGTTGGCCGTACTGAGATTGCGCTCGTGATCCTGACCAGAATCACGGCGGTGAGCACCCCCGCAGCGAGGATACAAGCCAGCACGACGATCTGGAATCGTCCAGCCTCCAGTGGCGAGGCACCGCCGAAGATGGCCCCTACGAAGGCGCCAGGCAGCACGACGATACCTGTCGTTTTTGTTTGATCGATTGACGGGAGTAGTGCCGTGTAGATTGCCGATCGGCCCAGCTCACGAGTGGACTGGCGCGGCGTGGCGCCGAGAGCCAACCACCCTTCGACCTCATCCCAATGATCCCGAACCGAGGTGGTGAAGACCCGCTGAATGAGGATTGCGATGGTCATCGTGTTGCCGATCACGATTCCGCCGATAGCGAGGACGTAGCGCGGAGAGAACTCGACAGCGCCAGTGGCGAAAACGATCGCCATGACTGTGATCGGCCCCACCACCATCGCCACCGCGAGCGCTTTGCCATTGCGAAGTCCACCCGTACTGCGCCGCGTTGCGGTAATGACAGCCGCGACGAACATGACGGTGAGCCCGATCCCGACCCAGAGCGGGTCTTGAAGAATTCCCGTCAGGATGAGACTCAGCGCTGCCAGTTGCAGCACTGCCCGGCCCAGCGCCAGAAGTGCTGAGCGCGGCTGACGGACTCGGGCAGCACTGAGGCCTATGGTCGCGATCGCGGCAAGTAGCACAAGTGCTACACCGGTCGCGATCCACGGGTTCGCATCGATCATGACTCGACCTTAGGTCAGAACAGCAGCCACCCGAGGGCGCTGCGGACTGCCACGTGGGTGCGAACTCTCTCAAGTAGGAACCCCGTCTAGACGACGAAGCTGGTGTGCTCCCACTTCCATTTAGTGATTCGGGGTGCTACCCAGAAGCCGTAGATGCCGATCGTGATTATGGTGAGAAAGAACCACTTGATCCAGAGGCCGAAAAGGCCGAGCCCGGTTCCCGTAAATACCATCTGCTTGCCCTCGATAAAGGAATGCTTGGCTCGCCAACGCTCCGTGAGCACCAAGCTGAATGGATAGCAGATTCCTAGCGTAAATATTGTGATGAGGGCGCCAAGGATTGCGGTGCCGAAATAGGAACCAGCACCTCCATCGAATGTGAAGCTTCCCGTACGTGCCATGTGAAATCCCTAATGTGATCATCGTGCTTATCTGAGTGCTTCCCGAACGTAACATCGAGAATCCCGGGGGGCCGTTACGAAATGGCCCCAGTGCGAGGTGGCACGGTTCAAGACCGGCGGCAAGAAAGAGGGTGCTCGTTATCCCAGAGTGTCGTTCCTTGCGCTACGTTCCGCAATCGCGCCTAGTTTTAGGGGTATTTGCCCGTGTACGGCACGGGAGTACGCTGGGCGGCATCCACACATTCGGTTAGCGCGGGATGGGAACGACGATGGCGACTTTTCGGGATCTGCACTACGGCGATGCGCCCCTCTTGCTGCCGAATGCGTGGGATGTTGGTTCAGCCTTGGCCTTCGCGACCGCGGGCTTGCCTGCTATCGGAACCACCAGCTTTGGCGTTGCGGGCAGTGCGGGTATTCCCGATGGTGGCGGTGCTACTAAGGCGGCAACCGTTGCGTTGCTCGCGCAGCTGTGTCGACTGCCGGTGCACGTCACGGCGGACATTGAGGATGGTCGCCTTATTGATTCAACGGCTTTCGCTGCGAAGGTGATGGCCGTCAAGCGACGCAGCCCCAACGTGTTCGTCAACGCTCGGATCGACAACCTCTGGCTCGCTGCCCTATCGAGCAGCAGTGGATGCGGCCGTCAACAGCGTCACCGCCCTGCGCGACGGCACACAGGTGCCGGGCGCGACCCCGTACTGGGAGATGCAGGCTCGTCTCGTTGACTTCAGTCAAGCAAGGTGCAGCGACTTTCCGGCGGATGTCCCGCCAACGAGGGGGTGATTCCGCATGGGGAAACATTGCCGGTGGGAGCTTCTTTCGGAACGCCGGGGTCGCCGTCTCTAGCGAACAGGTACTCCGGTATCCGCATCCGGCGTTTTTTCGGCGTTCCCTGCAGTGGGCTCCTCCTTGCGAAGAAAGAAAGCGCCGAGTGATCCGGCGAGGGTGGCGAAAACCGCCACCGAGTACACAGCAAGTAGTACTTGCACGATCTTCGAGAACGTATCCGTTGGGGTGAGTCCGGTGCCGGTGATGGTGGCCATGGCCGCCTCGAACAGCGCATCGGCGTAGCTTTCGTGTGAGCCTGTGACGTACAGCAGTTGGCTGGATGCGAGAATGACAACTGCCGTCACGGCAATCAGCACACCGATACGGTTCGTGAGAAGTCGCCCCGCAGACCTTGAGCCCCGCACGCCAGCGGAGACTATGCCTCCGAAACGGGCAAACCGGGCCACGCGAACCAGACGAAGTGACTGCAATGCGCGGAAAAACCGTAGGAAGGGAACAAGGAGGAAAACGATCTGCCACCAATTCTTCTTCCAAAATTCGCGGCCGAAGTCGGCGATGTAGGCGCGCAGAAGGAACTCCCCGACGAAGATTGCCCAAAAAATCCACCCGAGGATTGAGAGGACAAGCGCCAAGCTGGGCTCGGTGGTCAGAACCTGACCGAGCACCACAAAGAGGAAGATGACGCCCAGCAAACCCATCGGTGTATCAAGTCGCCGTGCGAGGAGCTCAGCAGTCCCCAGCTTCTGGGTTGCGTTGGCCTGACGTTTAGTGGTGGGTGTCGGAGGCTCAGTCATTTGTCGCGTCTCTCGGATGCTTGACAACGCTCACGATATGTCGCGTCGCGCTAGACCACATCCGGTTTTCCTTCCCACGCGTCCCAACTCGGTTAACGAAGCTGCGCTCCAAGCAAAACTTCACCCCCATCGTATCGCTGAGGTTTCACGCGACCATCTAGCGCTCACCCAAGAACACCGCGGATGGCAGGCGGAGGTGACTCCGATAGGTTGGAAGTATGCAACGCACGAGCCTCACACTCCGCCTTGTGGTCCCGGCAATCTGGTTGGGATTGATCATCGGTATTTCCTTTTTGGAGACCCCGCTGAAATTTCAGGCACCGGGGATCACGCTCGAATTGGGGCTCGGCATCGGTCGCCTGGTGTTCTTTGCGATGAATACGACTGCGCTGGTGCTGCTCGCCATTCTGACGGCGGCGATGATCCGTCCGTGGGCGTCGAGACTGCAGTGGGGGCTCCTGAGCGGGCTGTGGGTGGTGCTGTTGACCCAGGTGCTGGTCATTCGCCCACCGCTTAATGCGCGAACGGATGCCCTACTTGCCGGGCAGGAGACTGCAGGCTCGCTCTGGCACTACTTCTATATCGCGGCCGACGGAACCTCGTTCGTGCTGCTGATCATTTTTGTTGTTGTGACGGCCCGCCAGCTGATTCCTGTGACGGTGCCGAAGCGTGAGCGAATTACTGAAACCCGAATTGAGTAGCTCTTTCCACAACACCATGAGGCCGGCTCTCGGTCAGGGATAGCTCCAAAAGCCGGGGTCGATACCAATCGACTTGAGCCAGGTCCGTTCCCCGCTTCTTGCCATGGTTTCGATGTTAGCTTCGATCAGGGTTGTTGCTCATTTCGCCCTCCCACTCCATCATCGTAGGGACGTATGACATCAGCGGGGTGTGGACGATCCGTGCCGAAGGCCCGCTGAGAATCCCCTACATCTCTCGAAAGTTGCTACCGCGAAGAGACGGCCTCAGATATCGTTGCCATACAGTGGGCGGACTCAAAGATGATGGCTGCCGGATTCCTGAAAGCAAGCGAAAAGGAAGCAATCATGTCTGACGTTGAGAACCCCACGGCCGCTTCGAATGCAGCTGGCCCCGACGCACACAACATCAAGGACTGGACCGATCTCGGTAAGGAGATGTGGTCATATCTCACCGGCAAGAGTGCTGTTATCAACTACAGCTTCATCGACATGATGGTCGAAGTTCCTCGTGATGTTGGCCCGGATGCCCCTCGCGCCACGTGGAAGTTGAACGGAACCCTGAAAATCACCACCAGCGAGGGTTCCGGCACCGAGCCGCTCGCCCCGTAGCGATGAGCGCCACCACGCGGCTTGACATCGATCTGGCATTCTCCCTCGAAGAACCGATCGATAGCTCGCACGCGTCATCTGACAGTGCGGCAGTCGAGTCGGAGCAGATGGCGGGCACCATATCCGCCAGCGGCCTCGACATTGACGTGTATTCCAGTAAGCCCGAACTGTTCGTGCAGTCGAGAACGGTGAAGCTCAAAGATCTTCGCGGTATCGCCGCAGCATTAGCGGAGCGTGGTCTCAGCGTTTCCCTCTCTGGCCCCGACGGTGTGATTGTGCGGCTTGGTGCTGTGCGGGCATCCGTCGCCCAGCGTCTCCTCACCGGTTCCTCTCATATTGGGCTCGGCAGCCGGAACGCGTTGGCTCCGCTGCTTCGACGCCGCAGCGCCGCAACCACGAAAAGTTCTGCGGTTAGGCTACCGCCCGGAACCCTGTTTCCCCTCGTGCCCACCTTTGACCGTCTGATTCGCCGGAAGATCACCACAACGCACTATGAATCTGGGGCAGGTCGGCCTCGGCTCATCTTCGTGGTGGGTTCCGAGAACTGGAACGGTCAAATGCCGCGCGAGTTTGCACTACTGCCGGGGATAACCACCATTGGTTCGTCACCATCGGCAGATCTGCAACTCCCCGGATTGGAACCTTTTCACGCCGAAATTCGCCACGATTCCGACGACGAATATGTGCTGCACTCGCTGGGTGAGGTCGGGGGAGGGTCGCAGCCGCTGCCAGGCCAAGAACCCGGCTCGAGAGTGCTTCGTACAGGTGCGCGGATGGAGATGGGGCAGTGGCGAATCGGGTTCTTCCGTGAAGAATATGCCGACCACGGGCGACCCCACGGCGGTCGACGGGGTGGCGAGTACGCGCGCCAAAAACCACAACCCAACCGCCGCAGCCAGAACTCGCCGCAGACGGCGCAGTCAACGGGAGCCGCTACAGCGACGGCCGATCCTGCACAACCGGACGATTCCTCAATCTAGCCGTTTGCGCGAATCGGTGATGTCTCGCTCTCGTTGGCCGGGGTCACCACCCGGTCGTCAGCACCCGATCGAGAGCGTCGACGAAAGCGTCGGCACTCGCCCGGGTGAGACACATCGGCGGTTTGATCTTGAGCACGCACTGATAGTCCGACGTGGGTTGAACGATGACACCCACCTCACGCAGGCGTTCGCAAATAGCGTTAGTTTCCTCGGTAGCTGGTTCTAGTGTTACTCGGTCTCGCACGAATTCGAGACCGAGATAGAAGCCGCTGCCGTGCACCGTTCCGACAATCGTGTGACGCTCGCCAAGCGAGGCGAGTCGTTCCTTGAGATAGCTCCCGGTTTCAACCGCATTTTCCTGCAACTTTTCGTCGCGAATGACATCGAGCACGGTGAGGCCAACAACACTCGACACTGGGCTGCCGCCTGCTGAGGAGAAGAAGTAGCCCTGCGAGCGGTAGTGAGCCGCTATTTCCGGTGTTGTGATCACCGCGCCGAGCGGATGCCCATTGCCCATCGCCTTGGCGACCGCGACGATATCAGGCACGACCCCCTGCTGTTCGAAGCCCCAGAACCACTCGCCCAAGCGGCCGTAGCCGACTTGCACCTCGTCGGCGACCGCGAGACCGCCATATTTGCGCACCGCGCTATAGACGGCATTGAGGTACCCGTCGGGCAAGGCGATGCCACCGGCGTTGCCGTAGAAAGTCTCCGCAATGAAGGCGCCGACGGGGGTTCCAGCGGCGGCCAGACGCTCGACCTCGGCCACAGCTTCGTCGGCGTAACGGGTGGACTCCGTGCCGCGGTGCTTGCCTCGGTAGGTGTTTGGTGCGTCGACGGTATGCACCCAGTCTGGCCGCGTACTGAGGGCGCCGGGGTTATCAGCGATCGAGGTGGATACGGCATCCGAAAGGTACGTCCAGCCGTGGTACGCCTCGCGCACAGCGAGCACGTCGCTGCGACTTTTCCATGCCTGGGCAATGCGTAACGCGAGGTCGACAGCCTCCGAGCCACTATTGACGAGAAAGACTGAGCTGAGAGGCTCGGGGAGCAGCGCGCTCAACCGCTCGGAGAAGTCGACGACCGCTGGATAGTTGAAGCGGGAATTGGTGTTCAGCAGGCTCCACTGCCGGGTGATGGCGTCGACGAGGCGCGGGTGGGCGTGTCCGATCGAAGTGACGTTATTGAGCACGTCTAGGTACACCCGGGCATCGGCGTCGACGAGGTACTCCTTCCACCCACGCACCATCATCGGAGGCTCGTCGTAGTAGAACTCCTGTGCGTCGGCGACGGTGCCGCGTCGGCGAACAATAAGAGCCGCCGAATCGCGGTCCGTACTCGGAAGTGTGTGGCCAAGCACGAGGGATGTTGGATCGCAGGCGAGAGCGCGCCAAGCGGCCGTGAGTTCGGGGCTGACCATCCAGGGCACCTTGTCATCGCCGAGCGATGCTCGCACACAGAGCTGGTGCTGGGCGCGGGCGATTGGTGCGCCAGCGTGCACCTCTGAGTCGGTCGGGACAAGAGCTTCGGCACCCTCGAGCCTGAGAAGCACGCCGTTGCCGCGAAACTCAATACCGTCAGCACTGTGCGTGACGAGGCCCTGCCAGGGAGCGGTCACTTCGTGCGGCTTCGCCAGCGTGAGCTCGATGCCGAGCGGAGTGTTCAAGGGATCTGGATCGATCGGAATACGCGCGCGCGTGAGCCGGGGCTCGGCGAAGCGGGTAAGCGCGGCGGACACACCAGCGTTGAGGGCCTCAGCGGCGATCTCCGCTTCAGCGTCATTGTCGAGCCAGCGCCCGCTGTCGAGCGCAGCACTCGTCGCGGAGAAATCGAGCACGGTCACATCGCTCGTATTCAGCGTTGGGATCAGCATTCCCCCCGACGGCAGGCTGGCGTGACGGGCCTCGAATCCAAGCGAAATGCGAACGAGTTCGTTTGCGACGTCCAGCGGCACCGAGGTGGCCTGCTCAAAGATGCGCAGCTCGTGCAGCAAATTCTCGCTTGCGTACTCATTGTCGGGGTCTGTAGTTTGCACGTGGTGGCCGCTCGCGACGAGTATCGCGCCGCGGAGCACGACGAGGGGCCAGAGCGCTTCGGCTTCGGCCAGCGATAGCGGGCGGACCGAGTGGTAGGCCGCAACGGCGCGGAGCACGGATGGCAACGTGGCCCCGTCATGGTGCAAAAGCGAGGAGACCGTGATGGCGATCTCGCCGACAGCCCAGCTGCGGTTGACATCACCGAAGTCAATTATTCCGTCGGGGATGCTCGTCAGGCTGTCGTTGGAAACAACATTGTCGTCGGTGAGGTCACCATGGATTGTTTGCACCGGAAGGTCAGCGGACAAGGAAGACACCTGTGCCCAAGCGTTGTCGCCCGCCTCGCGCAGGCGCGCACGAAGTACTTCGTCGCCGACGTGAGGAAGGAGCGCGTCTAACACTCCCGGAGCTTGCCGAAGATCCCACTGATTTGAGCGCTCAATATTGGGAGCATCGAAGTCCGCGAAAGCGACGGCGACGCGAGCTGCAAGAGCACCGATCGCGCGCACAGCGCGGGGGGACAGGTAGCGCCCGCCAGATAGCGGTGCGCCGTTGAGGAAATCGAGCACACGGGCGTGGAGTTTCTGGCCGTTGGCCGTGAACTCCTGCACGCGTGCGCCATCGCGCCCGGTGCGAGTGAGCGGCACCCGGATGCTGGGCTCCCGTGCGGCGAGGTGGGCGGCGGCGAGCGATTGTGCCTCGAGCTCGATCTTTGTGGTGGCGGGGTTGGAGATTTTCAGGAGAGCGCGCTCATGCGAGCCGTTCAGAAGGAAATTACGGTCCTGATGGCTGCCGAGCGAACGAGCCGTGGCGTCAATGCCAAAGAGTGTGTCGGCGAAAGCCGCGGCATCCTCCTCGGAGATCTCCGGAGGTGGGTCTTGCACCAGGGAGAAGTCGACTGAGTTAGACGTATCGTTCACAGTGGGATCCTGTCGGTGAGAACGGGTGAAGGTACGAGGGCAGCCAAGGGACATCCGCTGCTCCAATCTATGCCAATACCCTCGACGGTGCTCGGATTCCCGCCGTCGCCGCAGACGGCAGGTTCTCCCCAGAATCGTGCTCCTAGTAGAGACCCAGTTCGTCGGCAGTCGCTTCCGTCCGGCGCATTCGTTCGGTCGCGGGGTCGCCCAACGATTCGAGGCATCCGGCAATCACCGCTTCGACGAGAGCCAAAACGGGGCTCATTGCGTCAAACGGGGAAGGCGAATCGGTTTGGCTGGCGAGCACCACCGTCGCATCTAACGCTATCGGCGAGAGCCACGAATCGGTGAAAAGTACGACGGGCGTGTGACGCTTCGCGGCCCGAGTCGCCAGTGCACGCGTTCCCTCCTCATAGCGGCGGTAGTCAAACAGGACAAGGACGTCGGCGCGACCGATGCCGGTCATGGCCGCGGCGCGCGCGCTGGGTTCCTCCGGAAGGAGGGTGACGCCCGCCCGCAGCATTTGAAGATGCTGCGCCAGATACCGTGCGAAGAGGCCACCGAAGCGGCCACCGGCCAGCCACACCTGACCACGAGCGCCAGCGATAGCGGCGACACCGGCTTCGAAATCGTGAGGAGCGACCTCAGCGAAGGTCCCGGCGATGGCACGAGTGGTTGTCTCGGCTGCTCGGTCGAGAACGCTCGTTTCCTCCGCACTTCTCGCGCCGGACGCCGACAGGTCGCGGTCGTAGATCGCCATGGGTGACGCGGAACGTTGGTCGAGGTCATCCCGCAGCGCCTGCTGGAATTCCGGAAAACCGGTGAAGCCGAATCGAACGGCGAACCGCACCACCGTCGGACCACTTACGCCAGCACGAGCGGCGAGTTTGGCAACAGTCTCGAACCCTGCCGACGGAGAAGAGGCGAGCAGAACCCGGGCAACTTTACGTTCAGCGGGGGTGCAATCACCCATTCCGCGGCGGATCCTCTCAGTGACAGACACGTGTTCTTCTGACGTCATCGTGCCCCTCTCGAACTCTCATCATCGTAGCGCGAGACCTCGACGATGAGCGCTGAAAGCAGGGCGACGCGCTGGGGGACCGTGGTCAGGTCAATCCACTCGTCGTCGGTGTGGTCTCCTCCTCCGATGGGGCCCAAACCGTCGAGGGTTGAGACTCCGGTCGCCGCGACAAAGTTCGCGTCGGATACTCCACCGGTCGCCGCAACCTGAAGGTTCACGCCCAGGTCGGCGGCAAGTCTGGTTGCGATGCGTGCGAGATCGCGTGTCGAATCGATTTCTAAGGGAGGGCAGACATCCAGCCGTTTCGCGGTGATTACCGCGCCCGAGACGTGTGGCGTTCGTGCGCGCTCGTCAATGGCATCGAGGACCCCGACCAGATCAGTAATGCGCTCGGCGCGCACCTCAACGGTCAATTGCGCTGAACCAGGGACAATGTTCACCCTGCTCCCGGCGGCAATGGTGCCAACGTTAACTGAAAGGCCTGGGGCTGATCCCGACAGCGCCTGCAATTCGAGGAGAAGGTGCGCCGCTTCCACAGCCGCATTGACCCCTCGCTCTGGTTCCACTCCCGAATGCGCAGTGCGGCCCCGCACGTCGATGTGCACATCGGCGACTCCCTTGCGCGACCCCACAATGTCCCCATTCTCGCGCGCGCATTCCATGCAGAAAGCGACATCGCTCGTCGAGGCAAGTTGCGCCAGAATGGCCCGACTTGCGGGTGAGCCCACCTCTTCGTCGGGGGTTAGAGCGATGACGAGTTCCCCAAAACCATCCCAACCCGAGTCGGCTAACACCCTCGCAGCGGCGAACGCGGCCGCGATGCCACCCTTGTCATCGCTGACACCGGGACCATACGCGCGTCCGGCATGCTCGCTATAGGGGCGTTTCGCCGATTCTCCCTGGTCGAAGACTGTGTCCATGTGGGCAAAGAGAAGGACGCGGTTCGTGCCCGTGCCTGTTCGTCGGGCGATGATCACGGGGCCGTAGGCTTGTCCGCCGACCGGCTCCGTCTCGTGAGCCGACACGGAGAAGCCCTCCTGAGCGAGACGTTCGGTGCACCAGACGGCGACTGCTTCGACGCCAGCAGCGTGCTGGGAGCCAGAATCGATCGCGACAAGCGCGGCGAGGTCGTGGCGGAAGGCGTGGTCGAGTGAGCGTGCAGAACTGAGAAGAATCTCGGCGGTCGGCACAGCGATGATGGATTCCGTCATCGTTAGAGCACCTTGGAGAGGAAGGATCGGGTGCGCTCTTCACTAGGATCGACAAGGACCGTTTGAGGGTCACCAGTTTCGACGATGACACCTTCGTCCATAAACACGGCGACATCTCCCACTTCGCGGGCGAAGCCGATCTCGTGGGTGACCACGATCATCGTCATCCCGGATTCGGCCAGCCTACGCATCACATCGAGAACTTCGCCGACAAGTTCCGGATCCAATGCTGACGTCGGTTCATCGAACAGCATCAGTTCGGGTTCCATCGCCAGCGCGCGAGCTATCGCGACGCGTTGCTGCTGACCGCCAGACAGAGCAGATGGATACACGTCGGCCTTATCCGAGAGACCGACTTCATCGAGCAGCTCAAGCGCGCGACGGCGGGTGTCGGACTTCGATCGGCCGAGCACCTGCACCGGGGCCTCAGCGACATTTTCCAGAGCGGTCATATGAGGAAACAGGTTGAAGCGTTGGAACACCATCCCGACACGTCGTCGCTGCGCAGCGACCTCGGTTTCGCGGAGCTCGTGCAGGCGGCCACCGCGCTCGGCGTAGCCGACGGTGTCGCCAGCAACCCGGATCGTTCCGGCGTCGATTTTCTCTAGGTGATTGATGCACCGAAGGAAGGTGGACTTGCCCGACCCACTCGGCCCGAGAAGGCACGCAACTTGGCCCTGTTCAACCGTGAGGTTGATGCCTTTCAGTACTTCGAGTGATCCGAAGCGCTTGTGCACGTCGATCGCTTCGACCATGGGGTTTGTCATTTCGTTCCGTTCTTCCGAAGGCGTAGGAACCATCCCGCCACGCCGACACGGCGCCCCGCGACTCCGCGGCCGTAGCGGCGTTCGAGCCACATTTGCGGCACGTTGAGAACGCTGGTGAGCACGAGGTACCAGATGGCAGCGACGACCAGCAGTGGGATGATTTTGTAGTTCTGGGCATAGGCGGCTTGCAGGTTGGACATGAGGTCGTGACCGGCGATTACTGACACGAGCGCGGTGGTCTTCAGCATGGTGATGACCTCGTTGCCCATCGGGGGCACGATGACTCGCATCGCCTGCGGGAGCACAATTCGCCGCAGTGTTTTGGCCGGCGACATGCCTAGGGAGTGTGCGGCTTCGGTTTGTCCCAGGTCGACCGACTGGATGCCGGCGCGCACGATTTCCGAGGCGTATGCCATCTCATTGAGTCCGAGGGCAAGCAGCGCGGCCACCGTTGCGGGGATGATGTCCGAAGTGGACACCGACCAGAATTCGATACTCGTGAAGGGGATGCCGATCACGAGCTTGGGCACGAAGGCTCCGATAAAGCCCCAGAAGATTAGCTGCAGAAGCACGGGTGTTCCACGGAAAACCCAGACGAAAAGGCCGCTGACGACCTGCAGCACAGGGTTCGGCGAGAGCCTCATCACAGCAACGACGATGCCGCCGCTCAGGCCGATCACCATGGCTGCCACGGTGAGGTAGAGGGTGGTGGCGAGGCCGCTGAGGGTGAGCGGAGCGAAGAGGTACTCTCCGACGGTCGGCCAGTCGAGGTTCGGGTTTTGCGCGATCGAGACGAGCAGACTCGTGGTGAAGAGCGCGACGATGATGGCCGCCACCCAGCGGCCCGGATGCCGCAGGGGAACGGCTTGGGTGGGAGTTGGGCGCGACCCGCCCGCGGGATGTGATCCCGCGGGCGGTGTTGCGACGGGCTGCTGCGTTGCAGTCATGGTCACTTCCAATGAGAGTGGATCGAGTTCCTAGGACTTGGCGGCATTGATGGTTGCCGCGTCGATTGCGATGCCTTCAACACCGTATGCCTCGAGGATGGTCATGTAAGTGCCGTCATCCATCAGGGACTGAAGGGCCAGCTGGATGGCATCGGCGAGATCCGCGTCGGCGTTCAGCACACCAATTCCGTTGAGTGTCGAGTCGTAGCCGGTCGGTGCCTTCGGGTCTTCGATGACCTCAAAGGTGTTGCCGTCATTGGCCGTCTTTGCGACGAAGCCGGCCGATGGCTTCGTCAGTACGCTCGCAATGACTTTGCCGCTGGTGATCGCGAGCTGCGCGTCGGAGTCTTTGGGGTACTCCGACAGTGCGATCGCACCCTTTCCTGCGGCAGCGCATTCGTCTTGCCACACGGCGACGAGGTCAATCTGACTGGCTCCGGACTGGACTGCGAGCTTCTGCCCGCACAGATCTAGGTAGGTTTCTATGCTGGCGGGATTACCTTTTTCTACGAGGATTCCGGTTCCGGATGCGGAGTAGTCGACGAAAGTGAGTACGTCCATCCGGTCGACGCTCGAGGTCATTGCCGAGATCGCGACCTGGACTTTGCCGGCTTGCAGCGCCGGGATGATGCCGTCGAACTTCTGCTGTTCGAAATCGAAGTTGATGCCGAGCTTTGCGCCGATTGCCTGACCGAGGTCGTAGTCCACGCCGGTGATGACGTCAGATCCTTCGCTTTCGAACATTTCGAAGGGTGCGTACGGCACATCGGTGGCTACCTTCAGGGAACCAGCGTCAATGTATTTCTGCGGTAGAGCCGCGCGTGCAGCATCGTCGACGCTGATTGTGACACCCGCTACCTCGACGGGCTTGGCTGCTGAATCTCCGGGTTCGGAGGCCGGACTGCACCCTGTAGTGAAGAGTGCGGTGGTTGCAAGGATGGCCGCGCCCACGAGAGCGCGGCGAGTGTGCTGGGAATGTAGTGCCATGGGATGCCCTTCCTTTGGCCGCTCTTCGTTGAGCGACTCGTCACGATCAGTATGTAACAAACGTTTCTTAATTGCCAGTATTTCAACAAATTGTAACGACAACGGCCGCACCCGAATAGATGCGGCCGTTGTTCCGGACCGAGCTACTCGCTCGACTGGATTGCGAGCTTCACGTTCGAGAACGAGATCACTCCCGCTGGGGTGGTCCACGCCTGGGTGAACCGATCGCCGCGCAGAGACGTGGTGAACTGCGGTTCGGTCTCCAGACTGTTCCCGGTGCCTTCGCGGCTCGTTGCGCTCACGACCGAGCGACCGAGATCGCGAAGCGTGTACTCGCTACCATCGCCCTCGATTGAATCCCAAACATCCTCGACGGGTGCCACAGCGGCCGCAGTCGTCGAAACGGCCGTCGATCCTGGCGCGCGCCGAGTGAGGCCGGCGCGGAGATTGAGAGTATCTCCCGCTGTCAGGTAGCTCCACCGCACGCCAGAGACACCTGCGTCATTCGCTCGGGCGAACCGGAGGTCGAGCAGAGATGCCCCATTGACGCCGATCACCGTCGCGTGCTGAGTACGACGGTCCACGACGACGGCGGTTGTCTCGTCGACACCGAGTACGAGCCTGTGTCCCGTCTCGAGGGCGAGCTTCACCGCACGCCCCTGCCGCCCCCACGTCGCGAAATGGCTGTCCAGCATCACGGAGTTAATGAAGCCGAAGCCCCCAGATGGAAGGTAGCCGAGCTCGGAGGCATCGTCGAGGTACCCCGCGGTAGCGCCGTCCCGCCATCCCTCGTAGGGTTCACCGCCCGTGATCATGTCTGCCCCCTGCAGGATCGTGAGTCCCGCACTGACTCCGGAGACCACCCCTCGATCGGCTACCTCGCGGAGTGCGCTGAGAACGGGCGTGTCGGTGCAGTTGGTGAATGCCTCTCGCGCGGCATCCTCGCAGTTTTGGAGAGTGCGCACATACCGCATCTGGTCGCCACCGCCGAAGAAGACACCAGTGCTCTCGCGCACCGCCGCAGCTACTGCTGGATCATTCGCCCGGTCGGGCGTGTACTCATCCCCGGGGTAGTCGACGGCTCCATCGATCGGCACCGCGTAGGTCTCGGCACCGAAGCGTTGGAACAGTGACGAATAGTAGATTCCATTCGCGGCTGCATTGTTGAGTTCGTCATTAGCTGCATCCTCTGGGGTGCTTGCACCCGTGGATGCTGCTGTCACGATCGCGATTCTGGCCTTGGCCGGGCCAGAGCCATCTGGATCAGCCTTCGCCACAATGGCGGAGAGGATATCCGCGTTCTCGGCCAGATTTCCGCCAATGAGGACAGCGGTAGGGCGGATTTTGTTCTTCCATGTTGTGGTGGTGGGCGATGCTGCAGCAGGGACGCTTGATGCGACAAGCATGACGGTGACTAAGCCCACTAGGGGTGGCAAATAGCGATGATCCACGATGATCTCCTTGAAATGAATGTTTCAGAATGATGCAGATTGCGTGGAAGCATAATAGAAATTTCAGCCACCGCCTACCCCTGGGCAGCACATTTTCTACCATGAGTAGCCAAAAACGCAGTGCCTGGCGTCCTTGTTGACACGAGACCAGCGCTCACATCCCTGCTCCACAGATGGCCGCTTAGATGGTCAAGTTCAGTAGGGGGTCAGGTTCCGCTAGCTAGGTTCCCGCTATCTGGGGAGAGCGAGATCGGCGCCTTCCGTGACATTCACACTGGTGACGGGACAGGCCTCTTCGCTGGTCAGTCGACGGGTGAGCGCCCAGACCAAGAGAGCGATGGATGCGGCAGCCAGATACGGTTGGATGGGTTCGAAGAATTGCAGGGCGCCACTGGTGCCCAGAGCGATCAGGACAAGTTTGTTGCATACAGGGCAACCGACGGCGAAGAAGGACACGATCGCCCCTGCCCCTCCAAGCCGCACGGTGCTCTGTCTGCTCTGGCCGTTTTCGGGCCGTGACACGTAGGTGGCCGTGAGCAACCCGGCGAGCACTGCAGTGATGATGAGTGCGGGCTGCGCCCACCATGTTGGAGGAACCTCCCGCGAGAACACCGGGGTGTCGATGAGATCGGTCGGGACCGCGACAACCAGATAGGTCAACAACGCGGTGCCCGCCGCGACCAACCACCGCCGCACCGGCCACCCGCGCAAATTGTTGCTCAGTGTTGCTATACGACGGTTCATCGATTTCCTTTCGTCGAGCATCCAGATGCCGAGGGTTTGTGCCAGAGCTGAAACGTCCTCACAGGATCCGTTCCTTCTCCGGCGCAAGAGTAGGTCGCCGCCCCTGTCTGGATCGGATGGCGAAAACCGTAACGACGACCACAATCGCGAGCACAGCGATAACGCTGAAAACCACGTTGGAGACGCCTGACGATATGTTGAGCGCCCAGCTCTCAGCAGCGAACTGGTCCGAAATAGTAAGAACCCCGCCGAGCCCCGCGGTTCCCTCCGTCACCAACAGGAGAACCCCAATGCCCACAGAAAGTGCACCAGAGATGATCATCAGCCACGAGTTCTGCCACCGCCCGATGTGCAAGGAACGTGGCCGCATCCACTTACGCTGACCGACTTTGGCGCGATCCCACACGAGAGCGAGCACTACCAGCGGAACGACCATGCCCAGAGCATAGATGGCGAGCATGATCCCGCCGTAGAGGGCGTCACCGCCGATAGCAGCGATTGTGAGGACCGACCCGAGAATGGGACCAGCGCACACTCCCGCCACACCGTAAACGGCACCGAGGAGAAACACTGAGACCTTCGATGTTCCTTCCGCGCTGCTGCCGCGAGAAAAGCTGGGCAACCGGATTCCGGAAAGCTGAACCAGACCGAGGGCAATGATCGCGGAGGATGCGACAGCCACGAACGCTTCACGATCCTGTGTGAATAGTGCCCCGAAGGACCCGGCTAAGGCCCCAATCGGAACCAGAGTCGCGATCAAGCCGAGGTAGAAGATGCCCGTACGGGCCAGCAACCGCGTGGGGGAGCTGAACGCGTAGGCGAAGAACGCCGGGAGAAGCATGATCGAACACGGGCTCAGTAGGGAGAGGATGCCGCCGAAAAATGCTCCGGCGTAGCCGATATCCATCAGTTCCTAGCTTGTTCGAGCTCGGTGTCAATCGCCTCACGGAATGCTGAGATGGGTTGCGCTCCACTCAGGGGAGTGTCGTTGACAAGAAACGTTGGTGTGCCCGTGGCTCCGAGGGAACGTGCCTCCGCAAGATCTGCCTCCACACGCCTCAGTAGTTCGGGATCCGTCAGATCCGCTTCGAATACGGCCATGTCGGGCACCCCAATTTGCTTGGCAATTTCGATCAAGCGTTCTCGCGGCAATGCGACGTGGCCGCGCTCGGGGGCGTCAGCGAATACAACTTCGCCGAACTCCCAGAACAGACCTTGTTCTCCGGCCGCACGCGCAGCGACTGCGGCGGCGACCGACTCGTCACCGAAGACTGGTAGGTCGCGCCACTCCATTCGCACTACTCCGGCATCCACGTATTCTTGGATGAGTTGCGGCATAGTATCGCGAGCGTAAACTCCGCAAAATGGGCACCTAAAATCGGCGTACTCAACAAGAACGACCGGTGCGTCGACCGCCCCGAGGGCCAGCGGATCTCCGTCAATCCGCCGAGACATATCAAGCTCGGACCCTTCGCTGGCGTCAGCCGGGTTCTCGTTAGCGTCTGCGGGCCCACCCGGAGTTGCGTCCCCATTCTGTTGAGCTGTGACTCCGACCCCAACGACTACCGCGACTATTAACAAGCCAGCCGCCGCAAGGGCATATCCTTTCCAAGATCGAAGGGTCGATGTGCTTGTTCTGCGTTGCGATGACATTGGCTCGTCTCGTGGAAGGTAACAATACAAGTTAAAATGTACATACATTTGCTGTGGGGAGACGGAGAGTGAACATGAACGAGTCCTCGACCCGCAGCAACAACGGAGCCGCACCGTTGTGGAAAACGATTTCTGTGGATCTGGGGGAGCGGTTAGCTAGAGGCGAATTCAGCCACGGTTTTCCGGGGGAATTGGAACTGGCTCAGACCTATGGAGTGAGCCGGGGAACGGTGCGCAATGCGCTGCGGCCGTTGAGAGACAAGGGTGCGATCACAGCAGAACGCGGGCGCCGCCAGCGCGTTGTGGAGTCAGGAGACGGGCTCCTCTTTGGTCCGCTGCACAGTCTGTTCGCTTCCGTTCACGCCGCCGGGATGATCCAACGGAGCACTGTCCTGAAGCAGATCGTCACCACAAACCCCCGTGTGTCTGCGCTCCTCGATCGCTCCCCAACAACCCCGCTCTTCCATTTGGTCAGAATCCGGTACGCCAATACTGCGCCACTCGGATGGGACGAGCTGTGGTTACCGAACGAACTCGTCGAACCGCTTGCCGAGGTCGATTTCTCCAATACCGCGCTCTACAAAGAACTTCGTGAGCGCTGCGGCATCACCCTCGACGGTGGGCGAGAGGAACTGCGAGCGGATGTTGCTAGCGCATTGGATATTCACTACCTCGCGTGCGATCCGGGTGAACCGATTCTGAGCGTCAACCGTCTCGGGATTCATGCTGGCGCGCCGATCGAATTGCGTCAAAGCCGGATTCGCGGACACCGTTACGCGGTCACCACACAGTTCGGTGCGATAACCGCAGATGACTAGTGCACCACCGCGAAGAAACCAGTGCCCTTTTCGTTGGCAACGCCTCCGTTAGGCTCAACTTATGATCAATTCCCGGTTTGAAGAGCTCGATTGGCAAGAGACTCCGATGGGGGAGCTGAACCTGCGCCGACGCCTCGAACCGACGCTCGGCGTTGACGTGTACGAGGTGAAGTTGGGCGACGAGTACCTCATGTCGAGCCTATTCACCGTTGCAGAGATTGCGCTTTCCGATCTCGGACTGGCCGCGGTCAGCGGTGACAATCTGCGAGTTGTTGTCGGAGGCCTCGGGCTCGGATACACCGCCGTTGCCGCCCTTGCCGATCCCCGTGTCGCCTCGCTCGAAGTAATCGACGCGCTGCCTGCCGTGATCGACTGGCACCAACGTGGATTGTTGCCGGTATCTGCTGGGCTGACCGGAGATGGCCGCACCACGCTCACGCACGCCGATTTCTTTGCTGTCATGCGCGCCGAACCGACGAAACAGTCCGACGCGATTCTGCTGGATGTCGACCACTCGCCGCGACACCAACTCGACCCCAGCCATGCCGACCTCTATACCGTTGCCGGATTGGGGCGGGTGCGTGCTCACCTCTCAGAGGGAGGAGTATTCGCGCTGTGGTCGGATGACCCCACCGACGACGAATTTATGGAACGCCTGGGGCACGTCTTCGCGAACGCTGTCGCACACACTGTCGACTTCGACAATGCTCTCACCGGTGGGGTGTCATCCAACACGGTGTACGTCGCGACTCGGGAAGTGTAGCTTCAATCGATGCAGACATAGTCTGCGAGAACTCCTCGTCGCGGCGAGGGTTTACCGCGTCAGAGCGATCGTCAGGATCAGTTGTGAGTTGCTCGGCGGTATTGGCGGTGAGGCCTGTCGGGCTGCTGATTATCGGGCTGCGCGGACACGCTCTCAAGCCATTCTGCGATGGGGGTGTCACCGGAGGCGCGGTTGGTGTGGGTGCGCGCTGCAACAGGAACCGGCATCCGGTCGCTTGGGGGGAGGTCAACGTTGCCGGGTCTCACCCCAAGTGCGTTGCCGCCGTTTTGGTCGACAGTCATCTCAGCTCATTTCTCCTGACCGGGTGACCGGGTTGGGGGAGTTGTTGTGATTCGGAGGTGTGGGTACGGGTGAGAAGCGAGGGTTCCTGGTCCTTGGATAACCCCCGCTTCCAGCGCCAGCATGTGGTGAATTGCTAGCGAACTGTTGCTATTCCGGTGGTACGGCAGTTACGCGCGGTTGCCGGTCAGCTTGCGAATCAAGAAGGCGATGACGGCGAGGATGGCCAACACAACGCCAACCCAGAGGAGGAAGTTGAGCGACTGGATGAGTCCGCCGGTGATCAGAAGGATAACTGCGATGACCGCAACGACGATTAATAGAGTGTTCATAGGGATATGCCTTTCGAGATGAGTTTGTGGGGGTTGTTGCTAATGGGGTAAAGGACTATTCCTTGACCGCGTCTTTAACGTTTTCGGCGGCCTTCTTCAGGTCGGCCTTGGCTTGATCGGTTTTACCTTCGGCTTCGAGTTCCTCGTTGCCGGTGGCTTTTCCTGCGGCCTCTTTGGCTTTGCCCTGCAGGTCTTCCGCCGAGTTTTCGATCTTGTCTGATGCACTCATAAGTGAGCTCCTTTTCTTCTGAGGGAGGGTTATCGACTGGTGCTAGTTCTCAATGTGCAGAGCCCAGTAACCATGCTCACAAGCCGAGATTATTGTGAACTTTCTTTGCGTGCCTCACCCTTAGGGGTGAAATTTGAGGAAAAGGGGCGGAAGGGCACAATATTATGGAGAAATGAACTCACTTCGAATCGCGCTGGTTAATGATTACGAGGTCGTCGCTCGCGGGGTGGTAGGAATGTTGCGCTCCTATCAGAGCCGGATGAACGTAGTCGAGCTCGACCTGAATAAGCGGGTCGGCGAGCACGTGGATATCGCCCTGTATGATACCTTCGCTGCCACTCGAGGTGATCGCGCTGCGGTTCAGGAACTTGCCGCTAACACGCTGGTCGAGACGGTGGTTGTCTATTCGTGGAACCTCGATCCCGCACACGTACAAGCGGCGCTTGCTGACGGGGCCGGAGGGTACCTCTCTAAAGGGCTCTCGGCGTCGAAGCTTGTAGCCGCCTTGGAGTCAATTCACGCTGGCGGCGAGCGGATCCACATTGGCGGCACAGGCAAACTGACGGTGAGCGCAGGCGACTGGCCGGGCCGCGAAGAGGGGCTCACCGAGCGCGAAGCAGAGGTTTTGGCGCTGATCACGCAAGGATTCTCTAATGCAGAGATTGCCGAGCGAACCCACCTCTCTATCAATTCGATCAAGACTTACATCCGAAACTGTTATCGAAGCATCGGCGCTAACAGCAGAACCAATGCCGTGCTCTGGGGTATCGAACACGGTTTTCGTCCCGACCGGGTAAGAATCGAACATCCAGAACCTGCGCCCGGTGGGGAACAGGTCATGGCGCGAGCGTGAATAGAAAACCACTGAGGGACATCACGTTCGAGCCAGTCAATAAGAGGGCGTGGCGGATAAAGTCGCAAATTACCCGGGCACGCATCTTGCATGCGACCAAAGCGGCCATCGCCGTTGGTCTCGCTTGGACTATCGCACCGTACCTGCCGGGGGTGGCCGACAACTACCCCTACTACGCTCCGCTTGGCGCCATCGTCAGCATGTACCCGACACTCATGGGGTCGATGAAGAATGCGCTGCAAACCCTGGGCAGTCTCGTCGTCGCCATTGTGCTCGCCGGGGCGGTGATTGTCTTCAGCCAGCCAAATGTGGCAACAATGTCGATCGCTGTTGGCGTTGGCGCTCTGATCGCTTCCACCGGATGGTTTGGCGGTAACCGCGAGTACATCCCGGTTACGGTGCTTTTCGTACTCATCATCGGTGGCCCCGACGCAGACGCGTATTCTATCGGATATCTCGAACAAGTCAGCCTAGGAATTGTGGTCGGGCTGCTGGTCAATATACTAATTTTTCCTGCGCTCAGCCTAGACGCCGTAGGACGGCAGCTGTCGAACTATCGCGTCGTGCTAGCCGATCATCTCTCTGAGGTGGCTAAAGCCCTCGCCGAGAGCTGGCCGCCGGAACTAGATGGATGGGCATCCCGCAAAGATGCGCTGGTCAGCGTCTCCCGCGAAGTGCGCGCAGCGGTGCTCGACGCCGATGACAGCCGCAAAGCCAATCCTCGAGCTCGCCTCCATCGCAGAGACCTAGGAGCAGATTACGACGATTTGGCTGCCCTCGAAGCGGTCACCTTTCACGTTCGAGATCTCACTGATGTCCTTGCTGGGGCAGTGTGGGGCACGTCGATCGACATCGAGCTCAGACCGGAGTTGCGTCCATCGCTGAGCGTGGCCATTGACGCGGTGTCGGCACTACTCCGGGATTGGGACTCCGACGCGGCGCAACGCGCGACTCACTCGTCAGCGACGGCAGCTGTGGCGTCCCTGATGAAAGAACTGGCCGAAAGAAGAGACTCCGCTCCGGCGACGTCGATCGGCGGAGCGGACGCCATCGCAATGGATCTCGCCCGCATTCTTGCTGCGCTGAGCTTCCGAGTCGAACAGCCTGAAGCGATCGAAGACCCTGGCTAACTTCCGTTTGAGTTGCCGGGATACTCGGACTCCGACTGCGGATTGGGCGGGGGCACACGTATCCGCAGTCCGTCTGGCTTGATGCGGGCTTTGAGTGCGATGGCCTTCCCGAAACTGTCACCGTCGAGCTCAATCTCTTCAGCCGTATTCAGACGCATAGTTATCTGCTTCGCTTTCACATAGTTCAAAGCGCGAACGTTTTTGGTAGTGAGCGCTTCGCCTCCCTTGATGCGGCGAAGAACGCCATTTTCCCAGAAGACTTTCCCCATGATTTGCAGCCAGCCGATAACACCTTTAGGGCGCATGACCGCGACATCAAATAATCCATCATCAGGGGAAGCGTCGGGAAGGAGAAGAACGTTGGCCGTGAGGGAGCCACAGTTTCCGATGATGATCGTGTGCGGGCGAGCGGCACGAGCACGACCGGAGTCAAGTCGGTATCTCACCCGAAGCTCGCTCTTATCGGCGAGCGACTTCGCAATGGCACCAACATAGGCCAACCACCCAATCTTCTTCTTGAGCTCGTCGTCAGTATTGACCAACATTTTCGCGTCAAGTCCAAGACCCGCCATCACCACAAAAGCGTGCTTCGTCAGTTTTTCCTTTTCGTCGCGAATCTCGATGAGTCCAATGTCGAGGAGCTTGTCTACGCCGGTGAACGCGGTATGGGCGGAACTCTCGATATCATCCAAAGCAAGGTCGAGGTTACGGGCGAAGAGATTGCCCGTTCCGGACGGCATCAGGGCCAGGGCCGCATCACTGTCGTGCACGATTTCGGCTACCGCCCGCACTGTTCCGTCGCCGCCAGCGACGATGACCAGATCTGCACCCGAATCCAAAGCTTTGCGCGCCGCACCCTGCCCGGGGTCTTCCTTGCTGGTGGGAAAGTACTGGGTTAGTTTCCAGCCGGCGGCGGCTTCTTCTGCCGCGACCACCGATTTGATCGCTTCAAGGTCAACCTTGATGGGGTTGTAGATCACGGCCGCGGTCAGCTCAGGCAAGGTCTTCTCTCCGGTCTTTGCAGTCATCAGTCCACCCGACTCTTTCTCGACATCATCCATCATCCGTCATCTGTCAGTGCGTATGCCATCGAGTTCAGTCGACCGGTTCCGACGGTGAATTGACTCTAGCGGGTGAAGAAGGCAGGGGCTCTGTGTGTTTACGCTTCGCCCTCAGAAAGTTCTAGCATTGCGTCATGGTGAACAAGCATCCAGAAATTGCCGCCACCGACCGTGCCCAACGCGTCCGTCGAGTGTGGCCGCTGGTGAGCGGATTCGTCGCGTTGGGGCTGGTGTTCGCATTGGGCGCACTGATCGTTGTGCGCGATAAGGGCATGCCACTCACCATCGATACGTTGTGGATGGCAGTACTGGGCGAGAATCGTTCGCCGATCTGGCAAAACTTGGCGCTCGTGCTGAACTATCTGGGCGCAGGAGCGGTCGCCAGCTTTATCATTCCCGGCGCAATCATCATTGCGTTGCTGCTGATAAAGCGACCGTGGGCCGCGCTCTACTTTCTGATCGCCACCGCGCTCACTGGCGGCACCGTCCAGCTTCTCAAACACCTCTTCAGTCGGGCGCGGCCCGACACCATCCTCGTGAACGTGGACTTCGGCTCTTTCCCCTCGGGCCATGTCGCTAACGCGGCAGCTATGGCCCTCATTCTGTCGATACTGTTCCCGCGGCTATGGGTATGGATTGCCGGTGCCGTCTATACCGTGATGATGATGCTCAGCCGCACCTACTTGGGAGCGCACTGGTTGAGTGACACTGTCGGTGCGTTGCTACTCGGAGTCGGTGTCGCCGTTGTTGTGGCGGCACCGTTAGCCGCAAAAATTGACGGAGAGCGTCGCATCCGGGGTGGGCGGATCGCGCGAGGCCAGCGAGAATCAGAGTCGCGCGCGCCAGGCCCGGACGAAGCAATATAGTCCGTAGGCGATGAAGCCGACTCCGATCACAGTCAGGATGACCATGCCGTAGGGCAGGCTCGCAAGATTCTTCAGCGCCCCATCAAGGCCGGTGGACTTGCTTGAGTCGTGAGTGACCGCGGCGGCAATAAGAAGAATTCCTACAACACCGATCGCGATTCCTTTCGCGACATACCCCGCAACGCCGAGGGCGAGCACGAACTTCCGCATCGGCTCGGCGGGCAGCGAAATATCTTCGGTAAACTTCTGGGTCACGCCTTTGTACACGAAATACGCTCCGACGCCGAGAACGACAACACCGGCGAGAATCAACACGAAGACACCGCCAGGGGACGACAATAGCGTCGCACTGGCACTGCTGGCGCTGCTCGACGAATTCGATCCGCTGCCGAGCGCGAAGGGCACCGCCGAGGCTCCGACCGCAATATAGGTCACCGCCTTCGCGAGTTCAGCGGCGCGTCGCTTCCACTTGTTTTTGGAATCGCCGCCGTGCATAAGAAAAGCCGAAATGAGTAGCCATAAACCGAGAGCGAACATGCCGACGACTACAGTCCACAGCAGGAAAACACCGCCCGGGGTTGACGCCAGCTGACCAAACGCGCCGGACTGATCTGCCGAGCCCCCTCCAGCACCGATCGTGATGCTGATCGCCAACGAACCGATGAGAATATGTACGAGGCCGTTGACGGCAAAGCCCAGACGGGCCAGACCACGAAGTGGCGTGCTGTTCTTAGCGCTGCGGGCCGCGCCCGACACTGAGGCATCATTCATGAGGCTCAGTGTATGCGAGCAGCCCTACGAGATACCATCACCTATGTCGAAAACTGTGTGGTCAGAAGAACCAAGCGAGATTCTTCGGGTGGATTCGGTGTTCCAGCTCGCCGACGTCGACCCGACGGCGACGCCCGGAATCACGGCCTCGAAAAAGTCGGGCACGGCAATGCTGCGCAAGAACCGCCGCACACTCGGTAAGTTGCAGGGCAAATTGTTTGCCGACAGCACGGTCGGAGGAACAGCGTCGTTGCTGATCGTGTTGCAGGGGATGGATAGCTCTGGCAAAGGAGGGATCGTTAAGCATGCCCTCGCCGGTATGAATGCTTCCGGCGTAGTAGTGCACGGCTTCGCAGCCCCCACGGACGAAGAGAAGCGTCACGGGTTCCTGTGGCGAGTGCGCAAACGCCTCCCGGAACCAGGAATGGTCAGCGTCTTCGATCGATCCCACTATGAGGACGTTCTCGCCGCCCGGGTACAAAACCTCGCCGACCCCAAGACGATCGAAGGACGGTACGGCAGAATCAACACCTTTGAGCAGACGGCAATCGATAACGGAATCGTCGTCATCAAAGTGATGCTTCAGATCAGCGAGAAACAACAAAAGAAACGATTGGTTGCCCGGCTCCACCGCAACTCGAAGTTATGGAAGTACAACCCGAGCGACGTCGACGACCGCGAACGGTGGCGGGCGCTGCAGGAGGCCTACCAAATCGCGCTCGAACGAACATCCACAAATCACGCGCCCTGGTACGTCATTCCTGCCGACCATAAGTGGTATGCCCGACTGGCGGTGCAGCAGATTGTGATCACGAAACTGCGCGAGATGGAGTTGGACTGGCCGCGACCAGAGTATGACCTGAAGAAGGAACGCAAGCGGGTCGCCGGAGCCTAAACATGAGCGTGAACAGTCCTACATCACCATCGAGCACCTCGCGGCATTCCCGGCTCTATACGAGACTCTTTGTAGACGAACGAATTGTGCCAGCCGCGACACAAATGAAGCTGTATGTGGTCGCGGGCTCGCTCATCTTCCTCGGGCTTGTGAGCCTGCTGACCCTGTGGTGGTCGGTGCTTCAACCCGAGCTCCTGACCACAATGGATACCGCGATCCAAGCGTGGCTTGAGGATGGTCAGACGGAGACCCTGACTGTGATCATGGTGGTCGTTACGGAGATTTTCGGACCCATTGCACTTCCCATCATCGTGTTGGCGGTGACCGTGACCTGGGGCGTCCGGGCTGAGCATTCATGGCGGCCGTTTCTCTTGGCAACAGGAATTCTCACCGGGGTGATCATCGTGCAGATCATCACCCGTGTTGTTGGTCGAAGTCGGCCACCCGTGGACCTCATGCTGTATGGCCCCGATATGACATTCTCATTCCCGTCCGGTCATGTTCTTGGTGTGGCCGATTTCTTCCTCATCGTGACTTTCTTGGTGTTCTCGCGGCGCAACAACCCCCGCATGGCTGCGGTTTCGTACACAGTGGCCACGTTGCTGGTAGTCGCCACAGCCCTGAGCCGCCTCTATCTCGGCTACCACTGGACCAGCGACGTGCTCGCCTCCATGGCCCTTTCACTTGTCATCCTTGGCAGTGTGATTGCCGTCGACACCTATCGCACAACGCGTGTCATCCCCGGTGCGCACCGGAGCGTACCCGCGTAAGTACCTGACCGACGTGCCCGCTGAGCCGATTCCCGCGTGAATTTGCAGCGGCATCACAGCGGGTAGTTGCAGGAGGGGAGCATCGAGCCCGCACTGGTTCAGTGCGACCGTCTAAACGTGTGCTGTCAATCCAGATTCATCAGCGGCGGCGGCGACGGCTGATTAGTAGCGTCACACCACCGAGCGCAAGCAGGAATGTGGCGGCGATCAACGGTGGGAGTGCCGAGAATCCGGTTGAGGAGAGCATACCGCCTGGCAGATTGCCATCACCCGCTGCCGCAAAAATGACTGAAGCGCTGTTGTTGGTCTGGTCAGGGTCGAAGGGGAACGTGGAGCTTATCCGAGCCAGGTTCACTAGCGAAACAGTCGCAGTGAACGTGGCGGTGATAGTCAAAGTCTCGGCTGGGGCGTTGACGTCGAGGGTGCCGATAGTCCAAATGCCTGTCGCCTCGTCGTAGCTACCCGTTGATGTGATGCTGGTGATGTAGTTAAGACCTGCCGGGAGAAGACTCGTCACGACGGCTGATGTCGTTGACTCTGGGCCGAGATTGCTAGCCGAAATCGTGAGAGTTACCTGTTGACCAACGCGAGGAGAATTATCGTCAACAGAGGCATCGACACTCAGGTCGGCGGCGGGTATCTCGATCGTCGCTTGGGCTTGATTATTGGCGAGATTGGGGTCGGGGATGCTGCTCTGCGAGATCACAACAGTATTCAGGAACGTTCCAGTGCGGGTGATCTGCACGCTCAGGGTCAGTGTTGCGGTCTGTCCGGATGTCAGCGTTCCTATGTCCCAGACGCGGGCTGCCGCGTCGAAAGAGCCTTGGGTAATTGTGCTGCCCGTGACCGTCGCCTCGATCTTGATCGGATCGACTGCTTGCACATTTTCGGCTGTGTTGGGCCCATTGTTGCTGACGGTGACGGTGTACGTCACAGTCTCGCCGGGCTGGGCGAGCGCTGGTGACACCGACTTGCCTATGGCAAGGTCTGCACGAACTACTACGTCGACCGAGGCGCTAGCGGAATTATTCTCCTGATCGGTGTCGGATTCGTTGAGCGACTGAATCGATGCGGTGTTGGTGATCGTGCCCGGTTGCACTGCCGTCGCTGTCACTGTGAGTGTCTCGGTGCCGCCGCTCGGTAGATTGGCGAGCGACCAGATGCCCGTTTGCGAATCAAAGCTTCCAGCGCTCGGTACCGACGAGTCGTAGGTGAGGCCCGCGGGCAGCTGATCGATGATCGCTACGTCGGTCGCGGCGGCGGGACCATCGTTCGTCACGTCGATGGTGAAGCTCACCGACTGCCCCACATTCACCTCTGCAGGCCCAAGCCGAGTCTTCGTGAGGCTGAGGTCAAGCACAGCCGGTCCGGTGCTGAAGGAGGCGATGTCGGTATTGTTACTCTGATCAGGGTCGTCAACAGTGGCTGAGCTGACGGTCGATACGCTGAGCTTAGTTCCGACAGTCAGCACCTGAGCGCGCACTGTGAAGGTTGCGGATTCTCCGGGTGCCAAGGAGCCAATATTCCACGTCAGACCGGTCGAATCTACTGTGCCCTGCGATGGGTTAGTCGATGTTATGTCTTGGGTCTGGAACGCGAGACCATCGATTTGAGTTTCCGAGGCAAAAGCGTCGGGTACGACGTCCGGACCCGCGTTCGTGACCGTGGCGACGTACGTTACGAAGTCTCCAACGACCACGCCCTCGGTGCCAGACAGAATAGATTTTACGATCTGCAGGTCGGCGATCGACGCAGTGACGGTGAGGATTGCACGATCAACGTCGTTGGACTGGTTGACATCCTGCGGTGAAACGGTGGCCAGCCCGGCAGTGTTCTGGAACGAGCCCACGTCGGTAGCTCGCACCTCTAAGTTCACTGAAACCGTTTGTCCCACAGCGAGGTTGCCCACAGTCCAGATTCCGCTGGTTGCGTTGTAGGCCCCAGAAGTTGAAATGAGTTGGAGTCGGCTCGGCAGCGTGTTCGCGATCGTCACGTTGGTCGCTGGTTGGGGGCCATTGTTGGTGGCCGAAATGGTGAAGTTGGCTGTTTTCCCGACGCGAATTGATGGCGAGTCGACGAAGATGTTCACGGCGATATCCGTCGTAGCAACTACGGGGTTGAGGCTCACTGATGCGGTGTTGTTGGCCGGATTTGTATCGGGCTGTTGCAGTGTGACGAGTGTCGCCGCATTAGTGAGTACTCTGGCGGTGTCCACAGTTGCTACCACGGTAAGGGTGGCCGGCGGCGAGGCGACCGCCAGGCTAGGGATTGTCCAGTTGCCGGTCGCGGAGTCGTAGGCGCCTGTGGATGCGGTCGCGGACACCAACCCGAGCCCGGTGGGAAGCAAATCGTTGATCACAACGCTGGTCGCAACAGCGGGCCCAATATTGGTTCCGGTGACCGTGAAGGTCACCTGTTGGCCAACCTGCGGGGAGGCGTTGGTAACGGTCTTGGTCACCCTAACGTCGGTTCCGACTTGGATACTTGCCTGTGCTTGGTTGGAGGTGACCGACTGGCCGAGCGTTGTTACCCCTGCGGCTGACGCTGTGTTGAGCAGACTTCCGGCAGCCGAGAGGAAGCTGGCCAGTACCGTTGTCGTCAGCGCACAGTTTGCGGTCTGACCCGGGTCAAGATTCGTTGCGTCGCAGGTCACTTTGCCGCCGGCAGCGCGATTGTCTGTGACCGCGATATTGGACACGGTGGATCCGCCAGTGTTTGTCACCGTGTAGCTGTAATCGACCTGTTGTCCTACGACATACGGGGCTGCAGTTGTGACTGCCTTGGTGAGTGTGAGTCGTGATACCAACTGCACAGTTATCGTGTCGACGTTAGAGGTGATCGTTGCGTTGCTTGGGTCCAAACCTGTCGCTTGTACGGTATTAGTGACCAATCCAGCGACGACATCTGACGGAGTCACGGTATAGGTGCCATGGCACACTGTTGATGCAGTGGGAGCGGGCGCTGGAGGCAGGGTCGTGGCATCGCAGCTCACGGTAGCAATCTTGTTGTCGGCCACTGTCAGAGTGTCCACTGGCACGAGCCCAACATTGGTAACGACATATTGGTACGGGATCTGGGTGCCCGCGGTGATGACAGCGGGCAGTGACGCTCCTCTACGGTCAATCTGCTTCGTGATGTTCAGGTTGGCCAGTGGCTGGATGGTTCGGACAACCACATTGCGCAGCAAGTGCACGTCAGTTACCCCACCGGTAGCACCAGCAAAACCGAACTTGTAGGTGTTGGGGGTATTCGCGGGCGCCGGATGATTTAGCACTTCCTGCCAGCCATTACCGGTTCCAAAATCAATCTGCACGATCACGCGAGGGCTCGGCGCCGGTGTGATTTGAACATTGATGAGCCGTTTGGCGAGCGCTGGATCGGTTGTACCAGTTGGCGCGCGCAGGTTCCCGGGCAACGTCGAGGTCGGTTTGTTTGGGTCGCTCGCAGGGTCGGTTGTTGATGCTTGGTAGCAGTACCCGTTCGTGCCGTTGCCGGGGCCACGCAGAGTCACGACATTGGCGCCTACCGAACCGGAGGCGGTGCTGGGTGAGCGTTGCCCGACCGGACAGTTTGCGCCTTTCCCCTCTCCGTCGGCGTAAAAGTTGCCAAAAGTATCTAAACCAACGCCGATATAGCCTCCGCGGATGCCCGCTGTGGTGTAGCGCTGCGAGTAGCCAAGGCTGCCGCCGGTACCGCCTCCCTGGGTCAGGTTGGTTGCCCCATCGACGATGAAGAAACCGATGCCGTCCGCACCGCCGCCGCCGTACTGGTATTGCTCGAACACCACCGAGATCCCCGCTGATGCTGGAATCGAGCGGTTGTACAGAAGCGTCCCGTTTGTCCTTGTCGTGGTGTCGGTTAGCTGCAGATATCCGGGGGTTGCGCCGAGGGTTGGTATAGGACCGCTCTGTGAAGAGCTGCAGTCGTTGACTGTTGTGCTCGGAGGCGACCCTGAGGGGGCACCCGTGAGGCAGGCAGCCTCGAGACCGGTCCAAGCGGTGTCTGTCAGCGTCGCTCCGGTGAAGCTTTCGTTGACGATCAGCGAACCGGAAGTGGGAGGGGGCGCTGCCGCGGCCTGGGGTGACGAGACAGGGGCAATCACTATCCCAGCGACGAGAACCGTGGTTAGGAGAAACGCACCCGGCACAACACGCTTTGCGAGATTCCCGCTTACACGCACGAAGCCCCCGCCTCTGAACAATGTTCGGTTGAGAGCATGACTGCTCTGGGCACCCTACTTCGAACTTTGACGTAGGGAGTTGACCGAAGCATACCTTCAACGCGCACATATAGCGGTTGCGTCGTCACAGGGCAGGGTGATGAGCGCGCTTCGCCGTCACGCTGGCATCAAAATTGGGCTGCGAGAACAAATCCTTGAGCCAGTATTTGCAGCGGCATCCCAGCGGGTCGTTGCACTATGGGAGCATGACTCCCGAACCCGGTTTTCCTCGTTCCCTGCGACGCCCCACCCCGATCACACCGAAGGCAGGGCAAGAATCGGTGTGGGACTACCCACGTCCGCCCCGGGTAGAGCCGCGGAACGAACGCGTAGTCGTGAAGCTCGGGGGGCAGGTGATCGCCGACACCACGGATGCCGTGCGTGTTCTGGAGACGAGCCATCCGCCCGTCTATTACCTACCGATAGCTGCGTTCCCGGCCGGTGTGCTTGTGCCTGTGTCGGGCACCAGCTTCTGCGAGTTCAAGGGACAGGCGCACTATTTTGATGTTGTCGCCGGGGGAGTGGTCGCTGCTCGTGCCGGGTGGACCTACCCGGCGCCGACCCGTGGCTTTGAAGAGTTGGGCACGCGCGTTGCGCTCTACCCCGGCCAGATGGACTCGTGCGAAGTCGACGGGGAACTCGTGACCTCCCAAGCAGGGGACTTCTACGGTGGATGGATGACATCTCAGCTCGTCGGGCCGTTTAAGGGTGGCCCGGGTACCAGCGGCTGGTGAACTCGGTCATCGACAGCAGAGGGAACACGGTCATAGCGCGCGTTGACGGCCGTCGCAAATACGGGAAGAAGCGCTGATGGGCAACGATGAGAATCGCGCCGACCGAGAGTTTTGGGAAGATCGTTACGCGGCCAAGAGTCTCTCGTGGAGCGGCAACCCGAATCCCGTGCTTGTCACTGAGGCCACCGGGCTGACGCCGGGTCGCGCCCTCGACATTGGGTGTGGCGAAGGGGCGGATGCCTTGTGGCTTGCACAACAGGGATGGCAGGTCACTGGTGTCGATATCGCTACGAACGCTCTCGACAAAGCGCGCGCTCATGCAGAATGCGTCGATCCGGCCGCGGCGGCCCGAATCGACTGGCAGCAGCACGACGTGACCATGTGGGCCCCAGAGCCTCGGTCTTTCGACCTAGTTTCGGTGCAGTTTATGCATCTCTCTAAACCGATCATCGCTACCCTGTTTCGGTCTCTTGCGGCCGCTGTCGCACCCCGGGGGACTCTGCTCATCGTCGGCCATGACGCCTCCGATACCGATGAAGGTTCCCACAACCGGGCGCACCTGGCTGAGTTGATGTACAGCGCAGATGATGTGCTCGATGTGATCAAGGACGAGATGCTGCGGATTGAGATCGCCGAGCCACGCTCGCGACACGTGACGAGCGCAGAGGGCGTTGAGATTGTTCACGATGTCGTGGTGAAGGTGAGCCGTACCGCGGCATAGCCCACCCGGCATAGCCCACCCGGCAACAGGAGAGGGTGACACTATCTCCGCGCGGCCAGAGGATCTAGGCTCGCCCCATGGTCACCTCAACATCTGACAGCACAGCAGGCTGGTACTCGAACCCGGCCGCGCGCTCATGGCGCACCGAGCCCGTGCGTTTAGACATGCGCGAGTTTCACAACTCCCTGCCCGGCTACGCTCCGACGCCCCTTACTCCGCTGCCGGAAGCGGCAGCAATACTGAAGGTCGGGGCAGTTTTCGTTAAGGACGAATCGCAGCGTCTCGGTTTGCCGGCGTTTAAGATTCTGGGTGCCTCCTACGCGATCTCCCGCGCGCTGTCAGCCCGGTTGGGTGCTCCTGGCGTTGCCTACTCGCTCGACGAGCTTCGCAAACGCCTCGGCGCTGACTCTGCGCTGTCGCTTGCTGCGGCGACAGACGGTAATCATGGCCGGGCCGTGGCCCACGTCGCGAACTTGCTTGGGCTGCCCGCCACTATCTATGTGCCCGCAGAGGTATCTCGGGCCGCGATGGATGCGATTCGTTCGGAAGGCGCGACGCTGATTGAACTTAGTGTGCCCTACGACGATGTTGTTAAGTACGCCAGAAACGCCACCGTTGGCGACGCGGTGCTGATCCAAGACTCCTCGTGGAGGGGGTATGAGGAGATCCCTCAGTGGGTCGTCGATGGCTATGACACCTTGTTCGCCGAAATTGACGAACAACTGCGCAGTGCTGGGATCGAGCGTCTCGACCTTATCGTCGTCCCCTCCGGGGTCGGATCGTTCGCTCAAGCAGCTCTCAGGCACTACCGCTCCACAGAACACACGCCATCAGTGCTCTCCGTTGAACCCGACACAGCGTCCTCCGTAACGACCTCGCTGCGTGCCGGTCGAATCACGCCCGTCTCTACCGCCGACACCGTGATGACAGGCCTGAACTGCGGCACCGTCTCAGAACTTGCGTGGCCGATCCTGCTGGCGGGGCTCGACGCATCCGTTACTGTTACCGATTCGGAGGCACTCGCAGCGGTACACGATCTCGCGAGCCACGGTGTCGACTCTGGGCCGTGCGGAGCCTCAACTCTGGCGGGTGCCCGAGCAGTGCTCATCGACCCCGATCGCCGGGCAGAACTCGGCATCACCGACGATGCGGTCGTCGTGTTGCTGAGTACCGAGGGCAGGGCTGCAAACCCGAAAGCTCCCTAAGCGGATGCCCGGCACCCGGCACCCCGCATCCCGCAATCACGAACAGCTGGAACCGACTAAGGCTTACCGCGGAACGTAGCGGCTACCGGCTTGTCATCAGGGAGATCCTCCCGACGCACCGCCTTCACAGTGCCGCCGGCGCGCAGAACACGAACCGCAACCTCGTCGACAAGCCCATACGTGGTGGGGCCAGGTTCATGCGCAATGGTGAGCACACCGCCCTCGTCAATGCTTCCCTCTTCAGTGGAGGCGAGATCGAACAGTAGCGTATCAACGAGTCCGGCGGTTGCCGCGTGGGCGACATCACTCAACTGGGAACTAGCAAGACCATTGGCCCGTTTGGTGCCGAAGCTTTCCCGCCAGGACGCAAGTTCGCCCTCTGAGTGTTGCTCCAGAACGGCGCGGCCACGCTTCTCCAACTCCGCCAATGACAGTGAGCTGGGGTTCGCATCGATGCCGTGCTCTAGCAGACCTCGATAACTGTTCGCCTCCCGGTAGGCGGGCTCCAAGTCTGAAGCGGCCGACAGAATAAGGGGTAGGCCAGACTTGCCAATGACGTCGAGAACGGCCTCTTGCACAACAGAACAGTACCGGCGCTGTTCGATCTTGGGCCCGAGGGCACCGTCTGCGCGGCGGCGGTCAAACCTGCCATCGGTTTCTGTCGTTTCAAGCGTCAGAGCGACATCATCAGGAAGGGTAGGAAGCTCGATCAGCTCGCTCGACGCATCCGAGCTGAGGAAGAGCAGCCGCACGTCTCCTTCAGTGATTGCCAACACGTAGCCGCTGTGCCCGAACGTGGTTGCCCGCAGGAGCGGCCCGAGGTCAAACCGGCCACCCACGGCGCTGTGTGAGGGAAGTTCATTTCTCAGCCCAAAAGCGCGGGTGAACTTCGGGGAGGCAAAAACTGCGATTGTGCGGGCAGGAGTGCTCCACAAGTTGCGATCGCCATCAAGCGAGTCCAGCGATTCACTGATGGCGTCACGTTCCGCCTTGTCGAGGCCGATCGTGTCGAGTTCGGCAAGTGCTTCGGTGGCGGCGGAACGTAGCGCCAAGCGTGCGGCCTCCGTATCGCGGGCGATAGGGGGACGATCGCCTGCAGCTCCGGATGCCACATAGAGGGAAACGCTGCCCGCGTTACGTTGCTGAGACAGCTCGGTGAAGTCTTCTGAAGACGGAATATCGATGCTCATATCTTCACAATAACCAGTGCTTCTGAGAGCGCAACCAGTAGAGTTTCAGGATCAACCGAGGATCGTCAGCCGCGCCCCTGATTGCGCCGCCGAATGTCGCGCGGTGCGCGCCCGCCGAGGAACGACTTGTCGGAATCCACCAGGAACCCTTGGCTGAGAACTTCGCGGCCGACGAGCATCCGAAACCCCATCTCATCGCGGTTAGTGAGAGTGGTTTCGGCGGCGACGGTGTGACCACCCAGCTCAACGTCAATGAGCACGGCGATGCGGTCTTCGCGATGACCTGACGAACTTCGCACGGCACGACGATCGTGTATCGCGCACTCGACAATTGCCGCATCTGCATCGGAATTCTGCCACGGTTTTAGATGAAAACGAACCCACTCGTTGCCGTCGTCGCCCACAAACTCTTCGATGTGATCCGCATGAAGAGCAGAACTGTGCGCGCCGCTGTCGATCTTGGCCTTGATCCACGGCACACCAATACCGGGGAGGGAAACCCACTCACGCCAGCCGACAATAGTGTTTGAATGGGTAGGTTCTATCACCCCCTTATCTTGGCAGGTCGTCTGATGAAACTCGCTATCCTCTCGCGTGCCCCGCAGGCCTACTCCACTCAACGGCTGCGAGCGGCCGCGCAGCAGCGGGGGCACGACGTGAAAGTGTTGAACACTTTGCGCTTCGCGATTGACCTGACCGGGGACGAACCCGACCTGCAATATCGCGGCAAGTTGCTCTCAGATTACGATGCCATCCTGCCCCGTGTCGGCAACTCCATCACCTACTTCGGCACGGCTGTTGTTCGCCAGTTTGAACAAATGGATGTCTACACGCCGAACACCTCAAGCGGCATCACGAATTCGCGCGACAAGTTGCGTGCCACGCAAATTCTTTCTCGTCACGACATTGCCATGCCCGCGACGACGTTTGTGCACAACCGGGCGGATGTCGAGATGGCCATCGAGCGCGTCGGCGGTGCACCCGTCGTAATCAAGCTGCTCGAGGGTACCCAAGGCATCGGTGTGATTCTGGCTCCGGATACACAGGTTGCCAAGGCAATCATTGAGACATTGCATTCGACAAAACAGAATGTGCTCATCCAGAGTTTCATCTCGGAGAGTAAGGGTCGTGACATCCGCGCCCTCGTTGTTGGCGACCGTGTGGTCGCTGCGATGCGACGAGTGGCAGTGGGGGACGAGTTCCGATCGAACGTGCACCGCGGGGGGAATGTCGAAGCGGTCGAGCTCACGCCTGAATACACCCGGGCCGCGGTGCGTGCCGCCCAAATCATGGGCCTGCGCGTCGCGGGGGTTGACATGCTTGAGGGCAAAGATGGCCCCCTCGTGATGGAGGTCAACTCCTCACCAGGTCTTGAAGGCATTGAGCGGGCGACGGGACTGGATGTTGCGGGCGCGATCATTGACTACATCGCCAACCAGGTCGCATTTCCCGAGATCGATGTTCGCCAGCGCCTCAGCGTGTCGACCGGGTATGGCGTCGCCGAAATTGTTGTTCACAGCGATGCGGAATTTGTGGGCAAGCAACTTGGCGAATCGGGTCTCGGTGAGAAAGACATCACCGTGCTCACCTTGCACCGTGGCTCTAGCGTTGTGCCCAATCCTGGCCGGCGTACCGTGCTCGAAGCCAACGACCGACTGCTCTGTTTTGGCAAGCTTGAAGAGATGCGCTCCATGATTCCCGCGCGGCGTCGTCGCCGCTCAAAGGTGCGCAAGCTGCCACCGCAGCCCACGACAGAAGACTAGGCGCCAAAGCGGCGTTGACACCGCCGGTGCAGTGTCAACGCCGCTGAGCGACTCAGCGATGTACTAGCCCTTGATGGCCTGAGCCCAACTCACTCGGGTGCCGACTTTGAGCCGCGAGTTGTTGTAGATGCGTGCGCCCAACAGAACGGCCAGCCCCGCGGTCACGACCAGCAGTACGAGCGAGATGAGTGGCTCCCACCAGGCAGCGGTACCGAGGAACAGCCGCATCGGCATCCCGACGGGAGCCGAGAACGGGATGTAGGACATCACCGCGAGTGCGACAGGGTTGTCATTAAGGAAGATGATGGCGAAGTACGGCAACATGATGAGCATCGTCACCGGGGTCATCGCTGATCCCAGATCTTCTTGGCGGGAAACCATCGCGCCCACCGCCGCGAAGAGTGCAGCGAGCAGGATGAAGCCGATGATGTAGAACCCCACGAACCAGAGCAGCGGTGCACCAAGCAGAGAGAGGAGCTCGGCTTGGCCGGTGACCGACAGCCCGGTGGCATTCGACAGTTCTGATGACACCGAACTGACGACAGCCACCGGTGTGGTCGAGGAGGTATTCGACATGATGCCGCCCGCAATGACCCCACCGAGCACAAGCAGCAGAAGGATGCCGGTAGTGATGAGGAAGCTTTTAGAGCGGAGTCGCGCCGTGATCTCGCGTTCAGCGACGAGCGAGACAGACTGGGCGAAGCTGGGGGAATGGCGGCGAGCAGTAGTGGTATTAATTAGATGACCTCTCGGAAGATCTGGGCAAGGGATGCGCGCTGGGAGGCTGAAGGCCAGCAGTTTCGATGTGCGCAAAATGCCCAGCGTGTTCAGTCGATTGTTGTCTGGCGTGCGGGAGCTCGTTGGCGAACCAGAGATCATCGCGCACACTCACGAATACGTCACGCTCACCACGAATCAGCGTGACCGGGCAGCGGATGCTCGACCATGCTTGTTCGTCGTAGCGGGCGGCGGCCGCGGATGCACGAACAAAAGCGAGCGGACGGATCTCTGCGGCTAGTGAGTCAATGACGGAATCGTCAAGCGTGCTTCGGCTGGTGAACAGGGGAGAGCTGAGGTGGCCGAGAAGGCGCAGGCGGTGAAGCGTGCGAATCAGTGTGTCGCCAGCACGCCCAAGCGCTGCCAGGAGCCGCATGGCACCCAACATTCCCGCCAGCAGCGGCAGGGCTCCGAAGTTGCGAATCGGATGCCGCAGTACAGCCAGCGCGGTAGGCCCGGTAGCAGAGATGGCGGTCACGCTGAGCGTGCGTTCGGGATACCTCGCCGCAAGCGTGAGTGCGAGGTGTGCGCCCAACGAGTGGCCGATGGTGTGCCAGTCGGCAAAGCCGAGCGTTCTGGCGACGTGTGCGACGGTATCCACCATGTCTTCGACGGTGGCGCTCTTGGCGAGGCTTCCGCTCTCACCCCAGCCGGGGAGGTCCAGGGCAACCACATTCTGCAGCGGTTCGTCGGCGGTGTGGGCGGCGCGGATGAGTGGCAGCCAGGTAGTCCACGACCCTGCCGCTCCGTGGAGCAGCAGGGTCGCAGTCTCGAAGTGAGCGGCGCCGTTGGGGTTCACGTGCACGACGACATCGCCCAAGCGTGTGGGAACGACGATGCGCGAGAACCCTCTGGTCGCAGGGTCGTGGGGGTTTCCTGCGCTGTAGAACGTGCTGGAGTCCGGTGTCGTGTTCACACGGGTAGTTCGTAGCCAAGGCACACGACGATTGCTCCCCTCGGCACAAAGTCCCGTTGGCTGTGGCGAATGAACGGGTTCTGCTAGCGCACAACCTCGATCTGAGTGACCTGGGTGGCGTTGTCAATCGAGCCAAGATCGATGACGCTGGTAAAACCTGCATCATTCATCATCGCGACAGCTTGTCCTGAGCGGTTGCCCGATTTGCAGTAGACGGCGTACTCAGCTTCGGGATCGAGCGTGGGGAGCGTCTGGGCAAACTGGCCGCCGTTGAGGTCGAGAAGGTTGGCACCATCAAGGTGACCAGCCGCGAATTCACCTGGCGTGCGCACGTCAATGATGATGGTGTCGGCGCTCAGCTCGACGGTCTCAGTGGGAGCTGAGCATCCGGCGACCGAAGCCAAGATGATGAGGGAGGCTGCGAGAGCGGTGAGAGGTCGGAACATTTTTCTCCTTGTGAGGTGTGGGGTTATTCGGAAACCCGGCAGGTGTCGCCGGGGCAGTACTGTGGTGGGGTTTTAGCGAGAAGGCGTTGAAGTGCACAACCGACGCAAATGCCGAAAGCGGACTCCAAGAAGAGCAGGGTGAGGCACAGACCGCAGAGCGCGAGGGTGACCCCTAGGGGTGCTCCGAGGGCGCCCATTCCGGCACAGGACACGAGGGCGAGCCCATATCCGAGCCACCACGCGAAAACCTTCTGAGGGGCACCGACCCACGTGGGCTGCTGCTTACTGACAATCAAGCGACCCAGCGCGAGGGTCGGCGACCAGCGGTCACCAGCCGTGACGCGGAGCAGCATATCGATGATGAACAGGATCCCGAATGGGCGAAGCGGCGCCGTCGAACCTTCAGCGATTGCGAACGCGAAGGAGATTGCTCCGCCAACAAACAGGATGCCCGCAGCGACTCGAACAGCGCGCTCGTTTACAACCGGAATGGCATAGCCCTCGACGATGGTTCCCACGGTGTGGTTTGGTGCGGGGTGTGTCATGAGTGAATCCTCTATCCTCTGGACACGTGGCCGCTGAATGGTGGTGGTGGTGGTGGTGGACGACAACTGTCAGGCACCGGTCACGAGGGGTATCAGCTGCGGGAGCTCTAGCGTGAGTACTAATGCGCCGACTGCCAGTACAAAGATTCCGAACCCCCGGCGGAGCGCGGTTTCTGGAATGCGGCCAGCCAGTGCAACCCCAACGAAGGAGCCAGCGACCGCGATCCCGGTGAAGGCAAGAATTGTCGGCCACGGTAGTGCCACCGTGAACAGGTGTGCGACCAAACCTGCAGACGATTGCATCGCGATTACCAGAAGTGAGGTGCCCACCGCGACGGCCACAGGAAGGCCGCCGAGTAGGGTGAGCGCGGGAACGATGAGGAACCCGCCTCCGGCGCCGACGAGTCCTGCCGCGATGCCCACTAGGAAACCGTCAAGGACGATGCGAGCGACGGGGAGTGCTGTGGGTTCGGAGTCATGCCCTGCCGCAACTTTCTTGCGACCACGGATCATGGCTGTCGCGGTGGCAATCATCATGGCAGCGAAGAGAACCATCAAGATGGTGCCAGGAATGAAGCCACCCACTGTTCCGCCAGCGAACGCGCCGGCCATTCCTGCGGCACCAAAGATCAGACCCGTCTTCCAACGAACGCGGCCTGCACGCGAGTGCGTGAAGACGCTCACTGCACTGGTGACACCGACAACAAAGAGGGAGGCGGCGATCGCCTGTTGCGGATCCATTCCTACTAGGTAGGTCAAAATTGGCACGGTCAGAATGGATCCGCCCCCGCCGAGCAGTCCTAGGGACACGCCCACGAGGACTGCAAGAAGCAGCGCGATCACCAGGTTAGGTTCCATTGGTGGTTGCTACACCTCGGGTACGGCGCCGGGCATTGCGACCCAGCCGAGGTAGGAGCCATCGAGTTCGGCGACGTCATATCCTTCGCGTCGGAGGGCACTTGCTGCGACGCTGTTACGTACTCCACTTTGGCAGTAAGTCACGATGGTTCCCTCATGGGGAAGTTGGTCGAGTGCCCACATCACGCGACCACCGCTGAGCTGTTTAGCCCCGGGAATGTGACCTTCAGCAAACTCAGTCCTATTGCGAACGTCCAAGAGTAGAGCCCGGTCGACCGATTCCAACTCGGTGGGGGATACCAGCATGGGCGTGACAAGGTCGAGACCGTCAAGTGTGGAGACGAAACCTGTCACCGAGTCGATTCCGACTCGCACGAGGTGGTCACGCAACTCCTCAGCTTCGGTAATGGTCGCTGCCAAGAGGATGATGGGTCGCGTCTCAGTTTCAGGGTTGTAAACCCAGGCGCCGTAGCTGGCCGCTTTCTCGGGACCGGGAACGTTGAGTGACCGTGCGACGGTGCCGAGGTGCACTTCGCTGTTGTGACGGGTGTCGATGAGGATGGCGCTGTCATCGTCAAGGACCGACGCTACTTCCGCGGTCGTATATTCGCGCAGTCCAGTGACGGTGCCCATCACGTGAGGGCCCTGTCGGTTCTGGATCTTCATCCGAGCAAAGTAGGCATGCGCATCCGGTTGGCCGTTGAGCAGTTCATCGATAAACCCCTGCTCATCGTTGTCGGCAAGATAGTGGCTCCACCACGCAAACGCGCGTTCATAGCCCACCGTTGTCGTGGGGATGGCGCCGAGTGCTTTTCCGCAGGCGCTTCCTGCACCGTGAGCGGGAAGTACCTGTACATAGTCAGGCAGGGTAAGGAACCGATCACGCAGGCTCGCAAAGATATCTTTCGCTCCACCGAAGCGGGTATCGATTCCCCCGGCTGCTTCGTCAAGGAGGTCGGGGCGCCCGAGATCGCCCACGAACACGAAGTCTCCCGAAAGCATGAAGCCAGGGGCGTCTGCTTGTGCGCCGTCAGTAACGAGAAAGGAGAGGTGTTCGGGAGTGTGCCCCGGAGTGTGGATGGCTTGGAGCGTAATGTTCCCGAGGGTGATGGTGTGCTTGTCTTTCATTCGCACTGCACCGTCGAACGCACTTCCGTACGTCCAATCTGGGCCGCCTTCGTCGGATACGAGAATCGTCGCACCTGTGCGCGCGGCAAGCTCGCGAGTACCCGAAAGATAGTCGGCATGAATGTGCGTTTCGGTTACCGCGGTAATGGTCATTCCATTCTTGGCGGCAATGTCGAGGTAGACGTCGAGGTCGCGACGGGGGTCAACGACAATCGCTTCGCCTTTGGCCTGGCACCCAATGAAATAGCTGGCCTGGGCAAGATCGGTATCATAGATACGTTCGAGAAGCATTATTACTCCGTTGGTTGGGGGCTGCGCCTGGGCGGTGGATTAGTGGTGGTAGCGAGTTAGCAGTGGCAACGGTCGCTTTCGGCGACGTTTGCGAGGGCATCCTCGATATGTTCTCCGCAGCCAGCCCAGGTGGGCTTACCGCAGTTCTGGCAAGTGACTTGTGCACACATGCTGGTCTCCTAACGACCGAATAGGCGAGCGAAGAAGCCGCTCTGTGCTCCGCGAGAAGCATCAATTTCTGCTTGAGAGTGTTTGCCGTTGCACCACTGAGAAGCGGGGACCGTGCGCTTGACGGTTTGGATGTGGTCACCACATCCAGTCCACGTTGTTTTGTTGCACACGCGGCACGTGGTTGCTCTGCACATAGTTCTACTTTCTCTCGGTGGGCTGTACGAATCAATACCCTAGGGGGTATGCTCAATACTATACCCCATGGGGTATCCCGACTGTCAACTTACGCCAGAGAAAAGAGACACCAATGGCCTCCGAGGTTCCACTGACGTTGCCGACCAACGACACCGAAGCGCACAAGAAGATAGTCAACCGGTTGCGTCGCGCGCAAGGGCAACTCGGGGCGCTCATCACCACTGTAGAAAGCGGTGCAGGGTGCGCGGACGTCATCCATCAGCTCTCCGCTGTATCAAAAGCGCTCGACCGCGCCGGATTCCTCGTCATCTCCGGGGCGATGAAAGAGTGCCTTGCGAACCCGGGCGCCGAAGGATCACCCCAGCCCGACGAGATCGAGAAGCTCTTTCTCTCTCTGTCGTGAGCACGAACGAAGACTTTCGCACGATCGTGCGAGGCGTCAAAGGTCAGCGAGCCGAGCAAAGGTTCTGCTTCTAGGTGGTGTTCGTCGACAAGAGCAGTCGCGCAAGCTCGAGCACTCGTGCCCCCAAAGGGGTTGTCATGATCGCGAGTACCAAGACGTTAAGCACCACAGTGCCCCAGAATGCTTGGCGAAAACTGGCCTTCTGCGTTTTATGGCGAAGGCGCTGTTGGGCAACAATGGAACCCGGCCATCCGCCGAGCAACCCGAGACCAAGGAGGGCACTTTCGCTGACCCGCCACTGACGTGTTTGGGCAGCATTTTTATCAATCGCGTAGGCGATATAGCTGACGATGCTCGCCACAAGATAGACGACGGCAACCCAGAGAGGCACCGCACTCATCGCAGTAACGACGACAATGGCCACAACGAACGTCCCTAATACGACGTAACTCATGGTGCCGGGTTTGCCCGGGCTGGCGCTCACAGCGCGTCCAGACGGCGATAAATAGCGGATGCTACGGGCTCGTACCTTGCCGTCACTCGTGTGTTCCACAGCGAAACTGACACGCTCGCCTAGCGTGGGTCGAGCATCGCGCGGAGGGAACGCCGAGATGTGCGCGAAGATTCGTTCGCCATTCTCGAGAGTCACAAAACCGAAACCGCGTTCGTCGTTCCACGAAGCTAAAGCGCCCTCACTTCGTGTGCTTCGCGAACCCATAGTCCGAGGGTATCCCGCGCATCGGTCAGCGGTGGCAACGGCATACCCGGTGATTCACCGCGTTCAGCCGCTCGAGGAAGAATGCTCATACACTGTGCGAACAAGCTCCGTGATGGGCGCGACTCAATTGAACGGTTTACCCAGCACAATTCATCGCAATCAGAGAAGAGAAATTTCGTGACCTTTCCGAAACCTTCACAGCGTTCACCGTGGTGCGGCCCCCGAACGACCGAAATTTTGCCCGAAACTCTCGATCAGTTGGATGCGTGGTGGCGGGCCGCCAACTATCTTGCCGTTGGCCAGATCTATCTGCTCGATAATCCTCTACTGCGGGAACCACTACGACGAGAGCACACCAAGCCCCGGCTTCTGGGGCACTGGGGCACAGCTCCGGGACTGAACTTTGTGTGGGCACACCTCAATCGGATCATTCGCGAACGCGACACTGACACGATCTTCGTAGCGGGCCCTGGTCACGGTGGACCGGCTGTTGTCGCGAGCGCGTACCTTGACGGCACCTACAGCGAAACGTATGCAGACATCGACAAGAGTGCGAATGGCATCCGCAAACTGTTTCGGCAATTCTCGTTCCCCGGTGGCATCCCTAGCCACGCAGCGCCAGAAACACCCGGCTCAATCCATGAGGGCGGCGAGCTCGGGTATGCCCTCTCGCACGCCTATGGCGCGGCGTTCGATAATCCCAACCTTCTTGTCGCAGCAGTAGTAGGTGACGGCGAAGCGGAGACCGGTCCCTTAGCCACAAGTTGGCACTCGAATAAGTTCATCGACCCCGAACGCGACGGCGTGGTTCTGCCGATCCTGCATCTCAATGGGTACAAGATCGCGAACCCGACCGTGCTGGCACGCATCCCCGAAGAGGAACTCTGCGACCTCATGCGCGGCTACGGGCACACGCCCTATGTCGTATCTGGTGGGTTCGATAGTGAGGACCCTCGTGACGTACACGAGCGGATGGCGTCAACCCTTGACGACATCATCGACCACATTGCGCAGATCAAGGCTGCAGCCGCCGACGGCACCCTCAAGGGTCGACCTGCCTGGCCGATGCTGATCTTGCGCACGCCCAAGGGGTGGACGGGCCCCCAAGTGGTCGACGGCCACCCGGTCGAAAACAATTGGCGCTCTCACCAAGTGCCGCTGGCCAGTGTGCGCGACACCGAGGAGCACCTGCAGCAGCTCAATGACTGGATGGCCTCCTACCGTCCAGAAGAACTCTTCGACGAGAACGGTGCACCGCGCGAAATCGCGACAGCTCTTGCGCCCGAAGGCGACCGTAGGATGAGCGCCAACCCTGTCACCAACGGGGGACTGCTGCGTGCGCCACTCCGGCTGCCCGACTTTCGTGACTACGCCGTCGATGTTCCCCGCCCCGGCGAAACCACGAGCTCCGCAACCGACATACTCGGCGAATGGTTGCGCGACGTGATCCGTGACAACCCTGACAATTTCAGAATTTTTGGTGCCGATGTGACGGCATCCAATCGACTGAGCGCCGTATTCGATGTGACGAACAAGCAGTGGGATGCCGAGTATCTTCCCATCGATGCAGACAATCACCTTGCTCGTGCGGGGCGCGTGATGGAAATGCTGAGCGAACACCAGTGCCAAGGCTGGTTAGAGGGCTATTTGCTCACCGGTCGACACGGCGTATTCAACTCCTACGAAGCCTTCATCCACATCGTCGACTCGATGTTCAACCAGCACGCCAAATGGCTGGAAGGCGCGAACTCAATCCCGTGGCGTCGGCAAGTCTCGTCGCTGAACTACCTCCTCAGCTCGCATGTGTGGCGTCAAGACCACAACGGTGCGTCTCACCAAGACCCCGGATTTCTTGATCTCGTCATAAACAAGAAACCCGATGTCGTTCGGGTGTACCTGCCGTGTGACGCCAATACGCTGCTCTCGACCTATGATCACTGCCTCCGCTCGGTGAACAAAATAAACGTCGTCGTCGCCGGCAAGCACCCCGAAAATAACTGGCTCGACATGCCCGCTGCTATTGAACACTGCACGCGAGGAATTGGACTATTCGACTGGGCAGGCACCGAAGTTATTGGCCAAGAACCGGATGTCGTACTCGCCTGTGCCGGCGACGTTCCGACCCTAGAAACTCTCGCCGCCGCGCAGATCTTGCGGGAACGGATCCCTGAGCTGCGGGTGCGAGTGGTCAACGTCATCGACCTGATGCGGCTGCACAGCGAATCTGAGCATCCGCACGGCCTCAGTGACGCCGAATACGATGCACTCTTCACAACCGATAAGCCAGTGATCTTTGCGCATCACGGGTACCCGTGGCTGATCCATCGCCTCACCTACAAGCGCGCGGGGCACGCCAATTTGCACGTGCGCGGCTACAAAGACGAGGGAACCACCACCACGCCATTCGACATGGTGATGATGAACGACCTCGACCGGTATCACCTCGTCATCGACGTGCTGGAGCGCGTTCCTGGACTGACGTCGCGGCACGCCGCATTGTGGCAAGAGATGCAAGACACCCGACTACACGCCAAGCAATACACTCGCGAACATGGGGAAGACATGCCCGAAGTGGCTGACTGGGCGTGGAGATCAGCGTGACGGTGAATTAGCCGCGGCCGTTGGGTGCCACGACTGCACGACCGGCGATTTCTCCAGCCTCCAGCTTCTTATAGGCGCTCAGAGCGTCGTCGATGTCGAAGATTTCAATGTCAGGCGTGATTTTTCCTGCCCGATACAGCGCGACCACTTCGTGGAGTTCTTCGAGAGTTCCCCAGTACGTGCTCAAGAGTTCGGCTTCGTAGGGCGCAGTGTAGAAGCCCCATTCGTAGGCTCCGCCCGCGATTCCGACGACGGTCACTCGACCGCGAACCGCTGCTGTTTTCATGGCGAGTTCGATGGTGTTGGTGATCCCGACAAAGTCGAAGACGGCATCCACACCACGCCCCGCCGTTAATTCCCGAATGGCAGCGACTTGATCGTCTCCCGAGGGGACCGTGACCGCGCCGAATTCTGAAGCACGTTTCATTGCCTCAGGTTTCATGTCGGTGGCGATGACGGTTGCACCGGTGATCGCCGTCAAGATTTGCACGGCAAGCTGTCCGAGACCACCCAGCCCAATCACGAGTGCCGTTTTGCCGCCCCCCTGAAGCTTCGGCAGCGCCAGCTTGATGGCGTGGTACGGCGTGAGACCGGCGTCTGACAGTGGCGCGGCCGCGATCGGATCGGCATCCTCTAGGGGTACCAGATTGCGGGCAGGAACCGTCATGTACTCGGCCATTCCGCCATTGCGTCCCAGCCCTGAAGCGAGGTATGGCATCTCTGCGACATTCTGGCAGTAGGTGTCTTGGCCGCGCGAACACGCGGGGCAGTGGCCGCAGCCGATGGGGCCATAAACCAAGTAGGCAGCGCCGGTCTTGATGCCGGTGACTCCTGGGCCTACTTCTTCGACCCATCCAGAGTTCTCGTGCCCGAGGATGAATGGGGGTACGAGCTGGGGCGGAGCCGTGGATCCATCCATGTCGTGGAAGACAGCAACATCAGAGTGACAAGCTCCGGCACCGGCTACCTTGAGAAGCACCTCTCCGGGGCCTGGCGTCGGCTTCTCAGCCTCCTCAAGTGTGGGAAAAGTCTTCCAATCTGTGAACATAATTGCACGCATACATTCCTCCGTATCGATGGTTGGCAACGTGCACTTAGGCCGCGCATCGCCGCGCTCGCAAGTTCGAAAAACGAGGTACTCCGCACGCTATCGGACGACTATGACTGTTGCCTGAAATGGGGGTAAAAGTGTCTCTGGCGCGCAACACCTTTTATGCTTAGAATTGCCGAGACATCGCGTGGATGCCCAGCAATTTGCGCCCAATCAGGAGTTCTTCCTTGGGCCGTCAGAAAGAACAGATCACTCGGCATGGACATCACCGATATTGCTATCAACGCACTTGGATTCGTGGGCACCGCATTCTCTTTCTTGATGTGGGTTCCACAGGCAAGAATCACCTGGCAAAGCCGCAATGACGCCGTGCGTCTTGCGGGAATTTCAGAAACCACCCAGTGGTTGCTCGTCTTCGGCTATTCCGTGTGGGGCACCTACGGGCTGCTGAGCGAATCATTGTGGGTCGGAGCCCCCAGCATCATCGCTGTTCCGCTAGCCGCAGCCACCATCGTGGTTATTCGGCGCGGGCGCAGACTTCCCGACGAGGGCCGATCGTTTTCCATTTTCTCGAGCACGGATGCTGACCCTATTGCCACCATCACTGATGGCCTGATTGCGCTCACCGAGTCGATCCCGATCATCTCGATGCACTCCGAAGCATCCGATGCGGAGTCGAGCGATGCGCAATCATCGTCAGAGGTCCTCGGAGAGCCACTGCCGCAGTCCGCTGGCTATGCAGCGACAGGCACCATCCCGATTCTCGCGTAGTCGCCGCTCCGTCTCGCCGCAGCGCTAACTGTTGCGAAGAAAACTGTCCACTTCTGCCGTGATCACATCACGGACGACAGAACTGTCAAGAGTCGCAACCCCATCGCCGGCCTGCAGACCGTAGTCGCCGAAACGAGCGTGATTGGCGCCGTCGATGGGAAAGAAGGTGGTGGATGTCGGCAACAGATGGGCGGCATCCATGATCTTTTCGGGGGTGCTGAGCTGGTCTGTGCTGCCGCTCAAACTCAAGACGCGAGTGTCGACATCCGCAAGATCGTTCGCGCAATAGCTTCCAAACAGAATTAGGCCGCTCACGTCGGGTTGGGCCGCGTACTGGCAGGCACGCACCCCACCGAGCGAATGACCGCCGACGAACCAGCTGTCGACATCCAGGGCAGCATTCGTGAACGTCGTCAGCGGGCGTTGATCGAAGAACGCCAAATTGAGGACTGGTTTGGTCACCACCACGGTGAGCCCCGACTCAACCACGGCTCCGGAAAGCTTGTAGAGGTAGGCATCTGCACTGACCTTCGCGCCCGGAATGAACACCAATCCCACGCCTGAAGCCCCAGCGGTGGGGGAGAGGATGAACGATTCAGGGGTCTCATGCAGCGACACCGCGGGGTTGGTGCGCACCTTATCGAGCGGGCCAGTCTCGGCTTGCATGACCCCAACGTTGGCCCACACAAGAATGCCCACGGCCGCCAATACGATCAGCGAAGCCAATGAGATAACCGAAAAGCGCAGAATTCGACGCTTGCGCACAGCTTTGTGGGGGCGTGGTGATGGCCCGTGAATCTCGTTGGGGCCGGTTGAAGACCGCTCAGTAGCGCGCATTGCCCCAGTCTATTGAACGGGCACAGGCCCTAATGAACGGGCACGGGCTAGTGAGTCGGAGCGGTCTCGTCAGCGGGCATTTCAGCCTGCACTTCAGACGATGGTGTGAGTGATCTCGGTCGGCGATTGAGAATCACAGCAATAGCCGCCGTCGCCGCGAGAAAGAGGCCGCCAGCGGTTACCGCAATGGGGACATCCGGTTTCACAATTGACTGACCCAGCAGCGCTTGCACCGTCAGCAGCGCGGTGATTGCGATATACAAGCTCACGAGCACGGCGACAACCCGACGTCGCACTGGGGGAAGCCGAAGGGGGCGCACCCAGCGTGCACAAAGCTCAAGCGTGAGCGCGGCTAGCGGCAGCAATTGCAGAGCGTGCATTCCAACGAAGTGGGGAATTCGGAGGTCGCCGGCGACCGTGCTCCACCCGAGCAGCGGCAGGCCTTCGCCGCCATCAGGCATCCCGACGGTGTGCGCTCCAGCGATGCCCTGAAAGTTGCTGAGTTGCTGGGCGGTGGGAGAAGTCATGAGAAATGCGAGCCCCATACCGATGACGCCCACGATCAGCCCAGACTTGATGGCGAGGGCCCGGCCGGGGTCAGGGATTCGATAGCGCCAGACCAGCCCGGCGACCACCATTGCAGCCGACCACACGATGACGATTGAGATTGCCATCACCGACCACAGGGTTGTTGTTGCTGGTGTGGCGACGTTGAAGTGGCTTGTTGTGCCGAGGGCTGCGGCGCCAGTGATGATCACCATCTCCACTGCGAGAAATACGGCGCTGACGGTGCCAAGCCACCATGCGAGCCGGGCATGCCGAGTGAGCATTCCGATGAGCCAGGAGAGCGTCAGGGAGTACAGGGCGATGGAGAGTGCGAACTTCAGCGGTTTTGCCCAGAGGGGCGCGCCCAGAGTCTCTTGAGGATCAACGATCAGCCCGATTATTGCCCCAACCCCGAGCACGCTCATGGCAATCGCGAGCCAGAGCAGCGGGCGATGGAGTATTGCGCGCTCGAGGCCCAGACCGATGCGGTCGAGCGTGGGTGGGCAAGGAAAGTCAGCGGCTGCGCTAGGAGTCGATCGTGGCTGCGATTCAGTGTTTCGAGTGGTGGTCATGGCTGCTCCCTTGGTCGATAGCAACACTATCGGATAGTTGGGCTATCCGTAAACCTTTTGTGCAAGATTGAGCGGCCAGCGGCCCGGAGCCAACGGCTCAACGGCGAGCAGCCAGCCGGGACACACCTACCCTGCGACCGCCTATTCGCGGGAGGGATCCCCATATCGTCGTATCGTCGACGCAGCTTGAGCGCTCCGTCGAAGAGCGGCGAAGAGGGCATCACCCAGCACTGTTCCCACCACGATGGTCTCCGCTTGGGCCGCGAGACCCGTGCGACTCTCTACGAGGTCAAGGTCAGCTTCGGCAACAAGCTGGGCTGCTTCGGCATACCGCGCTAGCCATCCTGGGTGGGTTCCTTGGCCAGCCTTGCGAAAATTCATCACAACGCGAGCTGCTGCGAGCCGACCGGGGTCGTCGGCTTCGCAACCCCAGCCCGAGATTGCCGAGTCGACCGTTTCGAGAGCGTCAGCATCCAGTGTCTCGGGGTTGACGTGCTCAGATACAGTGCTCTGCGCAATCTCAAATGCACGGGTCACGGGCAGATCAGATTCAATCGCGTCGATGACACTCTTGGTATCTGCCACCGAAAGGCCGCCGACATCCGTTAGAGCACGGATCATGTGGACGCGGCGCACATGTTCCTCGCCGTAGGTTGCCTGATTAGGGGCCGAGCGCTCACCGGCAGACAGAAGACCTTCGCGCAGGTAGTACTTGATCGTGGCCACAGGTGCACCAGTCTCGCGGCTCAGCTCGGAAATCCTCATAATGGACACCCTAGCTATCCGCAGGTAGTTGTGCGCGCGACTGACCGGTATGACGCAGCCATTCAGGAATATCCTGATGGCACGGCGGTTGAATATGAGTGATGACTACACCACTTCGCCTTTCTGTTCTCGACCTGATTCCTGTTCGCAGCAACCAGACCTCCGCCGATGCGATTGCGGCAACCACGGCCCTCGCACAGCGTGCCGATGAACTCGGATTCTCACGCTATTGGGTTGCCGAGCACCACAACATGAAGGCGGTGGCCTCCACCAACCCCGCTGTACTCATCGGAATCTTGGCGGCCCAAACCCCGCGCATCCGTGTCGGCTCTGGGGGAGTGATGCTCCCCAACCACGCGCCCCTAGTGGTTGCAGAACAGTTTGCGATTCTCGAGGCTGCGTTCCCGGGGCGAATCGACTTGGGCATTGGGCGCGCTCCGGGCAGCGACCCCGTGATTACTTCCTACTTGCGGATGACGGGGACGACAAGTGATGTCGATGCCTTCCCGCGCAATGTGGCCGACATTCGCAGCCTCATGCATCCGGAGGGTGCAGCGCTTCAGCTGCAATCAGGGCAGATCTACGAACTTACGGCGACCCCCAACGCCGCCTCGGTTGCAGAGCTCTGGTTGCTCGGTTCTAGTGACTATTCGGCGCGTCTTGCTGCGGCACAAGGCATGCCCTACGTGTTTGCCCACCATTTCTCGGGTGAAGGAACAGAACGCATCTTGGGGCTGTACCGCGACAACTTTGTGGCCTCAGACCTTCTCAAAGAACCCCGCACCTTCCTCACCCTCAACGTTTCCGTTGCGGCGACAGCCGACGAGGCCTACGCAGCCGCATTGCCACAGTTGCAGCAAATGGCGCGTCTTCGCAGCGGAATGCCGCTGGGGCCACTCGCGACCATCGAGCAGGCCGCGGCAGCCGAAATCGCCCCCGCACAACAAGACATGGTGGATGCCATGGCCGAGCGTTGGGTGATCGATGAGCCAGTTGCGGCCGCGGCGCGCATTCGCTCGCTGGCATCCCGATTCGGTGTTGACGAGGTCATGGTCACGCCAGGCCTCTCGGCACACGATGCGGATGCGTCAAACACTTCGCCAGCGCGCGTGCGGGCACTCGAACTCTTGGCGGAGCAGTTGCTCCCGTAGCTCTGCCACTCGCCGGTCCAGTCTCGGTTTGGTGTTCCGAGTATCTTGTTGCGGCTGCAGCGCTCCCTATTTCGGGTTTGAGGCGTTCGGCCGGAGCCTCAGCTGCCGGATGCCCTCCTCCTCGCGCATTTCGACGTTCGAATTTAGCGACCTAACGAAGTCGCTAAAGGTCTTGAACTTCAGTGACGACTCATCGAATGATGGATCAATTCTGAGCATCTGAGTCTTGACAGCTGAACTGTTCAGCCAGTCAGAGTCTTCCTTTTGTTGCACGAGTCGCAGCGCTCGTACCAGAAGCTTGAGTGGGCTGATCTTCACGGATGGTGGTTCGGAAACCGGAGATTTGGCTGGGGTAGCGACCATCTTTTTGGTCACTTTGGTCGTCAGATTCAGCTTGTTCGATGAGGTAACCCGGGCCCCTGTCGCGGTCCCAACGGCCTCGGTCGTGGCTATCGCTGCGGATTGTTTTTCGGCAGGGGTGACTACACCCGCAGCATCAGCACCAAAGCTCGGGATCGTGTTGCTGCCAAACTCAACCCCCGGCAAGGAGTCATAGTCGGCAAATTTGTCGCATGACGAGGTGAGCGCCTGGCTCGTTCCGCCAGCGACTCCTACACCGACCACAAAACGGCCAAGCGTTTTCGCGCGCTGTGCGAGTGCCACGTAATCGGAGTCCCCGGCGACAATAACGACGTGGGTGAGCTCGGGCAACCGAAACAGGTCTTCCATCACGTCCACCGCGAGCCGGATGTCGGCGCCATTCTTCATTTGGGCGGTTAACGGAAAGAGTTGAACCAGTTCCACCGCGCGGTTGATGAGTTGCTTCTGGTAACCCGAGTTAACGGGCACCGACCAGTCGGCGTAGGCGCGACTGAGTGCCACCGTTCCAAAGGATGATGCGAAGTCGAGGATCGCTTCGACATCCACCTCAGCTTCGATCAGTTTGGCGCTCACCGAACTTGTGACGGCCCGACCTGCGCTGTGCGTACGGGCTTTGTCCTTCTGAAACTGACCGTGGCCATGCTTCTGGTTGTACCGCGAAATGACAATGTTGTCGAAGTCGATGTAGACCGCCACACGACCCTCTGTTGACCCCGTCACGTGCTCTCCTTTGTGCATGATTTTGCTACCCCACAGACCCATCGAGTTCGCGTATGAGGCTTCTTTGGCTCACGCTAGCAGTACACGCCGCGCGATTGAGAAACCATATGCGCCCTCGCATCGCTACGATTGTGGCGAGCACGGTGACGGGGGAGCATGATGACGTACAGCGCAATTCGAGTTCGCGCAACGCCTGGGGTCTCGCGGTCAGGTCGTACCGGTGTTGTGGTGATCGTTGCTGGCATCGCAGTGGCTGGGTGGATCTCGTTCGGCCGACATCTCTTTGGCATTGGTGGCGAACTCACGATCGCTTACGCAGCAACCCTGGGGATAATCTTTGCCGTTTTGCTGGTGCTCACGGGGCTAGCGGTTCGACACACAGCACGTCGTGGGTTCGAAACTCGCGCCATGACGCAGGCACTTCTCATCGCATCAGGGGTCTGTGGATTCTTGTTGGGACTCACAATCCCCGATTCAACACCGCGTGGGTTGCAGACAATCATCAGTGGTCCCACAGAGCCCGCGCTGGGCATCGCTATCGGGATCGCGAATCCCCTAGGAGTAATCGGAATCGCCACCGCGATCATTGCGCTCGTGCTCGCGATTCGTGACTCGCGCGGTCGAATCACACTCGTTGAAAGTTGGGGCGGCGAGGAAACCGCTGAAGCGGCCGACCGCGCATGACTCACTTGTGAACGAGCGACACTGATCCGATGTAGAGCTAATTGACGCTGCTAGTAGCGCACTATGGGGCTTTCGGGGAGTCCGCCATGATGAGGGTAACGCCGCCGGGGTGCTCGTTGGTCCCGATGTTGAGGCTGCGGTCGGTAACTCCTTCGGCGACCGCGTGCAGGCTGAGGTTGCGGCTTCGCGCATAAGTGCGCAGCAAGGCAAACGCCTCATCCATATCAATCGAGGCAGTCTGCGAGAGAACGCCTTTGGCTTGCTCGATCAATATTCGGCTGTTCAATGCACGCTGAAGTTGTTGAGAGACTATGCCGGTTTCTCGAATGTGTCGCTCTTGCAGAATACCTATCGTGGCAACATCTGTCAGTGCCTGCGCGACTGCCGCGTCGCGTGGATTCATCGCGCCACTGTGCGTGCTGAAGAGATTCATAGTGCCGAGCACTTCTCCACGTAACCTCATGGGCGTTGCGAGCACGGAACGAAACCCTCGCTGCAATGCTGCAGTGCGAAATTTGGGCCACTGAGTACCGGACTCATCGATGTCCGCAACAACGACCGCTTTACCGGTCGTGAAACATTGAATGCACGGGCCAGCTCCGGCATTCAGCTGCATCAATTCTACGAAGTCGGCCCGCTCACTGGTGGAGGCGACAACTTGCAGGCTACCCACCGCGTCGACAAGCATTAGCCCGCCAGCGTCGGTGTCGAGGATCTCGGTGCACTCCAGCAGCAGAGTATCCAACAAATCAACGACGTCGTAATCAGCTATCAACGTGTCGGCAAGTTTGACGAACGCCGCACTGATCCTGCCTTCCCTTGACGTTTCACTCATTGCTGCCTCCCACATGTTGTAAATGATGATATCGGCATCATTCTGCCGCCGTACCGAAATCAAGTCGGCGGGCAACCACGTCCTGAGCAACCTCCAGCACAGTGCGGCCGCTAGAGAACGCGTGTGCTTTCAGGAGAAGGAATGCTTCCGTTGCACTCACGTTCATTTGCACAAGGATCATTCCGGTGGCCTGATGTACGTCCCGCCGAAGTTCAGGAGCCTCACCTGTTGACTCAGAAGTCTTTTCGTGGCCTGCTGACTGGACTGCCATTCGTGCGGCCGGAAGCGTGACGCTACCGGCAAGGTTCAGCGCGGCCGATAGGTCGCTCGTACTTAAATTGCCCGGAACCGAGCAATACAAATCGACTAGGCCGATCGTGACAGCTCCCAACGACAATGGCAACGAAAACAGTGCACCGGCTCCTGTCTCCAGTACGGCCTCACTAAAAATCGGCCACTCAGAATGCCCCGCTGAGCGCAGATCTGGCACCAAGACGGGACGCCGAGTGCGGAGAGCTTCCCAATGAGGCCCTTCGCCCAACTCAAATTGCATCGCTTCCAGCTGCGCAGCAGTGTCATCGCTGGCGCAGATCGTCGACTGGTTACCTGCCTCGTCTAAAACGGAAATCGACGCGCCAGTGATGGGAAGCAAATCGACAAATCGGGAACATAGATCGCTATTAGCGCCACCTGCTCCCGGCGCTAATGGCCGTCCAGGCTCAGAACCCTGTAGCTCATCCACACGAGGCGACCCGGACAGCGACTGCGGAGGCCGAAACGCTGACAAGAACTCTCACGATCGCACCGCCCAAATTGTCGGAAAAACCCTGACGAGCAACGAGGTTCTAGATCGCAGGCCACCAAGAAATTCATAAAGCTAACCACCACTGTACTGTGCGAGCGATCACAACCGGCATGCCCGCTCGTAAGCGAGTGAGAGTTCGTCTGTCCGCTCCCTATTTGACAGAACCGCCATTCTGTGGCCGAATGGAGCGGTAGTCAATGTTTCTGCCCCAGTCCCCGGCAGTGATTTATTCACAGCGAAGGGGACAAAATGCGCGATCAATCAGTCGACTTTCTCGCCAACGCCAACGGCGATGTTCCACGAGAGGGTCTCGATTCCGAGACGCGCGACAGCGGCGAATTTGGGGACACTCAGCCAATTGACATGGCCTCGTTGATTGGCGTCTCGGGCGAGTCGTCATGACTATGACCCGGACGTTCCCGACCGAACTGCTCGTGCTTGACGACGGCGATTCGAGAGCAAAGCCGGTCTCCGCTGTCAATGACCCGATCGAGCGCCGCATTGCCGCTGAGATGACTGCGACGCTTCACGACTGGTTGCGTCAGTTGCCAGCGCCGTCGCTAGGTCGCCGGAGAGGTAACGGCCCAATTTAGCGAATACCAACTAACTCTTGCTGGGACAAAATCAACCATCACGGGCAACCTTGGCGCTGTTCCTTAGGTTGCACTAAACGAACGGAATGTGATTGACATGACAGGATTAGTTGTCGTTATCGGTATCATCGCGATCATCCTTATCTTCTTTGGGGGTTTCGTGCAGGCGGTTCAATGGCTGCTCTGGGTTGGCATCGTTTTGCTGGTCGTCGCGGTCATTGTGTGGCTGTTGCGCTTTATCAGCGGACGCCGCAATAGCTCCACCTGAGCCGTATCCTCCGCATTAGTCCACGCCCCAGCGGGGAGACTTCACCGAGGCAGCAACAGGGACAGTCTCGCTGAATCGGAGTTGCCACTGATGCCCAGCAATCGCTGGCGACCGCAGCCTATTCCACACGAGAGTGCCGACCTAAATGGTGCCAACCGCGATTGTGGTAGACGAGGGGTTGGACGCTATCTGGGTCGGAATCGACATGCGATTCAGTCGCCCGCACCAGAATGAGTGAGGCAGCCTCAGCGTCGAGCTGATTGATCCGGGTTCCCACGACCCATGCTGGTGCGCTCGGAAAGTACGGCTCTCCGGTGGGAAGTCTCGCCCACAATTGTCTGTCGGCAAAGCGATCAACTCCGCTGGTCGCGCACAGCTGGGCGATTTCGAGTTGATCTCTGCCGAGAAAGTGCACAACGTACGAGCGTGCACTTCGGATGCTTTCTGCCGTTGACGCGCGATGACTAATCGAAAAGGCAAGTAATGGTGGCACGGCGCTCACGGAAACAACTGAGGTAGCGGTGAGCGCAACAGGTCCAGCGGGGGAGTCCGCTGTTATCACGGAAACACCTCCGGGGTGTTGGCGAAATACCCGCGCAAAATCATCGACGCTAACTTCGCCTGACAGCGCGATGGGTCCCGGCGAGTTTTCCTCGTCGTTGCGTGCGGGTGCATGTTGTTGCTCTGTTGTCTGCATTCGTCCATCCGATAGATAGGGGGATGCAGTCAAGCGTGCGCGGCAATGCCAGATGCAGCGAGAATGTGTCGATTTATGTCTCTGTATTTCGTCAATTGTTTCGCTGAAGTGTGCGCCAGTTGACCTTCCGGCCCACGATGGTGGCATGCCTAGACAAATCCGTTTCAACGCCTTCGACATGAACTGCGTCGCTCATCAGTCCTCCGGAATGTGGCGCCACCCCGACGACCAATCGTGGCGCTACAAAGACCTCGACTACTGGACCGAACTCGCCCAACTGCTCGAGCGTGGCACTTTCGACGGCATCTTCATCGCCGATGTGCTCGGCACGTACGACGTCTATGCGGGGTCGAACGAGGCGGCCATCCGTCACGGAGCGCAAGTTCCCGTCAACGATCCACTGCTGCTGGTCTCCGCCATGGCTCACGTGACCGAGCACTTGGGCTTCGGAATTACCGCCGGCACGGCGTACGAGCATCCGTACCCCTTTGCCCGTCGTATGTCGACGCTCGATCACCTCACAAAGGGTCGAGTCGGGTGGAATGTGGTCACCGGATATCTCCCGTCCGCGGCCCGAAACATGGGAAACGACGACCAACGGGAGCACGATGACCGCTACGATCACGCCGACGAGTACCTCGAAGTGCTCTACAAACTGTGGGAGGGGTCCTGGGAAGACGACGCGGTGATTCGTGACCGCGAATCGGGCGTGTTCACTGATCCAAGCAAAGTTCATGACATCGACCATCGGGGCACACACTTCACGGTTCCCGGCATCCATTTGTCAGAACCGTCGACGCAGCGAACTCCTGTGATTTACCAAGCGGGTGCTTCACCCCGCGGCATCCAGTTCGCCGCCGGAAACGCCGAAGCGATCTTTGTTGCCTCGCCAACGAAAGCGGGCCTTAAAGCGACGGTGGCGCAGATTCGGGACGCCCTCGAAGCGGCAGGCCGCGACCGCTACTCCGCGCGCATTTACACCCTGCTGACAATCATCACCGACGCGACGTCAGAGAAGGCTCACGCGAAATATGCCGACTACCTGAGCTACGCCAGTGAGGAAGGTGCGCTCGTGTTTATGTCTGGCTGGATGGGAATCGATCTCTCGCAGTACGACCTCGATGAACCCATCGGCAACGTCAAGAGCAATGCCATCCAGTCGACTGTCGCCAATTTTCAGCAGGCAAACGACGACGGGAGTGAGTGGAAGGTTCGCGACATCGCCCGGCTCGGCGCAATTGGGGGATTAGGCCCCTTCATTATCGGATCGGGCGAAGAAATCGCGGATGAATTGCAAGACTGGGTCGAAGAAACCGATGTTGATGGGTTCAACCTTGCCTACGCGATTACTCCCGGCACCTTCGAAGACGTTGTTGACCATGTCATCCCCGTGCTGCGTAAGCGGGGGCTCTACCCACAGGAATATGTGGAAGGCACGTTGCGCAATAAGTTGCACGGGAGGGGAGATCGATTGCCTGCCGAGCACGCGGGCGCACGATACCGCCGACCCGCCTCGACGAGCGGGACGCCTGTCATAGCTTGATGGTGTATTTGAACCCGATGTGCGAAGCCTCGAAGCCGAGCTTTTTGTAGAAGCGATGGGCGTCGGTGCGCGCTTCATCAGAGGTGAGCTGGATGAGGGAGGCACCAAGCGCGGGCGCTGCGGTTTCGATGACCCAGCGCATCATGGCGCCGCCGATGCCCGCGGAGCGTTGGCTTGCGGCAACACGTACGGCTTCGACTTGAAGTCGGTGCGAACCGCGTCGGGCCATTCCCGGGATGGCGGTCAGCTGCATAGTTGCGACGACATCACCCGATGGGGCAACCACAACGAGCAGAGCGTTTGCCGGGGTAGTCGCGATGGCGTGAAAAGCCTTCTCATAAGCGGGACGGTCTTCGGGGCGCGCGGTGTCACCGCGAAGGGCGCTGACAGGGTCATCCGCCAATAGTTGGAGGATGGTGTCGATGTCGCCCAGTTCTGAATACCGAAGAATCATCTCCCCATCACGCGTCTGGAGAGTTGTCGGGACAGTCACTTTAGAAAACACGACTATGACGATATCAGCGTCGACAGCGATGCCGGAGGCGCATCGCGGTACAGCCGTGGGTTTGGCGACCCACAATTCCTTTCTCGCCACCGAAGGCTCGCGCGCGCTTTCACGAGATAGCGTCTGACCAGCGTGCCCGCTTGCGCAACATTCGAAGATATGTTCGAATTCGGTTATGCGGTGGAGTGGACAGCAGGTCAGTAGCGAAGTGCCCAACGCGCTGCCGGGGCTCGCACGCCTCAATAATCTTGTCCGCACCGTACGCACCCCAGACTTCGAGGGCGTAACCTTCTACGAAGTGCTCGCAAAGAGTGCTCTCAATAGGGTTCCGACCGCCAGCGATATGCCATTCGGGTGGACCATCAACCCGATGCGCGGATGCCTCCACCAGTGCACGTATTGTTTCGCCCGCCCAACGCACGAGTTTCTTGATCTTGACGCAGGCAAAGACTTCGATACTCAGATCATCGTCAAAGTCAACGTGGCTGAGGTGCTTGCAAAGGAGCTCAGCAAACCGGGCTGGGGCCGGCATCCGGTCGCTTTGGGCACCAATACCGATCCCTATCAACGTGCAGAGGGTCGCTATCGGTTGATGCCCGGGATCATCGCCGCACTTGCAGGCTCCGGCACGCCGCTCTCCATCCTCACCAAGGGAACGCTGCTGCGGCGAGATCTTGCGCTGCTTGCCGAGGCGAGCGAACACGTGCCGGTCGATATAGGCCTGTCGATCGCGATCTACGATGACGAGCTGCAGCAGTCGGTCGAGCCAGGCACGCTAACGGCGAAAGCGCGGTTGGCGACGGTCACGGCGGTGCGCGAGGCTGGTCTCGATTGCGCGGTGTTCCTGATGCCCATTTTGCCGTTTCTCACCGACACCCGGGATCATCTTGAACGTGCTGTTGCCCGGGTGAAGGCTGCTGGTGGCACTTCGATTACCTACTCAGCGTTGCACTTGAAGCCCGGCACCAAGGAGTGGTATTTCCAGTGGCTAGAGACTGCTCATCCAGAATTAGTTCAGCGATATCACTCCATGTACGCGCGGGGAACGTACGCGCCTAAGGAGTACAGGCAGTGGCTTGCGGCAAAACTGCGGCCGATCATCCGTCGATACGGTTTAGAGCGAACGGTGCTCGACCCAGCGACGGGCATCGTAGGTTCGCGAGCGCAGCTTCGTACCGGTGACACTAACGGTGAGCGCTCATTGATCGCCGAAGAGTTGCCGCCCGAACTGGCCGCGCGGGCGATGCCCCAGCCGATGCTGTTCTAATGAGCGCTGTTTCGCAAACGCTTCACTCCAGATTAGTCTGGGCGCACGAAAAGGCCGTGTGGTCAGCGCGGCCATTAAGGAGTTTTGAGCTATGCCTGGCGACAAGAATTCACGACTCAAGGATCCCGAACTCTATGAAGAGTTGCGCGACGACGGTGCCTCGAAAGAAAAAGCGGCGCGCATCTCAAACGCTGCTGCCAATGAGGGGCGCTCGGAAATAGGCAAACGAGGTGGCGAATCAGGGCCGTACGAAGAGTGGACAGTGAAGGAGTTGAAAGCTCGCGCGCGTGAACTCGATCTCCACGGCTACTCGCCTCTCAACAAGGGTGACTTGATCGATAAGCTGCGCTCGCACTAGCTGGCTAGGCTGGTGCTGTGACACCTATAGCGCAGTCGTATTACGTGCGGCACGATGACAGCCACTTTGAGTCGACGATCCACGCACAGGGTGCATGGAATCCGCACGAGCAACATATGGCGCCGGTCGCCGGCATCATGGCTCATGTCTTGGAGTCATTCGAAGCGCGGTCCGGACTGCGTATCGCTCGGATCAGCTACGAGATTCTTGGGTTGATCCCAGACGGTGAGTTTGAGATCGTCCCTTCGATGGTTCGACCCGGTCGCACGATTGAGTTGGTGCAAGCCGAGTTGATCGCGGGGGGCCGTGTAGCAGTGCGGGCCACCGCGTGGCGACTGCAAACATCCGATACGACCGAAGTCCACGGCATTGTTGACTCACGGATGCCCGACCGTGGCCATGCCGCTGAGCCGCTGAGTCTTGCCGAGTGGCCCGGTGGGTACATTCGTTCGATCGAAGTATGTCCGCTACCTGACCATGCTGCGGGTAGCGGCCGGGCCTGGTTGCGCACCCCCTATCCATTGCTCACGAGCGAACCGGTAAGTGACTTTGCGCGGCTAGCAGGCTTGGTCGATACGAGCAATGGAATAGCTACGCGGGTCAAGCCTGGTGAGGGCGGCTACGCGTTCCCGAATGTCGACCTCCAGATCCACCTGTATCGCGTTCCGACCGGGGAATGGCTTGGCTTAGAAAACGCCGTCAACTTCGGTACGGATGGTGTTGGCCTTACTTCGACGGTTCTGCACGACACCGATGGCCCGTTCGGGCGGGCAGAACAGATTCTCACCATTCGAAAGCTTTAGCCGCGTAGGTCGAATTTTTCTCGGTTGGCCCTTGTCTTCTCATTCCAACGGGAATAATATACAACCAAATGGTTGTATATGAGTTGACGGATGCGGATGCGGATGCGGATGCGGATGTGGACGCGATGTTTCGTGCCCTCGCTGATGCCACGCGTCGCGACATCATTACTCGAGTGATGCACGAAGGCATTTCGGTTTCGCGCTTGGCCGAACGCTATGACATGAGCTTCGCTGCTGTGCAAAAGCATGTTGCTGTGCTTCAGTCTTCGGGTCTTGTCTCCAAGGAACGCAGCGGTCGCGAGCAAATTGTGAGCGGCGACCCGAGATCAATCCATCGCATCCAAGAACTTCTTTCGCACTTTGAAGAGGTGTGGAAGCAACGAGCACTACGCATGGGTGATGTGCTCAACGATGAGTAAAGGAGCGGTGAAGTAATGAACGTCACGACCCAAACCGATGTCAAGGCACTAACTCTCACGACAACGGCCGAGCTGTCAGCCTCCATTGAGCGAGCCTGGCAACTCGTCAGCGATCCCAGGAAACTCGAGCGTTGGTGGGGGCCTCCGGAATGGCCGGCGACCTTCGTGCGATTTGGGTTTGAACCTGAAGGTCGGGCCCACTATTACATGCAAGGTCCTGATGGTGAGCGGATGCACGGCTGGTGGCGCTTCGTCTCAATCACAGCCCCGCGTGAGCTCATAATCGAAGACGGCTTTGCCGACGATCAGGGTGAGCCGTCAGGTGACCTCGGAGTTACGACTGCCAACATCATCTTTGAGCCTATTGCGGCGGGCACCCGCGTAACGATCGTTTCTGGATTCGAGTCAGCCGAGCAGCTCGAAGAAATGGCCAAGATGGGTATGGAAGACGGAATGCGTTTGGCTCTGGGCCAGATGCAGCAGATCCTGGACGAGTCGTAGAGGGGAGAGACGGCCGATGCAAAGCGTGTCGGCACGACAGGTGTTCACCGTGACGACTCAGACATTCTCTGGCTCGAGGGGGCAGCTAGCAAACCGAGTTAGTCGTCGCGTGGTCGCGAGTCCAGTTCATCGCGGCCACGGAGTTTCTCAAGTTCGCGTCGTTCGCGTTTTGTGGGGCGGCCGGCACCACGGTCGCGCCGGGGTGCCAACGCTATCTCTTCCTTCGAGGGCGGTGGGGGAGTCTCATCGATGAAACTCTCTGCTGCGGTTATCGCAGAGACGCGCTTCACGATGGTTTGCTTCACGACGAGGATGCGATCGAAACCTGAGATGCGAACCCGCACCTGATCGCCGATTTTAACTGCCTGTGCTGCCTTCACGCTTGCGCCACCGATCTTGACGTGTCCGGCTCGGCACGCCGCAGTGGCCTGCGACCGTGTCTTGAAAACGCGCACCGCCCACAGCCAACTATCTACGCGAACCGTCCCGGCGGCCATCAGGCGCTAGCGAGTTCGTGCTTCCAACGCACAAGACGTTGCACGGTGGCGCTTTCGTCGGCAGCGAGTGTACTCATGGCATTGTCTGGAACAAAGAAGTTGGTGGCTAAAAAACCGCGCACTGTCTCCGAGGGATCGTGCGCGAGCATCCGCAGCACATCGCATGGTGCGTGCTCGTTGCGAGCGACACAGGCTCGTACGCCGTCGTCGGAGTCTTTCGCCAAGACCTCAAATACGTCAACTGGCGTGTTGTGATTGCTGGCCGCGCTCTCGCGAATCTTGGGATTTACGTCGCTGGCGAGAAGCCGAAGCCGCGCGATCTTCGTTGCGGTAACTTCTGGCGCGGGGTGCGACTCAGCTGCCTCCTCGGCGGTGATCATCGAGGGGGCCATTGCCCGAAGTTGGGACCGCTGCGCCGGAGTGTTAAAGCGGATGCAGGACATGCGCTTAAGGCTACGCCTGATGCCCGTCAACTTCGCACTGCGATAGCGGCATTTCGCCCAAACTCTCGCTACACTCGGAGGGTGGCATTCAGCGGTTCACCCGACGTCAGTAATCGTGTGTGGACTGTGCCCAATGTGCTGAGTTTCATCAGACTCGCCCTCGTGCCCCTGTTTCTCTATTTCATTCTGACGGCACAGGATGCCCTTGCCCTCATCGTGCTTGTAGTCTCCAGCCTTAGCGACTTTCTTGACGGAGTCATCGCACGTCGTTTCAATCAGATCACTAGGTTGGGGCAGTTGCTTGATCCCGCCGCCGATCGTCTTTTCATCTTTGCTGCGCTGATTGGGTTGGCGGCACGAGACGTTATTCCGTGGTGGCTGTTCTTTGCGATTGTTGCGCGCGACATCATGCTCGTGGTCTTGGGAATCATTTCGGCCAATTATGGTTTCGGGCCGCTCCCGGTACATCATCTGGGCAAAGTGGCCACAGCGGCGCTCTTCTATGCGCTTCCGATTTTGATGCTCGGGCAGGCGTTCCCCGACATCGAGTGGGTCACTGATCCGATCGGTTGGGCCTTCGCACTGTGGGGTGCGTTCTTGTATTGGTGGGCTGGCTTCATTTACGTCGCACAATCCGTCCGAATTTCTCGTATCGCGAGGGGTTGAGGAGTGCTCCGATCCGATACGCTGGTCAGTCAGGGAGGTTTGCGATGGTTGAGTCAATGAATAATGGTCACGGCGCCGACGTACAGTCGGCTAACGAGACGTCCGCGCAGCCTGCTGTCGAGCGCACCGACACCACGGCAACCTATAGCCACGAGTTTGCGGCTCAGGTTGCAGCGATGGGTGTGGATGTATCGGCCGACGAGCAGTCTGCGATTACCGCGCTGCCGTCAGGTTCTGCGTTGTTAATTGTGCGCCGCGGGCCAAATGTTGGAGCGCGCTTTCTTTTGGATGCTGACATCACCACGGTGGGTCGTCACCCTGAGGCGGATATCTTTCTCGATGACGTGACTGTGTCGCGTCGCCATGTTGAGTTTTTGCGTCAGGGCACCGCGTTCGAGGTTAAGGACTTGGGTTCGCTCAACGGAACCTATCTCGCTGGCGACCGCATTGAGTCGACGGCGGTCCTTCGTGACCGTGCCGAGGTCCAAGTGGGCAAGTACAAGCTCACCTTCTATGCGTCACGTCGCGATCTTCCCTCGGCGGCTGGTAATTAGTGGCTGGGGTTGCGCGTCAAGCGCGTCAAACTCCAGCACCGGTGCTCTTGAGCATTGGGCAAGTTCTCGCCAAACTCAGTCCTGAGTTTCCCGACCTCACGCCATCTAAGCTTCGGTTTCTTGAAGAGCGCAAGCTTGTAGCGCCCGAGAGAACAGCGTCGGGGTATCGCAAGTTTTCCTCCGCAGATATGGAGAGACTGCGCTTTGTACTCTCGATGCAGCGCGACCACTATCTGCCGCTCAAGGTAATCCGTGGTTATCTTGAAGAAATGGATGCCGGGCGCACCCCTGAGCTGCCTGGTGGCGCCATCGCGGCTGCCTCCATGTTGTCTGCGGAGCGCAAACTCACGCGTGACGATGTGATTCGAGAAGCAGGCGCTAGCCCCATGCTGTTGAGCGATGCTATTTCGTCGTCGCTAATTGTGGCATCCGATGTTTTTGGTGAAGATTCTCTAGCGGTACTCAAATCGCTCGTGGAGCTTCAGCGCAGCGGTATCGAGCCTCGGCACTTGCGTGGTTTTCGTGCGGCCGCTGAGCGGGAGCTTGGGCTGATTGAGAGTGCACTGATGCCGGTTGCGCGTCGCAAGGATGCGTCGAGTCGTGCCCGAGCTGCGGAGATGGCACGCGAGATTGCTGGTCAGTTAGAGATTGTTCGCAGCAGTATTATCCGATCTGCCCTCAGCCGACTCGATTCGTAGTACGGTCAATCTGTTGATCGTTTTTTGGCCTCGGCTGACTACGATTGGGTGAAGTTGGCACAGTTTTTCCCGACTGACTACGACACGCCGCCGAGTTTTTGCGAATGTCGTTGATCGACGTGGTGGGCGTGACTACCGTGGGGTAACACGAAACACTAAGCGTCAACTTCAACATGAAGGTTGCTTGCTTATCGTGCCAGCCGAATCAGAACCTAGAGGGGCAATGCCATGAGTGAATTGAACCGTAGCGAAACATCACGCTACGATCTTGGCCTCCTCTTTACTGACGGGATGCCAGACCTCGATGACTCCGCAGGCTACCGTGGGGCCGTCGCCGCTCGCGCCGCAGGAATCAGCTACCGACAACTCGACTATTGGGCCCGCACCGAGCTAGTAGAACCCACGGTTCGGGGCGCCGCAGGGTCCGGCTCGCAACGCCTGTACGGGTTCCGCGACATCCTCGTGCTCAAACTCGTCAAGCGACTCCTCGACACCGGTATTTCCCTGCAGCAGATTCGTGTTGCAGTGAATCAGCTGCGTGAATCCGGCATCCACGATCTTGCACAGACCACCCTCATGAGCGATGGTGCCAGCGTTTACCTGTGCACCTCAAACGATGAAGTCATCGACCTCGTCAGCCGCGGCCAAGGCGTATTTGGCATCGCCGTAGGCAAAGTGCTTCGTGAGGTCGAAACAAGCCTCATCGAACTCGACACGGTTAAGGGTGAAGACCCCATGGATGAGCTGGCCAAGCGCCGCGCATCCCATGCTTCCTAAGCGCGAATACGACTCGCACGCAGGCACGCTTCAACGACGACCAACGCGCCAACGACGACCGCCGGGCGCTTGGGGTTATTTTCTCGTGGCGACCGCTCTAGTTGTTGTATTCGCCCATTCTCGCCGCGCGCATTACGCGGTCGAGAAGCTGGTCGAAATAGCGCGCCATTTCCTGAGCACTCTCGCCAGGCCACACGTGGAGCGGCTTCGCTGCTCCCTGTGCTTGCTGCAGAGATGTGCGCTCGGGCAGTTGCGGTGAAAGCACGAGCGGTCCGAACATGTCGCGCAGTTCCTTAATGCGGAACTGGTGCTCGAGCGACTGCGAACGCAAACGGTTCACAATGATGCCGAGAGGCTGAAGGCGAGGGGAGAGCCCGCGGCGAATTTCTTCGATGGCCCGAAGTGCACGATCCGCTGCTGCCACAGAAAAGAGTCCAGGCTCGGTAACGATAGACACCCGATCGCTCGCAGCCCAAGCAGTGCGCGTGAGCGCGTTGAGCGATGGTGCGCAGTCGATAAGTACGAGGTCGTAGTCAGCTTCGACGTTTGCGAGAGCTTCTTCGAGCTTCCAAATATCGCGGATGCTGGGGTGCGGACCATCAAAGTTGATGGCCGATGGTGAGCCGATCAGCACGTCTATCTTTCCGGGGCGCCCCTTGGTCCACCCGCTGGGGGCGATTGCTGCGCGCACGATCTTCTCCTTGGGAGAAGCAAGCACGTCGGCAACATTAAGGTGACCGGTGACATCGATGTCCATGCCGGTCGACACATCGGACTGGGGATCAAGGTCGACAACGAGGGTTCGAAGACCGCGAGCAAAAGCTGCCGAAGCGAGCCCAAGCGTCACAGTCGTCTTTCCTACGCCCCCCTTGAGAGAGCTAACGCTAAGTACGTGCACGAGTAACGACGATACCTTCACTACTGTTAAGAAACCTAAAACTGCACCAACTTTTGCGCACCCTTGAGGAAACTGCCAGAGTTCAATGACTCTAGGCTTCTTTTTTGTCAGGAAGGACCGAATGTTCAAGAAGATTCTCGTTGCTAACCGAGGTGAGATCGCGATCCGCGCAATGCGTGCCGCGGTGGAGCTTGGAGCACGAACTGTTGCCGTTTTTCCGTACGAGGATCGAAACTCGGTTCATCGGCTCAAAGCCGACGAGGCGTACCAGATTGGGGAGGAAGGGCATCCTGTTCGCGCCTACCTCGATGTTTCGGAAATTATTCGGGTAGCTAAGGAGTCGGGCGCGGACGCAATTTACCCCGGCTACGGTTTCCTATCTGAGAATCCCGAGCTTGCTCACGCGGCGGCGGCTGCCGGAATCGCCTTCATCGGTCCTCCCACGAAGGTGCTCGAGATGGCCGGCAATAAGGTCACCGCGAAAGAACATGCGATTGCTGCGGGAGTTCCCGTTCTCAAGTCGACACCGGCAAGCACAGACCTCGATGAGCTTCTCGCTGGTGCCGACGACATCGGTTTCCCGATCTTTGCCAAGGCCGTTGCCGGCGGTGGTGGTCGTGGAATGCGTCGCGTCGAGAAGAAAGAAGACCTCCGTGACGCTCTCGTAGCTGCCATGCGTGAGGCGGAAAGTGCTTTCGGCGACCCGACGATGTTCCTTGAGCAGGCCGTTGTGCGCCCGCGGCACATCGAGGTGCAGATTCTTGCTGACTCGCAGGGCAACACCATTCACTTGTTTGAGCGTGACTGTTCCGTTCAGCGCCGGCATCAAAAGGTTGTCGAGATTGCTCCAGCGCCGAACCTCGATGAAGGCACCCGCCAGGCGATGTACCGGGACGCTATCGCGTTTGCTAAGTCCATCGACTACGTCAACGCGGGCACAGTCGAGTTCTTGCTTGATACCGTAGGGGAGCGCAAGGGCGAGCACGTCTTCATCGAGATGAACCCGCGTATCCAGGTTGAGCACACGGTCACGGAAGAGGTCACCGACGTCGACCTCGTGCAGTCGCAAATGCGAATCGCTTTCGGTGAATCACTCGAAGAGTTGGGCTTGCGTCAAGACGAGCTCACGCTGCGCGGAGCAGCCCTGCAGTGCCGCATCACGACCGAAGACCCCGCTAGTGGGTTCCGGCCTGACACCGGAAAAATCACGACCTACCGCTCGCCTGGCGGCGCTGGCATCCGTTTGGATGGTGGAACGGTTTCTGCTGGTTCACAGATTTCTCCGCACTTCGACTCCATGCTCGTGAAGATGACCTGCCGCGGCCGTGACTTTGCGTCGGCTGTGCGTCGCGCACGCCGTGGACTCGCGGAGTTCCGCCTCCGTGGCGTCACCACGAACATCCCGTTCCTTCAGGGCGTGCTCGACGACCCCGAGTTCATCGCCGGTGACTTAAGTACCTCATTCATCGATGAACGACCGTGGCTGGTGAACTCGCACCGGTCTAAGGATCGCGGCACGAAGATCCTCACCTGGCTGGCTGAGGTTACGGTCAACCAGCCGAACGGTGACGGCGCAGGCATCATTAACCCACAGCTCAAGCTTCCCGCGGTCGACTTGACGATTGAGGCACCGGCGGGTTCGCGACAGCGACTGCTCGAGCTCGGCCCTGCCGGTTTCGCCTCGGCTCTGCGTGAGCAGAAGGCCCTTGCGGTTACCGAGACGACGTTCCGCGACGCCCATCAGTCGCTCCTCGCCACTCGCGTGCGCACGCGAGATCTCGTTGCCGTGATGCCCCACGTCGCACGGTTGACGCCTCAGTTGCTATCGGTCGAGGCGTGGGGTGGGGCGACATATGACGTTGCATTGCGCTTCTTGGCTGAAGACCCCTGGGAACGACTCGCATCAATGCGGGAGGCTCTGCCCAATGTCGCCATCCAGATGCTTCTTCGTGGGCGCAACACGGTCGGCTACACGCCGTACCCGACTGAGGTCACGGATGCCTTCGTACGTGAGGCTGTGAATACGGGCGTCGATATCTTCCGCATTTTCGATGCGCTCAATGATGTTTCGCAGATGCGCCCGGCCATTGACGCTGTTCTCAACACGGGGACTGCCATTGCCGAAGTTGGGCTCTGCTACACGGGTGATTTGCTCGATCCAAGCGAAGATCTGTACACGCTCGACTACTACCTCAAGCTTGCCGACCAAATCATGGAGAGCGGCGCCCATGTGCTGGCCATCAAGGATATGGCGGGGCTCTTGCGTGCTGAGGCAGCAGAAACCCTGGTTTCGGCTCTCCGTGAGCGATTTGATGCCCCTGTGCACGTGCATACGCACGACACTGCGGGTGGACAATTGGCGACACTGCTCGCCGCCTCGCGTGCCGGTGCAGACGCTGTGGATGTCGCCAGCGCTCCAATGGCAGGAACGACAAGCCAACCATCCATGTCGGCTCTCATCGCGTCGCTTGCCCACACTGCACGTGACACCGGAATCTCGCTCGACGCGGTTTCCGATCTCGAACCCTATTGGGAGGCCGTCCGCCACGCGTACGCACCCTTCGAGTCTGGGTTGACCGGGCCGACAGGCCGGGTGTACCACCACGAGATCCCGGGCGGCCAGTTGTCGAACCTTCGGCAGCAGGCGATCGCTTTGGGTCTCGCGGATCACTTCGAAACCATCGAGAACCTCTACGCTGCGGCCAACAAGATGCTCGGTCGTCCGCCCAAGGTCACTCCGTCATCCAAGGTCGTTGGGGATCTCGCACTCTCTCTGGCTGCAGCGAACGCCGACCCCGCTGACTTTGAAGAGAATCCAGACAAATACGACATCCCGGATTCGGTAATTGGTTTCATGGCGGGGGAGTTGGGCGAACTGCCGGGGGGCTGGCCGGAACCATTCCGCTCGAAGGTTCTCAAGGGCCGTAATGTCAAGATTGGCGTTGAGGAGGTCAGCGAAGACGATCAGGCTGCTCTCGACGGTGAACCAAACGAACGCCGTTCTGCACTCAACAGGCTTCTCTTTGCTGGTCCGACGCAAATCTTTGAGAAGGCTCGCGAGGCCTACGGTGACCTGTCGACGTTAGCCACCACCGACTATCTTTATGGTTTGCAGCAGGGCAACGAGCACGTCGTGGAGATCGATAAGGGCGTTCAACTCTTCGTCGGGCTCGAAGCGATCGGTGAAGCTGATGAGAAAGGCATGCGCACGGTCATGGCCACTCTCAATGGCCAATTGCGGCCCGTTTTTGTGCGTGACCTCAGCATCAAGGTTGATTCGACGTCTGCCGAAAAGGCCGATTCGACGAAACCGGGTCACGTGGCGGCACCGTTCTCTGGTGTTGTGACGCTGCAGGTCGAGCAAGGCGCGAAGGTCGAAGCGGGCCAACCGGTGGCATCGATCGAGGCGATGAAGATGGAAGCAGCAATCACTGCATCAGTTGCTGGCACCGTTAAGCGACTCGCTATCCCGAAGACCCAGCAGGTGGATGCCGGTGATCTTCTGATCGAAATCGAGCCTAGCTAGCGCTAGTTTTGTACGCTGTGAACGTGACCGTCCTTAATCGGGCTGTCATGTTTAGCTCCTTTACGCGGTAAAGTGGTGTGTTTGCTTTCTGAAAGGGATCAACAAGTGGCTACTAAGCGCAATGAACCCGACGTGCAGTCGTCCGCTGACGACAAAAGTTCGTCGGCCGATTACGACTCGAAAGACTCGACTGTCGAAGAGACACCGAGCACGGAGAGTCTGACCTTTACGCTGTCGTTGCCAACACAGGTTCGGGAGACTCCCGAGCATGAGGCCGCTGTCGCGATTGATGATGTTGCGGTGAACGCACATCATGTCGACCCAGCGTCAATGGCGACCACCTCGATCTCTTTCGTTCCCTCGTCGGTGGCGACGATGCCCGCCGAAGCCGCCCATGAGCCCGCGGTTATCCCCGATCTTCCCCCGGTAGATCATGCAACGACCCGTCGTGGCCGTCAGCGCACCGAAGTTCGCCCTGCGCCAGAGAGCGCAACGATGCTCACCGCTGAACGGCTCATCAACCAGAGCAAGAAGAGTCGTCGCCCAGCACCAGAAGGTTTCTTGCAGGAGCTTGTTTATGCGGTGACGTTCCACCTAGTCAACTTGGGCGACTCGTACTACGTTCGCGAGCGCAAGGCTCTTGAAACCCGCATCACAAAGACCTTCACGGGAGGCACGCGATTCGTTCCCGTGCTCACGCGCAAAGGTGGTGTTGGCAAGACGACGATCACTGCCCTGTTGGGAATGGCGTTGGCTGACACTCGCGAAGACCGAATCATTGCTATTGACGCCAACCCCGACCGCGGAACGTTGGCTGAACGTATCGACAAGCAAACCCGTGCGACGGTGCGGGATGTCGTGATGCGCTCAGAATCGCTTCACACGTTCAGCGAGTTCCAGACTGTTGTGTCCCGTGACGAGACTCGACTGGATGTTCTCGCCTCAGACACGGATCCTCATGTCTCAGAAGCATTCGATGAGGGCGACTACAACGTCGTCGCCGACATGGCTGAGCGCTTCTATTCAGTTGCGATTACCGACTGCGGCACGGGCATTGTGCACTCGGTGATGCGGGCGACACTTCAGCGAGCCGATTCGATTGTCATCGTTTCGGGTGGCAGCGTCGACGAAGCGCGTTTGGCATCCGAAACGCTCACGTGGCTTGAGTCGAATGGTCACGCTGACCTCGTCAAGAACGCCGTGGTCGCGCTTAACACTGCGACTCAGGGAACTAACTTGGTCAAGCTCGAGGAAATCGAGGCGCACTTCAAGTCGCGCGTGCGAGAGATCGTTCGTGTGCCGTATGACCCCAGCCTCGCGACAGGCTCGGTGGTGCACTACCGCGACCTGAATAAGCTCACCAAGAATGCTGCGCTTGAGCTCGCTGCCGTTGTCATGGATGGTCTTCCTGAGGTTCGGACTAACTGAACCTATGGCTGTCCGTGAGATTCGCCTCTTTGGCGATCCGGTCCTTCGTTCCGCATGCGATCCCATTGTTGTTGGTGACCCGCATGCCGCGCTGCTCATCGGTGACTTGATCGAGAATGTTCAAATCCCTGGCCGCGCCGGCTTAGCCGCCAACCAGATTGGCGTGGGCCTGCGGGCATTCAGCTACAACATAGACGGCGAAATCGGCTACATCATCAACCCCGTACTTGCTGAGGTCTCAGGCGAACCAGAATTGGTGGATGAGGGCTGCCTCTCAGTTCCTGGCTTCTACTTCCTGCGTCGGCGGTACCCTTTCGCGCGCGTCACGGGTGTCGATCTTGACGGAAGTCCCGTGGAGCTCAGTGGCGAAGGGGTAATGGCGCAGGCGCTTCAGCATGAAACCGACCACCTCGATGGGCATCTCTACATTGAGGGCCTTGACCCAGAAACTAAGCGCGAAGCGATGCGCGCCATTCGCAAAGCGACCTGGTACTAGACCGCGCTACTTCTGTCGAGTCAAGGAACCCCCGCCGTGTTCGCACGTTGCGGGGGTTCCTTGTATCGGAGGATCGCTCCTCAGCGTCTACTACTTGAGCGAAATACCCTCCGTCGACGGAGAGTTTGAGTACAGCGACTCGATGACGTCGGCGAAGTCCACCAGAATCACATTTCGTTTGATGGTCAACTTTGGTGTCAGGTGACCGCTGGCTTCAGTGAGATCCGCATCGAGAATGTGGAACTTGCGGATCGATTCTGCTCGCGAAACTTTTGCATTCCCGACGTCAATCGCACGCTGCACTTCGGCGAGCACCGCCGGGTGCTTGGCAGCCTGATCCAAGCTCCAGGTTGCATCGAGGCCGTTATTGTTGAGCCAGACAGGCAGCATCTCTTCGTCGAGGGTGATGAGCGCCGAAATGAACGGACGCTGTTCGCCGACGACAACAACCTGACCAATGATCGGGTTAGCGCGAATGGGATCTTCGAGAGCAGCGGGGGCAACATTCTTGCCGCCGGCAGTAACGATGATCTCCTTCTTTCGGCCCGTGATTTCGAGGTAGCCGTCTTCATCAAACTTGCCGATGTCTCCGGTCTTGAACCATTCGCCGTCGAACACATCGTCGGTAGCGTCTTGGTTGTTCCAATAGCCATCGAATACGCAGACGCCCTTGGCCTGAATTTCGCCGTCTTCAGCAATGCGAACAGAGACGCCGGGCAGTGGGGGACCGACCTTACCAATTTTGAAGTTGGATGGCCTGTTCACCGAGATTGGGGCGGTGGTTTCTGTGAGGCCGTAGCCTTCGAGAATGGTGAGCCCCAGACTGCGGTAGAAATGTCCTAGGCGGAGTCCGAGCGGCGCCGAACCTGAGACGGCGTACTTAACGCGGCCGCCCAGAGCGGTGCGAATCTTCGAGAGCACGAGTCGGTCGAAGATTGCGAACTGAACCTTGAGGCCGAGGGGCACGTGTCCGGCATCCAGGGCCTTCGAATGTGCGATTGCGACAGCAGCTGCCTTACGGAAAATCTTGCCCTTTCCGCCAGCTTCAGCCTTCTGCTCAGAGGAGTTGTACACCTTCTCAAACACACGCGGCACAGCCAAGAGGAACGTTGGTTTGAATGACGCCATCGACGGCAGCAACAGCTTCGTATCGGGCTGATGTCCAACTTTGACTCCACCGTGGACGCACAGCACCGAGATGAAGCGTGCGAAAACGTGCGCGGTTGTGATGAACAGCAGCGTGCTCGAATCCGGGTTGACCACCTCGGGAATAGCCTTCTGCGAGTTGCGGCAGAGCTCCACAAAATTGGAGTGCGTGAGGACGCACCCCTTCGGCCTGCCGGTAGTTCCTGACGTATAAATCAGAGTGGCAAGATCGGCACCTTTCGCCAGGTTGCGGCGCCGCTCAATTTCTTCATCGGTGACATCGGAGCCAGAAGCTGCGAGCTTGTCTACATCACCGAGATCAATTTGCCACACCTGGGTCACGTGGGGAACATCAGCGCGAATTTCATCGAAGCGCGCGAAGTGATCGGGCGTTTCAGTGATGATGGCGACCGCCCCAGAGTCGGCAAGATTCCATTGGATCTGTGATGGCGAGCTGGTCTCATAGATGGGAACGAGCACCGCGCCAGCAAACCACGTCGCAAAGTCGATAAGAGTCCACTCATAGCGCGTCTTGCACATGAGTCCGATCTTGTCGCCAGGCTGAATACCTGCAGCGACAAGCCCTTTGGCGACGGCCTTCACCCGGGCTAGGAACTCGGATGAGGTGACATCGCTCCAGCCGCCATCGGCTGTAGGGAGTGAGAACAAAGCATTATTTGGCGTAGCCGCGACGCGATCTATCAGGAGATCGGTTACGTTCGCTTCCGGGTCAGCCTCAACGAGGGCTGGTACATCAAACTGTTTCACGGCAACTCCTTTGGCACCGGTAAGGTGGGCAACTCCACTCTAGCTAGGTCTCTCACACCTAGCCATCTGCGCATTGGCGTGGGGGAAAGTTTGCACCCGTTTGTGGGGTACGTTTTGGTGCGCGGTAGAGTAGAAGCTTCCGCGAGCAGGAGAAAGAGGCACCATGTTCTATTGGTTTATGAAGAATCTGGTCGCCGGCCCTATTCTCAAAACTGTTTTCCGCCCCTGGGTATCAGGCCTTGAGAACCTGCCACGCAAAGGTGGCGTAATTCTCGCCAGCAATCATCTGTCGTTCATTGATTCTGTGTTCTTACCCCTCGTGATGGATCGCCGCATTTTCTTCCTCGCTAAGAGCGACTATTTTACCGGTCGCGGCATCCGCGGTTGGCTGTCGCGGGCCTTCTTCAATGGCACGGGGATGCTGCCGATCGACCGCTCCGGCGGCAAGGCCTCCGAAGCATCGCTAAACACCGGGCTCGCGGTTCTTGCTCGGGGTGAGGTGCTCGGAATCTACCCCGAGGGAACGAGAAGCCCCGACGGAAAGATGTATCGCGGCCGCACGGGTGTCGCTCGCATGATCTTAGAGGGGCACGTTCCCGTAGTTCCGGTTGCGATGATTGATACCGAAAAGGTCATGCCAATTGGCACCAAGATTCCTCGTATGGGCCGCATCGGAATTGTCTTCGGCGAACCTCTCGACTTCAGTCGTTTTGAGGGCATGGAGGGCGACCGCTTCATTTTGCGGTCGATCACCGACGAAATCATGTACGAACTGAACCGCATCAGTGGTCAGGAATACGTGGATGTCTATGCAACGTCGGTCAAGGAACGCGCGACTCCTGCCCGTCGCTAGCTACGACATGAGCGGCACTGTTGTGCCGGTAGGCTCATAGTGGGTCACAAGCCCAGCCATTTTCGCAGTAAATGTATAAAGGAATCTCTCTGTGGTCGACCCGTCAGAAAAAGTCGTGCTCGCTGATCCAGCCGTGATTGCTGGTCTAGACAACTGGCGCACTCTCCCTATTAAGCAGCAGCCTTCGTGGCCGGATGCCGATGCTGTCGGCGAAGCGTCGAGCAAGATCGCGTCGTTGCCTCCGCTTGTATTCGCGGGTGAAGTTGATCGCCTGCGTGAACGTTTGGCGCGTGCTGCTCAGGGCGAAGCATTCTTACTTCAGGGCGGGGACTGTGCGGAGACGTTTGCGGGAGCGACTGCCCAGAAGATTAGCGACCGTGTCAAGACGATTCTGCAGATGGCGGTCGTCCTTACCTATGGTGCTTCGAAGCCGATCGTCAAGATGGGACGCATGGCCGGCCAGTTTGCGAAGCCTCGCTCAAGCGATTTCGAAACCCGAGGAGATGTGACTCTTCCGGCGTACCGCGGTGACATTGTCAACGGTTTTGATTTCACACCCGAATCGCGCACGGCTGACCCTGCTCGTCTCGTTGAGGGTTACCACACCGCGGCATCCACGCTGAATCTTATTCGTGCGTTTACTCAGGGTGGTTTCGCGGATCTCCGTCAAGTGCACTCGTGGAACAAGGGCTTTGCAGCGAATCCCGCCAACCGCCAATACGAGAGTCTCGCCAAGGAGATCGATAAGGCGGTGCGCTTCATGGAGGCTGCCGGAGCGGACTTTGATGAGCTCAAGCGCACCGAGTTCTACTCGAGCCATGAAGGCTTGCTGATGGACTATGAGCGCCCGATGACGCGCATCGATTCACGCACGGGAACGCCGTACAACACGAGCGCGCACTTCTTGTGGATTGGCGAACGCACGCGCGACTTAGACGGTGCCCACATTGATTACTTCTCTCGTGTGCGCAATCCCCTTGGTGTGAAGCTTGGGCCGTCGACGACTCCCGAGACGATGAAGCAACTTATCGACAAGCTTGATCCTGAGCGTGAACCCGGTCGCCTGACGTTCATCACCCGCATGGGTGCTGGCAAGGTGCGCGATGCGCTGCCCCCGCTGCTTGAGGCCATCAAGGAAATGGATGCTACGCCGCTGTGGGTTACCGACCCGATGCACGGCAACGGCCTCACCACGCCTACCGGCTACAAGACTCGTCGTTTTGATGACGTTGTCGACGAAGTAAAGGGCTTCTTCGAGGCGCACAGCGCTGCGGGAACGTACCCTGGTGGAATCCACATCGAACTCACCGGCGACGATGTCACGGAGTGCTTGGGTGGTTCAGAGCAGATTGATGAGGCCACCCTGGCAACTCGTTATGAGTCGCTGTGTGACCCGAGACTCAACCACATGCAGTCGCTCGAACTGGCGTTCCTCGTTGCCGAGGAACTTCGCGCGTTCTAGGCGATACAGCTTCTAGTAGTAACAACGCTCGCTAGCAGGCCTTTCTCCGGATGGGGAGTGGAGTCCCGCTAGCGAGCGTTTGTGTTTCTCGCAGTGTGACGCTCAGCAATGCGTGAGTCTCGTGAGCTAACCGTAAATTGTGACGTCGGAGCCGCGCTTGATCATCTCGCCGCCGGCGGGGTCTTGATCGGTGACCTGCGCGGGTGGGAAGCTCCAAAAGATCTGCTGAATCGCTGTGTCGACGGTAACAACGAACCCTGCGTCTTCGAGTTCACGCTTTGCGGCCGCAATGTTGTCGCCGATCACGTCTGGCATCTGAACTAGGTCGGGGCCGCGGGAGATAATCAGCGTCGCGGTGTCGCCTTCGCGAAAAATACGCGCATTTCCGTCGGCATCAGGTTCGGGGTCGATTCCCACTACCGTGCCTTCTTCGCAATCATTGAAGACTTCTACGCCGCGCTGTGACTCGAGTCCAACACCGGCAAGGATTTGTGATGCTTCGTCGACTGTCACGCATGCAACGTTGGGCAGGGGACCCGCGGAGATGATAAGGAAGACGTTTTGCAGCTCACCGTAGGTCTCTGCGCCAATGATCGAGGTCTCGTCGGCGCCGAGCACGTCGATGACGAGTCCAGCGGCGATCTCTCCGTTGAATTGTTTGATGATGGGTTCCATTAGCGTGAAGGGCGCAGCTTCGATGGCGTCGCGCGCTTCTTGCTCCGTCATCCCGGAGAACGCGGGTACGGCGAGCGGTTGCGGCCCTTTGGAGATGAGAAGTGTGACTGGCGAGCCGTTCGGAACTGCCGAACCGACTTCGGGTGTCGAGTTCGCGACCAAATCGGTGGCGACTACCGGGTCGAACGTTTCCCCCAACTCATCGCTAACTACGAGGCCTAAGTCCTCAAGAATTGCCTTAGCGTCCTCTGGCGTTGCGCTCTGGATGCTCTCGGGAATCGTTACTTGTGCCCCTGGACCGGCGCCGAAGTACCAACCGGCACCGGCCGCCCCTCCTACCAGCAACACAATCAGCACGAGCAGCCACCAGCCACGTGACTTCCGTTTGGTCGCCCGTGTCGACAAGGTTGTTGTGTTCTCTGACACTTGCGTAGGAGCCGGCGGTGCTACTTGCTGCAGTTCGGCACCAAAAATTTGAGTTTCAGCGGTGGAACCCAGTGATTCGGCGGCTGGCGCACTGGGCAACACCATCGTTCGTTGCACCGCAGTGGATGCCGTTGGTGGCAGCGCGGTCATGAGCGAGCTATGCGTTTGGTAGAGCTGGTCGAGCAGCACTCGCGCATCGTTCGGACGATCATCCGGTTCGCGGGCCGTTGCCCACAGCACGAGGTCGTCGAGTTCTGCCGGCACGAGATGGTTGGCGGAGCTGGGGCTCGGAACAGCATCGTTCGCGTGTTGGTAGGCGATTTGCATGGGCTGTTCACCCTTGAAGGGTTGCTCGCCGACGAGCATTTCGTACATCATGATTCCGACGGCGTAGATATCGCTTCGGGTGTCGGCGACACCTCGAGTGACGAGTTCGGGGGAGAGGTAGGCGATTGTGCCCAGTAGTGCTGCCCCAGTCGCGGTGTTTGCACTGGCGGCGCGTGCCAGTCCAAAGTCGCCGATTTTGATGCGTCCGTCGTCTGCGAGCAGCACATTCTCTGGCTTCAGGTCGCGGTGAACGATTCCTGCTTTGTGAGCTGCAGCGAGCCCGGCGAGTACTGCCTCCATAATGTCGAGCGTTTGTTCGGTGGTGAGGATGCGGTGCTCAAGAAGGAGGTCGCGCAGGGTAATCCCGGGCAGGTACTCCATGACGAGGTATGCCATGTCGCTGTCTTGTCCCTGGTCAAAGACATTGACGACGTTGGGATGTGCCAAGCGTGCGGACGAGCGGGCTTCTTGAACGAAGCGTTCTTTGAACTTGCTGTCGTCGGCAAGATGACCGTGCATGACCTTGATAGCGACCTTGCGCTCAAGCCGAAGATCGGTTGCAAGGTACACGGTGGCCATACCGCCACGCGCGATCCGAGAACGGATCTGATATCGACCGTCGAGAAGACGGCCAATCATCGGATCTGTAATGTTCGCACTCACCCTGAGAGTCTAAAGTTTTCGGCGTGGAGAGTGCCGCTAGACACGGCTAATCGACGGGTTAGCTGAGTTCTTGCAGCCATGAACGCGCGGATGTCTCCCACTTTGCGTACGCATCCGGGTAGGCGGAAATTTGCACCGCTTGGGCAGCGCGGGTCAGGCTCATATTCTTCCAACCTGAAATGTCGAGCAGTCCGCGAGTGACGCCCTTGTTGGGGTTGCTTGGGCCGCCATAGAAGAGGAGCGCTGCATGCGATGGTGTTGTGAGCTGAGCCACCGTGCCCCAGCCGGAACTCGGACGCTGCTGGAAGAGTCCAACCGAGTCGAGGTCGCCCCAATTGAGGTTGCGCAAGCTCGATTCCTGCATGGCGGTCGCAAGCGCGATCGTGATTCCGTAATCAGATACACCAAGGTCGCGGCCGACTTGGATGATGACTTGGGCGTTGGCGCGCATTTCTGCTGTCAGGTAGGTGACACTTCCACCGGTGCTCGCGGGGGCGGAGCTCGACGAGGGAATCGTGAGCTTGTCTCCGATGTAGATGACGCTTGACTGGCTCAGGCCATTAGCGTCGAGCAGGGCCTGAGTGGAGATTCCGAGGCGCTTTGCGATCGCCGAGATCGTGTCGCCTGAAACTACGAGATAGCTGCTCCCCGAAACGGGCACTGGTGCTGGTGCCGGAGCTGGTGCAGGCGTAACCGGTGCCGGTGCAACTTTTTCCGGCTCGACTTCTGCTTCTGGCGCTTCTGGTGCCGGGGATGAACTCTCAGTTTCGGACCCGGAGATGCTATCGCCTGAGTTGTCCTCAGCGCCGGTGGCAACATCCGGAGCATCGCTATATTCGTCGTCTGTTGTGAAGTCGTATTCCTGGGTTTCTTCACCCGGCGCGCTGAGGTTCCCGGGAATGAGAATCGATTGACCCGGGTAGATGATGCTTGACCAGCCGAGGCCGTTTGCGGACATCACCGAAATCGTCGAGATACCGAACTTTGCTGCGATTCCGCTGATGGTGTCGCCCGCGACAATTGTGTACTGGCCGTTAGTGGTCCTGATCTGGCTCACACTCGGAAGGGGCGCAACTGAGCCCTTAGTCAGCGTGAGCTCTTGGCCCGGAAAAATCATTGATGACCAGCTCAGGCCGTTGAGTGCCAGTACGGATGCCGTTGACAGTCCGTAGCGAGATGAAATGTCGCTGACAGTGTCCCCCTCCACCACGGTATACGCCGTCGGTGCGGGACTGATCACTGTGGCGGCGGCCTCGCTCATGGCCGCTTTGGTCGCTGTCGTTGGCTTGTTCGCGCGTTCGGTTGAGAGGCGAGGGTCGTTCGGCGTCTTGGCATTGACTGGCTCGACGGGCCCTGTGAGGGTGAAGGTTGCGGCTGCGAGTGAACCAACAAGGATCACGGGAACCGTGTTCATGAGGCTGCGGTTGACTCGTGCTCGTTGTTGGGCGAGGCGACGTGTGCGCTCGCCATTGTCAACAGCTGCTGGAACGAGCCCAGCGAAAACTGAGTTAGCGACACTGTCGCTGTCATTCAAAGTGAAATGTGTCATAGTTTTTTTCCTGCTCCCGGCCCCGAGAAGGTGTGTGCGATCACCTAGATCACGGCTCAAACTTGTCACAGAAGCGATCTAGTGTCAACCATTGTGGCAGGTGTTACTAATGTGACTGGTGTTACTTGAGTTCACTCGTGAATATTCTGCGTATGCCATGCGAACTGTCAGGTTTTGCCCGTCGGGCGTGGCACTCTTAAGGGGTGACTGAATCACCCACCATTAACTGGCTCACAATTCCTGATCTCACCGAGCAGCTCGGACTGAAGGTCAGCCAAGTTCGCCGTCTTATCGAAGAGGGCGCGTTACTCGCGCGCAAAATCGACGGAGTGTGGCACGTCCCAGATGTGTTCATCGTCGACGATGCACCCCTGCGCGAGCTTAAAGGAACAGTGATCGTTCTGGGTGACGCAGGCTTCAGCTCAGAAGAATCCATGAATTGGCTTCTTCACAACGAGCCAAGTTTGGGCGTATCACCTGTCGAAGCCCTACGGGCGGGAAGAAAAGCAGAAGTTCGCCGCGTAGCTCAGGCGCTCGGCTTTTAAGCTGCGCATTCGGCTATGACGTTCGAGTTGTTGCTGCGGTAGCCAGTGCGAGCAATTGTGCTCGAGCCGTAGGCGCTAGGTTGGCATGTTCGATAGCTTCGCACGCACGATCAAGATTACGTTCGATGGCTTTCTCAATCTGATCGACAGCTCCCGAATCTTGCAGGGTAGAGCGGATCATGTTCACTTGGTCCGTAGTGAGATCGGGGTCTCCGAGGAGCTCATCCAAGATTGCATTTGCACTAGTTGAAAGTTTTTGGCGGGCGATCGCAATTATTGCCGTGCGCTTACCCTCCCGCAGATCATCACCGGCAGGCTTGCCGGTTACCACGGGATCTCCAAACACTCCCAGAACGTCGTCGCGAAGCTGAAAAGCGACGCCGAGGGGGAGCCCAAAGGCACGCAACGAGGCGATCTGTTCGCCACTGCCGGCGCCCAAGCTAGCTCCGACGGCAAGAGGTGCTTCGACGCTGTACTTCGCAGACTTGTAGATAAGGACGCGCTGCGCGCGCTCTAATGCTTCAGATTCTGGGTAGCTGGCCCAAGCGCTCTCGTCGTGAATGTCGAGAAACTGGCCCGCCATGACTTCGGTACGCATTGTCATAAATTCTTTACGCGCGGCGAGAGCCGAGGGGCGGGGAAGCAGCGCAAGCCCACGCCCCAGGAGTTCATCGCTCCAGCCAAGAAGGAGATCGCCGAGTAGCAGGGCCGACGATTGACCATAGGCTTCCGCGCTACCGGCCCATCCGCCATCAGCGTGCATCTGTTCAAAACGGCGATGTGCTGCAGGCGCACCTCGGCGCGTGTCCGATCGATCCATGATGTCGTCGTGCACGAGCGCTGCCGCGTGGAAGAGCTCAAGGGCGGATGCGGACATGAGCACACCGGGGAGTTCTTGCGACACCGCTTCGTCATCTAAGGGGTTCTCGTCGGAGGGAATGCCCGCCACGGACTGCCAGCCCCAGTAGCAGAACAGCGCACGGAAACGCTTACCTCCCGAGAGAAGTGAGCTGCCTACGTCGGTGAGAGCCGTTAGTTCCGGCGCGATCCTGTTGAGCTCCGCACGCTTTTCGGCGAGGAACTCATCTATTCTCAGCTGGACAAGGTCAACTAACTGGTTACTCTCAGGCACTCGTCTAGCCTAGCGACTGAAACGGGGCGTACTATGGAGGCCTAGCCGTGGATCCCAAAGAGAGGGGAACGGAATGCCGCTTTCGGAGCAAGAGCAGCGGGCCCTCGATGAGATGGAGCGCAGTCTCTATCAAAACGATGCTGATTTCGTCAGCGCTGTCAGCCCGCGCAGAGGCAAGCCCAATTATCGAATGATGGTGATCGGCGTTCTCGTTGGAGTCGCCGGAATAATCGCGTTGCTCACCGGCGTCATCATCCAGCAGCCTCTCATTGGCGTGCTTGGCTTCGTCGTGATGTTCGTGGGCGTGTTGTTGTTCGTAGCACCGTCGCGACTTTCGGCTTCTGACGCCGAGACAGCTGTGCCTTCTACATCTTCGCGTCGCTCGTCTAAGCGCGGAGCATCATTTATGGACACCATTAATGACCGCTGGGATCGCCGCCAGGGCGGCCGCGAATAAGACCCACACCCTCCACTTTCAAGGACCAGCCTTCGGGCTGGTCCTTTTTTTGTGTCCTGAATGGGGTCAACTGGCGATGATGTAGGGAAACTGCTCGATTTCCCTCCACCTATTCTGCCCTTATGTTTAGCGGCTTTGTCTGACATTTTTCGATATTGTTGCCCTATAACCTTAGGTATGTGGTTGAAAGTGGAGTAAAGTGGAGACTACCTAAATCCGGGCCGGAGAATGAGGGGAGGGCGCCGTGTTTCTAGGCACCTATGCCCCCAAGCTCGACGACAAGGGCCGCATCATCCTTCCCGCGAAGTTCCGTGAAGAACTCGCTTCCGGCGTCGTCGTTACTCGTGGCCAAGAGCGTTGCCTTTATGTCTTCAGCCAACGCGAGTTTGAGGTGATGCACGAAGCAATCCGTAAAGCGCCCGTAACCAGCAAGCAGGGCCGCGACTTTTTGCGTCTGTTTCTTTCTGGCGCAAACCAAGAGACGCCCGACAAGCAACACCGGGTCACGATTCCTGCCGGGTTACGCGAGTACGCCGGCTTGGGTCGCGACCTCACCGTCATCGGTGCGGGCAACCGTGCTGAAATCTGGGACACCGAGGCCTGGAACAACTACTACGAGGCCACCGAGGCCGACTTCGTCAACACCACTGAGGAGGTGATTCCGGGACTCTTCTAGCTCTTAGACGCTGACTCCCAGCCGAACGCCCTGATTTTCTTCCCCGATATCAGGTCGCATCGGATGGGGATCAGCATCCGAGAACTAGCCCACAACACCATGGCTGACAACACCATCCACACCCCAGTGCTCCTTGAGCGTTCAATTGAACTGCTTGCGCCAGCACTCGACGCTCCCGGAGCCGTGCTCGTTGACGGCACGCTCGGTATGGCCGGCCACGCGGAGGCATTCCTCCAGCGATTCCCTCACCTCATACTGGTGGGGATTGATAGAGACGAGGACGCTCTTGCTATCGCTCGACGTCGGCTTGAGCCTTTCGCTAGCCGCACGCACTTTGTTCATGCTGTCTACGACGAGATTCCGAAGGCACTCGCTTCGCTGGGATTCAAGGCCGTCCAAGGGGTCTTTTTCGACCTTGGCGTCTCATCGCTCCAACTCGACCGTGTTGAGCGCGGCTTCTCCTATTCACAAGACGCTCCGCTAGACATGCGAATGGATGCCTCGACTCCGGTCACTGCCGAGCACATCCTCGCCACCTACAGCGAACTCGAACTTCGTCGCATCTTTTATGCCTACGGCGACGAGAAGTTGGCTCCGCGATTTGCCAGTCGAATTGTGCAGTTTCGTGAGCAACAGCCTCTGACTACTTCGGCGCAACTGGTGGAGCTGATCATCGCGGCGACCCCCGCGGCGGCGCAACGGGCCGGGCATCCTGCAAAGCGAGTGTTCCAAGCCCTGCGTATTGAGGTCAACCAAGAGCTTTCAGCGCTGGAGCGCGCAATTCCTGCGGCGATCAATTCGCTCGCCCTCGGCGGACGAATGGTCGTTTTGGCCTACCAATCGCTTGAAGATCGCATCGTCAAGCGCGAACTTCAGCGTCGGTCGCGTTCCACTGCACCTGCCGGCCTGCCTGTAGAGCTTCCCGAGCACAGGCCGGAACTCAAACTACTTGTTCGTGGTTCCGAGCAGGCCAGTGATGAAGAACAGCGAACCAATCCCCGAGCCAAGCCCGTGCGTCTGCGAGCAATTGAACGAATGCGAGTCATCTCATGAGCACTAACCTCGCTTATGCGCAGCCACAGCCACCGCAGAGCCCTCGACAGCGCCCATCTCACATCGAGATCGTCACGACGCGCGCACAGCGCAAGGCCCGCCCTCGGGCGCTCTACGCGGTAGTCACAGTCGCCAGCATGTTTGTGATCCTCGCCGCGCAACTCTTGCTCAGCATCGTGGTGACGCAGGGCGCGTACCAGATCGATTCGCTGCAGGATCAGCAGAAGCTCTTGAACCGCACGGAGCAGAACCTGCTTGAGTCACTGGCGCTCCAGTCGTCGTCGCAGAATCTTGCGGCTCAGGCGGCTGGCTTCGGAATGGTTCCCAACGCCACCCCCTTTTCGCTCAACCTAGCTGACGGCGCTGTCTTTCGCCTTCCGGGCAGCGCGGATCCGACCGGCTGTGGCGGAACGTGTGGGCTTGTGGGAAACACGCTTCTGACCGGTATGCCGTTGGTCAGCGCAGAGACCGCTGCAGCGGCAAAGGCCGCGAAAGCGACGGCTGCCGCAGCCGCAGCCACGACCGTGGCCTCCGCAGAAACCCCATCGAGCGCCGCGCCGTTGACCGCCGCGCCAGAGGCAGCGAATAACGCAATTCCCGCACCAGTGACGCGATGATTGTACTGATTGACCTAGGGGAGAACTGATGACGCCGCGCTCAACACGTGCCAGGGTCGCCTTCGTTGTGTTTACGGTTCTGGCGTTGACCGCGGTATTCGTCGTGCGACTTATTGACTTGCAAGTTGTTCAAGCTGACGCCCTCACGGCGGAAGCCGACACGAAGCGCACTCTGACTCGCGTGACGCATGGCACTCGCGGTGACATCGTTGACACGAGGGGAGCGGTCCTCGCCGATAGCGTTGAGCGTTTCGATATCATCATATCGCCGCGCGTAACTCTGCTCCGTAAGGATGCATCCGTCGTCGTGTTGGAAGACCTCACGAAGATCACCGCTGTCATCGGGGGTGACCCCACGGCGCTTCTGACCATGATTCTGGAGAATCCCGAGTCAGACTTCGAATACTTAGCACAGGGCATCACCCTTGAGCAGTATCAAGCCGTTGCCAAGCTCGACATTGCGTGGCTTTACTACGAATTGCGGCCAGAGCGCAGCTACCCCAATGGGGAAATCGCCGGCAACCTTGTGGGCTTCATCGGCACCGACGGCCCACAGGCAGGCCTCGAACTGACTCACGACGAGTGCTTGGCAAGTCAGGACGGCGAAGCGAGTTATGCCCGCGGTGAAGATGGTGTTGCTCTGCCAGGTAGTTCCGTTGACATTCTTCAGCAAAAGGACGGCGGTACTCTCAAGCTCACGATTGACCGCGACCTTCAGTTCTATGTGCAGCAGCGCATGGCGCAGACTGCGGAGGCGCTGGGAGCCACGTGGGCGACCGGGGTAGTCATGCGCGTGAGTGACGGACACCTCCTTGCCGTCAGTGACTGGCCAACAGTCGACCCGAACAATGTCAATCTTTCTGACGTCAGCGACCTTGGTTCCCGGGCCTTTAGCACCCCATACGAGCCCGGCTCGACCGTGAAAGCGCTGACCGCGGCATCACTGATCGATTCAGGCAGCGCCAACCAGCGCACGCAGGTCGTGTCGCCATACGCGCTCGAGCTTGCTAACGGTGGCGGTGTGATCAGCGATTCGTTCTACCACGAAGACCAGCGACTGACCCTCGCAGGTGCCCTCGTGGAGTCATCCAACACTGCAATCGCCCAGTACACCGACCTCCTGAAAGCATCCGCTCGACACGACTATTTGCAGGCCTTTGGGCTCGGCGAAAAGACCGGCATCGACTTTAACGGTGAGTCAAGTGGCAAGCTCTACGAAGCCAGCGAGTGGGATGCACGCACCAACTATGCGGTGCAGTTCGGTCAGGGCCTCAGCACGACGTCGATCCAGATGGCCAGTGCATATCAGGCGCTGGGAAACGACGGCGTTCGGCTGCCGGCGACGCTCGTTGAGGGCTGTTATTGGCCTGACGGCAGCGTCACTGACACTCCATCCACCGAAGGCACCCGAGTTGTTTCGAAAGAAGCATCCGAGCAGACGCTGCAGATGATGGAGATGGTTTACAGTTCAAGCGGCTCGGCACCCAATCTTCAAATCCCTGGATATCGCGTTGCCGTCAAGAGCGGAACTGCACAAGTGGCCGAGGACGGCGGGTATGGCCGTAAAGTAGTTATTTCTTACGCAGGCATCGCACCAGCAGATAATCCTGAGTACGTGGTGATCGCAACCGCAGGTATCCCCGATAGCATTTATTCGGGCGCGATTGCCTCGACTTTCCGAGACATCATGGCCCAGACGCTTACCACCTACCGTGTTTCTCCGTCAGGATCGTCGGGACCGGATCTGCCACTGCGCTGGTGATTTTTCGCTGCGTTCACCCAACCTGGAGCACACCACGTGATCGAACTGAGTATCGCCGAGATTGCCACCGCCGTCGGCGGGACACTTATTGACGAGACGATGGGTCAACGTCGTTTACCGGGGGTTGCTGTGCAGACTGATTCCCGGCTAAATACAGCCGGATCAATTTTCTTCGCTCTTCGGGGTGAACTGACCGATGGCCACCTTTTCGCGCACAGTGCTGTGGAAAATGGCGCCGCTCTGGTGATTGCTGAACACCCTCTCGATATCGATGTTGCGCAGATCATCGTGGGCGATGGAGTGCACGCGCTCCAGGCACTCGCTCGCGCTGTCGTCGCCAAAGTAAGGGACCGCGGAGACCTCAAAGTTGTTGCCGTCACGGGCTCGAATGGCAAAACAACGACGAAAAATATGTTGCGGAGCATCCTCGAACTCGACGGCGAGACGGTCGCTCCACAGGGGTCATTCAACAACGACGTCGGGGCACCCATCACGATGCTCGGCGTGACAGAGGAGACTAGGTATCTTGTCGTAGAAATGGGTGCTGACGGTGTCGGTGACATCACCCGATTGCAGTCGATTGTGATGCCCGACGTCGGCATTGTGCTCATGGTTGGCCTCGCTCACATTGGCAAATTTGGCGACGCTGCGGCGACTGCGCGCGCGAAATCTGAAATGGTGACCGCTTTGCCGTCTCAGGCGACCGCCGTACTCAACTATGACGACAGCCGAGTGAAGGCAATGGGGCAGCAGACCGCCGCCGCTGTCAGCTCCTTCGGCCTTGATTCCAGCGCGGATGTGTGGGCCGACGAGGTTGAAGCGACCGCGCGGGGAACCGCGTTCAGCCTGCATGTCGGCGGCGAAGTGATCCCGGTGCAATTGCGGATCTTGGGCGAACATCACGTGACAAATGCCCTCGCCGCGATCACCGCTGCGCGCGCTCTGGGGATCGACCCGCACCGGTCAGTCGCTGCCCTGGAGTCCGTCGAAAGAGCCGAACGATGGCGTATGGAACTGCTCGCGGGCCCCGGCGGTGTGACGGTCATTAACGACGCCTACAACGCGAGCCCTGACTCGATGGCTGCTGCGCTGAAGACGCTTGTGCAGGTTGTTGGCCCCGAAAACCGTTCGGTTGCTGTGCTTGGCGAGATCGCGGAACTGGGCGACTACGCCAACGAAGAGCACGATCGCATTGGCCGACTCATAGTGCGACTGAACGTGCAAAAACTGATTGTTGTTGGTCATGCAGCCCGTCACATCCACAATGCAGCCGGACTTGAGGGTTCGTGGGATGGAGAGTCGGTGCTCGTAGATAACGTCGAAGAGGCATACGCTTTGCTGCGTGAGGAACTGCGAGAGGGCGATGTTGTGTTGGTGAAATCGTCGAACTCTGCCGGCCTCCGACACCTCGGCGACCGGATTGCGGGGGTAACCGCATGATCGCACTTCTCATTTCAGCGGGCTTCTCGCTCATTTTCACTCTTCTGTTGACGCCACTTTTCATTCGCCTGTTTGTGCGATTGAAGTGGGGACAGTTCATACGGGATGATGGGCCAGAGAGCCATCACACCAAACGCGGAACACCCACAATGGGTGGAATCGTCTTCATCATCGGCGCGACCGCTGGATACTTCGTCGGTCATTGGGTTGCCGGAGAGACCGTCACACTTTCAGGACTTCTCGTCATCTACCTCATGGTCGGGCTGGGCCTGATCGGTTTCCTCGACGACTTTTTGAAGACTCGTAAGCAGCGCAGTTTAGGGCTAGGTGGGTGGTCCAAAATCGCGGGCCAGGTCATCGTGGCCGCTGGTTTCGCGGCGCTTGCACTCAATTTCCCTGACCCGGGCGGGCTTACCCCGGCGTCAACCATGATTTCGGCCGTCCGCGACATCAGTTGGCTCGATCTGGCGACCTTCGGCGTCATCAGCGGTGCGATCCTGTTTGCCATTTGGGTGACACTCATCATCGTGAGCACGTCGAATGGTGTTAACGTCGCTGATGGTCTTGATGGTCTCGCCACAGGATCCGCCATCTTCGCAATTTCCTCCTACATCGTCATCGGTTTCTGGCAGAACAACCAGTCGTGCAGCAACGTCAGCATCGACAGGGAAGTGCTCTACAAGTGCTACGAAGTGCGCGACCCTCTCGATCTTGCGATCATCGCCGCGGCAATAGCCGGAGCGCTTATCGGATTCCTCTGGTGGAACACCTCGCCCGCCCACGTATTCATGGGAGACACTGGTTCGCTTGGCCTCGGCGGCGCACTTGCAGCTCTTGCCATCATGAGCCGCACCGAACTTCTGCTCGTCCTCATTGGCGGTCTGTTCCTCATCGTTACCGGATCCGTGATCCTGCAGCGCGCCTACTTCAAAATAACGGGCGGTAAACGCATCTTCCTGATGAGTCCGCTGCACCACCACTTCGAACTCAAAGGGTGGGCAGAAGTCACGGTCGTCGTGCGTTTCTGGTTGATCGCGGCGATGTTTGTTGCTGCCGGTGTCGGGCTCTTCTACCTCGAATGGATCAACCAATAGCTGTGCGCGACCTCGACACTCTCACCAGTTGGAACTCCGAATGGGGCGGCCTCAAGGTCGCTGTGCTTGGGCTGGGCGCAAGCGGATTCTCTGCGGCTGACACCCTCACCGAGCTCACGGCCGACGTACTTATCGTGGCGGATGCCGCATCCGACAACCGCATCGAAATGACGCAGGTCATCGGAGCAACCCTCGCACTCGGAGGCAGCGCCCCGGAACAGGTTTCTGCCCTCAGCGCCCATATGCCCGACGTCGTGCTCGTCTCACCCGGGTATCCCCGCGATCATCTACTGCTCGAGTGGTGTCGCACTGCCGGTATAGCGATGTGGACAGAGATTGAGCTCGCGTGGCGGTTGCGCGACAAGACAGGCACACCTGCCGAATGGATTGCGATCACCGGCACCAATGGAAAGACAACGACAGCTCAACTGACTGCGCACATCCTTTCGACCGCAGGCTTTCGCGCTGGTGCCGTCGGCAATATCGGCATCCCGGTGCTTGATGCAATCCGCTACCCCGACGGTTTCGATTTTCTTGTTGTGGAACTCTCCAGCTTTCAACTTCACGGGATGCCGCGACATGGTGCCGGTGCGATCTCGCCCCTAGCAAGTGTCTGCCTCAATCTCGCCGACGATCACCTCGACTGGCATGGCTCTCGAGGCGCCTACGCCCAGGCCAAAGCGACCGTGTACGCGAACACCAAGATTGCCGCGGTCTACAACCGAGCAGTCCTAGCAACGCAATCGATGGTCGAGGAAGCCGACGTTATCGACGGGTGTCGTGCGATTGGTTTTGGGCTCGACACTCCGGGACCCAGTGATTTTGGTATCGTGAGCGACCTACTCGTCGAGCGTGCATTTCACGACGATCGCCACAATGAAGCCGTCGAACTCTTCACTCTCGATGAGCTTCGCCAGCGAAACCTTGCAGCGCCGCACATGCTCGCCAATATTCTTGCCGCGAGCGCCCTCACTCGAGCAGCTGGAGTCAGCGTCGACGCGCTCCGTGCCGGCGTCGCCAGCTTTGAGGTTGATCCGCACCGCAACCAGCTCGTGCTTCACCGTGGGGGAGTGTCGTGGATCAACGACTCCAAGGCCACAAACTCCCATGCCGCCAGCGCATCGCTCTCCGCGGTAGACCCGGTTGTTTGGATCGTTGGTGGGCTCCTGAAAGGAGTGGATGTCGCACCGCTCATCCAACAGCACGCCAAACGACTCAAAGCCGCCATTGTTATCGGCACCGACAGACTGGCAATCCTTTCGGCATTCGAGCGACACGCCCCCCAGATTCCGGTCTTCGAGGTGGACTCGACTGACACTGAACATGTGATGCCGCGCGTCGTTGAGATGGCGCACGGAATCGCGACCGAAGGCGACACGGTCTTATTGGCGCCAGCTGCGGCATCCATGGACCAGTTTGAGAGTTATGCCGATCGCGGAGAGAAATTCGCGACCGCCGTGCGTGAGCGAGTAGGAGGGAGCGGCGATGACACCTCCGACGTCCCCACAGCGACCCCAACGGCCTAATAGCTCGGCGCCGATTCCGCAACAGCACAAGTCGCAGGCACGTCAAGCGCCAACCGCCTCTCGAACACAGCGTTCGGCGTCTGCGCCTAGCTCGCCCACGGCGCCTTCGCGCGCTGCTCGAGCACTAGCAGCTGCCGCCGCCTACGCTCGCCCCTCTGCAGCAGGCGGTACACAGGCACAATCCGACGCAACTACCGCTCCTCAGCCTGATGGACCGGTGTCTGCGCGCGTGCCCGTAAAACGGATATTCTCGGCACAATCGAGCAACTTCTTTCTGCTGTTAGGCACCACACTTTTCCTGGTTATCTTTGGGCTCGTAATGGTGCTCTCATCGTCATCGGTGGAATCTTTCGCTGAAGACCAAGGGTTCTTCGGACGGTTCTTGCGACAGGGTATGTTTGCCGTAATTGGTGTCCCGCTCATGCTCATTGCTTCGCGCGCGCCCGTGGGCTTTTGGAAGAAATGGGCGTGGCCAGGACTGCTCTTAGGTGGAGTTCTTCAACTACTCGTTTTCATTCCTGGCATCGGCTACGGCTACGGCGGAAACCAGAACTGGATCCATTTCGGTTCCTTTACCGCTCAGCCGTCTGAGTTTGTCAAGGTCGCAGTGATCGTCTGGGTAGCTGTGGTCCTGTCAACGAAACAGGATCTGCTTTCCGACTGGCGGCATGTACTGCTGCCTGTCGCTCCGGTAGCCGGCGCTGCCATTGGCTTCGTGCTCATTGGAAACGACTTGGGCACAGCATCCATCATGCTCCTCATCGTTTTCGCGTGCTTGTACTTCGCGGGGGTGCGACTGCGTTTTCTCGCGGTTGGCGTTCTGGCTGTGGCAGTGGGTGCGCTGCTGTTTGCGGGTACTAGCAGTTCTCGGAGTTCTCGCATCGGCGTCTGGATCAATGGATGCACCGAGCTCGACTATCAAGATTCGTGCTGGCAAATCGACCATGCGTATTGGGCTTTGGCTGGAGGCGGCATTTTTGGAAAAGGCCTTGGCAACTCGGTAGCAAAGCGCGGGTGGCTTCCCCACGCTGACAATGACTACATTTTCGCCATTATTGGCGAAGAACTTGGGCTCATCGGCGCGATCGTCGTCCTCTTGCTGTTCGTAGTCTTAGCGATCGCCTTCATTCGCATCATCCGCTCAACGAACGACGGCTTTGTGCGGATCGCCACTGCTGGCGTTATGGTTTGGACTGTCGGCCAAGCCTTCGTAAACTTCGCTGTGGTGTTGGGAGTGCTTCCCGTTCTCGGGGTTCCGTTGCCGCTGATCTCGACGGGTGGCTCCGCACTAATCGCGACGCTTCTCGCCATCGGTATCGTGTTGTCGTTTGCGAGAGCGGGAAACAGGCCTGAGCGTCGAACCACGACACCAGCGGCACCACCAACGCAGTCTGCTGCCGATCGCTCGCGCATGCTTGCAGCTAACCGAGCACGAGGGCGTCAATGACAACGTATTTGCTTGCTGGCGGCGGAACAGCCGGTCATGTGAACCCCCTGCTTGCTGTTGCCGAGCGAATTCGCGTGCGAGAGCCAGAGTCGCACGTGCTTGTGCTCGGCACTGAAGAAGGTCTCGAGGCGCGACTTGTTCCGGAGCGTGGTTTCGAACTGCTGACGATCGACAAACTCCCGTTTCCGAGGCGCCCCAATCGTGCGGCGCTGAAGTTTCCGCGTCGCCTCCGTGACACTATCGACCATGTAGCTGAGCTCATCACCGACCGCGGTGTGGATGTCGTAGTCGGTTTCGGCGGTTATGTTGCGGCTCCGGCGTATCTTGGCGCGCGCAAGGCACGTGTGCCTTTCGTGATTCACGAGGCGAACAGTCGTCCAGGAATTGCCAATCGTCTGGGGTCGTTCTTTACGTCATTTGTTGGTACAGCCTTTGACCGCACGCCCATTCGTGGTGGCGTCGTTGTCGGGATGCCTCTCCGGGCCGAGATCGAAACTCTGGACCGGTTTGCCGCTCGCGTCGAGGCGGACGGTTTTTTTGGGCTCGACCCCAAGAAGCCCACCCTTCTCGTGACCGGTGGGTCGTCGGGAGCAAAGCGCATCAATGACACTGTTGCGGGTTCGGTGACACGTATTTTGGGCGCAGGCTGGCAGGTTCTTCACATCACGGGCGAGTACCGCGAGGTGGTCGAGGATCCTCAACTATCGGGCTACGTCGTCGTGAAGTATTGCAACCGCATGGAGCTTGCTTTGGCGGCGGCAGACTTGGCGATCGCTCGTGCAGGAACATCAACGGTTGCTGAACTCACTGGGCTCGGTATCCCCGCCATTTATGTTCCCTATCCCGTCGGCAATGGTGAGCAAAAATTTAACACGCGCACCGCCGTTGATGCTGGTGCAGCGGTGGTGGTTTCTGACGCGCAGTTCACCGGTCAATGGGTGAGCAGCGAGCTTGTGCCGATGCTGCGCAAACGTGCGGTTATCGCCGACATGGCAGCGCGCGCATCGACCATTGGCTCGCTTGACGGAACCGATCGGATGCTCGAGCTCGTCGATCGGGCTCTCGGCCGCGATCTACCATTGACATCATGATCTTTCCCGACCTGACCATGCCGCTACCTGGACCGCTGACGTCGGCCCATTTCGTGGGTATCGGCGGCGCAGGCATGAGCGGAATCGCTCAGTTGTTCCTCGATGCCGGAATCACAGTCACAGGATCTGACCGTGCGACAAACACCAACATCGATTCGCTGCGCGCGGCAGGTGCGACGATCAGTATCGGACACGATGCTGCCCATCTTGGCGATGCCGATGCATTGGTGTACACGGGAGCTCTCTGGCCCGATAACCCGGAGTATCTTGCAGCCGTTCAGAGGGGCATCCCTGTGCTGCACCGTTCGCAGGCGCTGGCATGGCTGATCGGTGATGCTCGACTCGTGGCTGTCGCGGGAGCTCACGGAAAGACAACGTCGACAGGCATGATCATTACTGCTTTGCGCGAGCTGGGTGCATCGCCAAGTTTCGTTAACGGCGGTGTCATCCAGGGTCTTGGCACGAGTTCAGGTTCGGGGACTGACGATCTTTTTGTTGTTGAGGCTGATGAGTCCGACGGCTCGTTCTTGCTCTATTCGACGGCGATTGCAGTGATTACGAATGTCGATGCCGATCATCTGGATCACTACGGCTCGCACGAAGCATTTGATGATGCTTTTGTTGCGTTCGCGTCTGGCGCCTCGGAGGCGGTTGTGGTGTCGAGCGATGACGCTGGTGCGATTCGGGTCACGAACCGGTTGACACACACGAACATCGTCACGTTCGGTGAAGCTGAGGATGCTACGGTGCGGATGCATTCGTTGACTTCTGAGGGCCCGGTTGCTTTCTCGATTGTCATTGATGGCCGCGAAGAGCGCGTGCAGTTGTCGGTTCCTGGCCGCCACAACGCGGTCAATGCCACAGGAGCAATTGCGGTTCTTGTCGGGCTCGGCTTTGAGCTTGGCGCTGCGATCGACGCCGTATCAACTTTCGCCGGAACCCAGCGGCGTTTTGAACTTCATGCGGTTGTGGATGGCGTAAGCGTCTATGACGATTACGCTCACCATCCCACCGAGGTGGAGGCGGCCTTGAGCGGCGCGCGCAGCGTGCTCGGTAGCGGAAAGCTGATTGCGGTGCATCAGCCGCATCTCTTCAGCCGTACCCGTGATATGGCCACCGAGTTTGCCGAAGTGTATGAGCGGCTCGCCGACCACACGGTGGTGCTCGATGTTTTTGGTGCCCGTGAAGATCCGATTCCTGGCGTTACTGGTGAACTTGTTTCGTCGCAATTTTCCGACGCTTCCCGCGTCGATTTCGTTCCCGACTGGCAACTGGCTGCAGACCGTGTTGCTGAGCTCGCGAACGAGGGTGACATTGTGATGACGCTCAGTTGTGGCGACGTCTACCGCATCATCCCGCAGCTCATTGCAGCAATGGAAAGCCGCAGATCATTGGGTGCTTCTGATCCGGCTGCTGCAGATCAGGTGCCGAGTGAAGAGGCCTGAGGGTTTTGATAAGCCGGTTGCCGAGTCAACCGGTCTGAGCGCTAAATCGCGACGTAAACACGGAGCAGGAGAACAACCGCAGGCGAATTCGAGAGGTGCTGCACCGAAATCACACCGCTCCGGTGTTGTTGCCGACACGTCATCCGGTGGCGGCACCAAGCCCGTCAAGTCGACGGCAGTAGTTGACAAGCCGCAACGTGAACGCACGCCGCGATCACGATTACGTGGGAGTGAACCCACTCCCGATTCTTTGGCCAAGAAGCAGCTTCGTCAGGCTGCGCGAGCGAGAAAGCGCGCGGAACGGGCTGAGCTGCGTCGCTTCACCCGGCGAGCACGCAATCGCAAGCTCACTCTTCTCTCGGTGACCGGTGTGGTGGCATCTCTCCTTGCTCTCATTGCGGTCGCTGTCTTCTCGCCGATTTTGGCGCTGCGCACTGTCGTGGTTGATGGCACGAACCGTATCGACCCTGCGGAGATTCAGGCGGTAGTTGAGACGCAGCAGGGAACGCCGCTCGCACTTCTCAACTTCGACGCCATCACCGAGGACCTTTCGGTATTCCCCCTGATCCGCAGCTACGTCACGGAGATCGTTCCGCCAGACACCCTGTTGGTTCATATTGTTGAACGTGAACCGATCGGCTCCGTGAAGGTTGATGGAGTGTTTCGACTGGTTGATCCGGCGGGCATCACGATTCAGGAGTCGGCGGAGCGCATTGAGGGCGTTCCCGTTATCGACGCCGGGGGTGCGGACACCTCAAGTCCAGCATTCTCCGCTGTCACGGAGGTACTGCTTTCGCTGCCGGCTGATTTGCGGACTCAAGTGCAAAGTGCCTCGGCGACAACTAAAGATGATGTCTCGCTCGTCTTGTCTGGTGTCGGCCAGCGAGTGGTGTGGGGGAGTGCGAGCGACTCCGCTCGAAAGGCTGTGCTCTTGGCCTCATTGATTTCGATTACCGATGCTGGCAGAGCGGGCGAATTCGACGTGTCGGCGCCCAGCAATGGAATTTTCCGGCCCAGTTAGAACGATGCGTGTCTGCGTCGGTCTGCGTCGGTCTGCGTTGGTCTGCAGTGGTCTGCCCGGGGTCGAGCGGGCAGGGCTAGAGACAGCAATTCCCGCTAATTGCCCCAACACTTTCCGACACGCGGTCGGCGGTGCATCGGTGTAGCTCGCTGTCCGCATACTCTCAAACTAAGAAATACATACTGAGCATAACTTTAAACCTCAAGTCGAGGTTGATAGTTTCCAGTGGAGGCCGAACGTGACATCAAACCAGAACTACCTCGCAGTCATCAAGGTAGTCGGCATCGGTGGTGGCGGAGTAAACGCCGTCAACCGAATGATCGAGCTCGGCCTGCGAGGCGTCGAGTTCATTGCGATCAATACCGACGCCCAGGCACTGCTAATGAGCGACGCAGACGTCAAGCTTGACGTCGGTCGCGAACTGACCAGAGGCCTCGGTGCAGGCGCTGACCCTGAGGTTGGCCGCCGTGCGGCAGAGGACCACGCAGAAGAGATTGAAGAAGCACTTGCGGGCGCCGACATGGTGTTCGTTACTGCTGGCGAGGGTGGCGGAACCGGCACCGGTGGCGCCCCAGTAGTTGCCCGCATTGCTAAGTCGATTGGTGCGCTCACGATCGGTGTTGTCACCAAGCCATTCGGCTTTGAAGGCAAGCGCCGCTCGTCGCAGGCGGAGATCGGTGTCGACACCCTCAAGAATGAGGTCGATACCCTCATCGTCGTTCCGAACGACCGCCTTCTCGAGATCAGTGATCGCGGCATCAGCATGCTCGAAGCCTTCGCAACGGCTGACCAGGTGCTGTTGGCCGGCGTTCAGGGCATTACCGACCTCATCACGACTCCGGGCCTCATCAACCTCGACTTCGCCGATGTTAAGTCAGTGATGCAGGGCGCAGGCTCTGCGCTGATGGGAATCGGTTCTTCGCGCGGGGCCGACCGGGCCATAAAAGCGGCTGAACTCGCTGTGGCATCCCCACTGCTGGAAGCCAGCATTGATGGCGCACACGGTGTTCTGCTTTCGATCCAGGGCGGATCGAACCTCGGAATTTTCGAGATCAACGATGCTGCGCGACTCGTTCAAGAGGCGGTGCATCCTGAAGCGAACATCATCTTCGGTGCCGTCATCGACGACACTCTCGGAGACGAAGTTCGCGTGACGGTAATTGCCGCAGGGTTTGATGGTGGAGAGCCATCGGCCAAGCCTGCCGAAGGGCGCCGTACTAATTACGTCGTGCCCGAGGCCCCTGCAGAGCACATCGCTGCAGCCCAGAAGCCGACGGAGAAAGAAACTGACTGGAAGTCGCAGCCGAGTGTTGTACCTGCAGCGACCATCGATCGCAGCTTTGATGATGACGCCGAGAACGACAACGATCTCGACGTTCCAGACTTCTTAAAGTAGCAGTCATGACTGACCTGACACCGTTAGGCCAACGACTCGCCGACGTCGATGAACAGATCGCGGATTCCGCACGCTCGGCATCGCGCGACCTGTCGTCGATCACGAGGATCGTCATCACTAAGTTCCACCCCGCAAGCCTTGTGCGCGAGTTGTACGACCTCGGCGTGCGCGACTTTGGTGAAAGTCGGCATCAGGAGGCGCAGCCGAAAGTTGCTGAGCTTTCTGATCTTGACGCACGGTGGAACTTTGTCGGGCAGTTGCAGAGTAAAAAAGCGCGACAAGTTCGCGCCTACTGCCAAGCGATCCATTCGGTTGACCGCGATTCTCTGATTACTGCTCTCACGAACGATGATGTAGCCATTCCACTCGACGTTTTTGTGCAAGTGAATCTCACTGACGATCCGGGCCGAGGCGGAGTGCTTCCCAGCGAACTTGATGCTTTCGTCGATCGTGTGGCTGGTGCTGCCGGAATCGAGCTGAGGGGGCTCATGGGCGTTGCGCCACTGGGCGAAGACCCGCGGCCTTCGTTCGTCGCTCTACGGTCGCTTTCTGAGCGCATGGGGGCGCAGCATCCCAACGCCCGTGCACTCTCGATGGGAATGTCAGGCGACTTCGCCGAAGCGATTGCCGAAGGCGCGACACACCTTCGAATTGGCACGGCAATCACGGGAAAACGACCTGACCATGGTTAATCTCGAAGCAGAAGCTTCACCATTCGGAGGATTATCATGGCCAACCCACTGCGCAAGACAATGGTCTATCTCGGCCTCGCCGACGAAGACTACGAATACGATCAGGCGCCGGTTGCGCCGGTTGCCCCTGTTGCGGCAGCACACGCACCAGCGAACTCAAATCGCGCGCCAGTCACTCCTTTGCGCCGCGCTGCGCCCAGCACTGCGGAGGCAGAGATGAACGAGATTTTGACGGTGCACCCGCGCCAGTACAAGGACGCCCAGCTCATCGCGGAGAACTTCCGCGAGGGCATCCCCGTGATCATCAACCTCTCGCAGATGAGTGAACCGGATGCACGTCGACTGGTCGATTTCGCCAGCGGACTTTCGCAGGGTCTCTACGGCAAGATCGAACGAGTTACCAGCAAAGTCTTCTTGCTTTCACCAGCACACGTTGCCGTGAGTGGGGACCAGGCCGAGGTTGAGTCTGACGTCGACGCTTCGTTTTTCGCTCAGTAAACCTGTTGCTCAGTAACTACGCTGCGCAACGCGTGTGATTTAGACCGGTACCCTAGAAGAGTGAATCCGGTTTCAATTATCGCTACGGTGGCTATATTCGCCATTAATCTTTTTATGCTTGCGATGTGGGCTCGGTTTATTCTCGATCTCGTTGTCGTCTTTGCTAGAGGGTGGCGTCCGAGCGGCGTCGGTCTTGTGTTGTCTGAGATTGCTTTCACTATCACGGACCCCCCGATCAAAGCGGTACGCAAAGTTGTACCGATGATTCGCATCGGCAGCGGTGCGCTGGATTTGTCATGGATGCTCGTCATGCTGGCGTGCATTATCTTGACCTCCATTTTGCGGGGCTTTTAGAACTGGCAGAAGCGGATGTACTCTTATCAGAGAGCATGTGGCAACTAATCAGGTTTCGTCATTACGATGTGAAACGAACGTTGAACGTTGTGTATACGTTGAAAGAAAGTTTTAGAGGTGGCGGCAATGGCTTTGACTCCAGAAGATGTGGTCAACAAGAGGTTCGAATCAACCAAGTTCCGAGAGGGATACGACCAAGATGACGTCGATGATTTTCTCGACGAGGTTGTTGTTGAATTGCGACGACTCAATCAGGAGAACGACGAGCTTCGCCAGCGTTTGACTGCTGCCGAGTCACGTTCGAACGAATCGCAGCAATCGGCGAGCAGCGAACCCGCTGTGCCCGCGCCAGTATCGGCATCCGCCCCTGCGGCGATTGAGAGTGCTCCGGCACCTGAGCCATCCTCGTCGGCCCTCGACGATGCCAGCAGCAGCACCAACAACTTGCTTCAGCTTGCGCGCCGGCTGCATGAAGAGCACGTACGCGACGGTGTCGCGAAACGCGATGCACTCATTGCCGAAGGTCAGGCTTCCGCCGCTGAGATTGTCGCCGAGGCAGAAGCGCAGCAGCGTGCTCAGCTCGGTTCACTCGAGCAGGAACGTGAGGTGATCGAAAGCCGCATCGAGTCGCTGCAGAACTTCGAACGCGAATACCGCGAGAAGCTAAAGAGCTACATCGAAGGCCAGCTTCATGAACTAGATTCTGACAGCCTTGTCTCCGCTGGAGCTCCTGCGAAAGAGTCAGGGCAAAAGGACGCCGCTCCTGTCGCACAGCCGACCGGCCACTTGTCACCCGAAGATTTTGCTGCGCCCCAATCGGCCCAGCAGCCTCCGGCAAGCTTCACTGGTTTCTCCGGCAGCTAGTTATTAGCACAGATAGTTATTTGCGCAGGCCGCCAGCACGTCGGTGAGAGCTTCGGCTCCGCCGGTGCTGGCGGCTTTTGCTATGTTGGCGCTCGAGTCAGATAACTGACCGCAGCCGGGTATCCAAATTTTTGTTGAACACGAACACATCGTCATTGAGCACGCATCCGAGGAGCAGTAGTGGAAACCCGTAGTTTGCCGGTTCCGGAAGGGCTTGTGGGGCAGCGCGTAGACGCAGCCCTCGCCAAGCTTCTTGGCTTTTCGCGAACATTTGCCGCAGAGGTAGCCGAATCGGGCGGAGTAATGATGGACGGTGCCGAAGTCGGCAAGTCAGATCGCCTCACCGCTGGTACATGGATTGAGGTGTCCTGGATTTCCAAGACTGAACCGCAGATAGTGCCCGTCGTGCTCGATAGCCTCGGCATTATTTACGACGATGATCACATTGTTGTCGTCGACAAGCCCGCCGGAGTCGCAGCACACCCATCGATTGGCTGGGACGGTGTGACTGTTCTTGGTGCACTCGCTGGCGCTGGATACCGTATCTCGACGTCTGGCGCCGCCGAGCGCGCAGGAATCGTGCACCGCCTCGATGCGGGCACGAGCGGTCTTATGATGGTTGCAAAGTCTGAACTCGCCTACAGAGAGCTCAAGCGTGCTTTCCACGATCGCGAAGTGAACAAGATCTACCACTCGGTCGTGCAAGGACACCCCGACCCACTCGCGGGAACAATCGACGCTCCGATCGGTCGGCATCCGGGCTCAAGCTGGAAGTTTGCTGTCGTCGCCGGGGGCAAAGACTCCATTACCCACTACGAGACGCTCGAAGCATTCCCGTCTGCTGCGCTTGTTGAAGTTCAACTTGAGACCGGACGCACACACCAGATCCGTGTGCACATGGCGGCACAGCGTCATCCCTGTGTCGGCGACACCATGTACGGCGCCGACCCGACGATTTCCGCCAGGCTTGGCCTAACCCGCCAGTGGTTGCACGCCCACAAGCTAGGGTTTGCGCATCCGGCGACCGGGGAAAATGTGCTGTTCGAGTCACCATATCCAGCTGACCTTCAGGCGGCACTTGAGGTGCTTCGCGCCAACTAGGGCGCGTCAGTTAGAGTCTGTTTGGCGTGCTGGCTTAGGCTGGATTTCGAAAGAATTCGGAGTGACTGTGGCTGCTAATAACGACTCGTTTGTGCACTTGCACGTTCACAGCGAGTACTCGATGCTCGATGGTGCAGCGCGCGTAGGGCCATTGCTCGATGCCGCCGTCGAACAGGGAATGCCGGCGATCGCGATCACCGACCACGGCAACATGTTCGGTGCCTATGACTTCTGGAAGTCGGCCACTGCCCGAGGTATCAAGCCAATTATCGGCACTGAGGCATACATCACTCCTGGCACGGCGCGCGGTGACAAGACTCGTGTGCGTTGGGGGGGGAGTCATCAGACTCGAGATGATGTCGGTGGCAGCGGTGCGTACACCCACATGACTTTGTTGTCCCAAGACAACGAAGGAATGCACAACCTGTTTCGCCTGTCATCTAAGGCCTCGATCGAGGGTTTCTATTTCAAGCCGCGAATGGATCGTGAGCTCCTTAGCCAATATTCGAAGGGAATTATCGCCACGACCGGGTGTGTGGGTGGCGAGGTCCAAACAAAGCTCCGACTTGGTCAGTATGACGAAGCTCGCCAGGCCGCAGCGGACTTCCAAGACATCTTCGGCAAAGAGAACTTCTTTGCCGAAATCATGGACCACGGCATCGATATCGAGCGCCGCACGCTACTCGATCTCATCAGGCTCGCCAAAGAGCTGGACATGCCACTGCTCGCGACAAATGACCTGCACTACACGCACTCCCACGATGCGACCGCACACGCAGCGTTGTTGTGTGTGCAATCTGCCTCGACTCTCGACGATCCCAACCGCTTCAAGTTCGACTCGAACGAGTTTTACCTCAAGTCGGCTGCCGAGATGCGTTCCTTGTTCCGCGAACATCCTGAAGCATGCGACAACACGCTGCTGATCGCCGAACGTTGTGAGGTTAGTTTTGAGGGCCGCGACCTCATGCCACGATTCCCGGTTCCCGAAGGGGAGACGGAGGCGACCTGGTTTGAGAAGGAGGTAGCGCGTGGAATGAACAAGCGGTTCAACAACGCGCCATCTGAAGCGCATCTTGCGCAGGCAAAGTACGAGGTCGACGTTATCCAGCAGATGGGGTTTCCTGGTTACTTCCTCGTTGTTGCCGACTTCATTCAGTGGGCGAAGGCGCAGGGCATCCGCGTTGGTCCTGGTCGAGGTTCTGCTGCGGGCTCGATGGCCTCCTATGCGGTCGGAATCACCGAGCTCGATCCACTCGCGCACGGACTCATCTTTGAGAGATTTTTGAACCCCGAACGTGTTTCGATGCCCGACGTCGATGTCGACTTTGACGATCGACGACGTGGCGAAGTTATTCGCTACGTCACCGAAAAATACGGCGACGACCGCGTCGCTCAGATCGTCACGTACGGCACGATTAAGGCAAAGCAGGCGCTCAAAGACTCTGCTCGGGTGCTTGGCATGCCCTACTCGGTGGGGGAGAAACTCACCAAGGCAATGCCCGCAGCCATCATGGGCAAGGATATCTCCCTTAATGATGTGCGCAATAAAGATGCGCCGCGGTATAAAGAGGCCGCAGATATCCGGGGAATTCTCGACACCGACGCTGAAGCAGCGAAAGTCTTCGAAACCGCAGTTGGGCTTGAAGGGCTGAAGCGACAGTGGGGCGTGCACGCGGCCGGTGTTGTGCTTTCCGCCGAGCCATTGCTTGATGTGCTGCCCATTATGCGCCGTGAAGACGATGGCGCCATCATCACTCAGTTCGATCAGCCACCGCTCGAAAGCCTCGGTCTGATCAAGATGGACTTCTTGGGGCTTCGCAACCTCACGGTCATTGAAGATGCGTTGACGATGATCAAGGCGAACACTGGCTCTCCGCTCGTCATCGAAGACCTTGATCTGGATGCCGACCAGAAGACCTACGATTTACTCGCCCGCGGTGACACCCTGGGCGTTTTCCAGCTCGATGGCGGGCCAATGCGAGCCCTGCTTAAGCAGCTCAAGCCCACGAACTTTGAAGACATCTCTGCCGTTATTGCCCTGTATCGCCCGGGCCCGATGGGAATGAACTCCCACACTAAGTACGCGCTACGAAAAAACGGCTTGGAGGAGATTGATGCGATCCATCCCGAGCTTGAAGAGCCGTTAAAAGAAATTCTCGGCACCACTTTTGGTCTGATTGTGTATCAAGAGCAAGTCATGTCAGTGGCTCAGAAGGTCGCAGGCTTCACTCTTGGTCAAGCCGACGTCTTGCGTCGGGCAATGGGCAAGAAGAAGAAAGAAGAGCTCGACAAGCAGTTCATCGGGTTCGAAACGGGCATGCTCGACAACGGCTTCAGTAAAGAAGCCGTCAAGGTGCTGTGGGAAACGCTCATGCCGTTTGCTGATTACGCCTTCAACAAGGCGCACAGCGCTGGTTACGGCGTGCTCAGCTACTGGACCGCATACCTCAAAGCCAATTACCCGGCCGAGTACATGGCCGCGCTTCTCACAAGTGTCGGCGACTCAAAAGACAAGCTCGGGATGTACTTGAGCGAGTGCCGCCGCATGGGCATCAAGGTGTTGGCGCCCGATGTCAACGAATCGACCGTGAACTTTACGGCTGTCGCCGGCGACATCAGGTTTGGCCTCGGCGCCGTCCGCAATGTTGGTGCTTCAGTCGTGGAGCAAATTGTTCGTGCTCGCGCCGAAAAGGGCCGCTTCGAGTCATTCCACGACTACCTCCGCAAGGTCTCCATTCAGGTTGCTAATAAGCGCACTGTGGAATCTCTCATCAAATCTGGGGCGTTCGACTCTCTGGGCGCTACTCGTCGCGGGCTTCTCGAAATCCACGAAGATGCGTGCGACTCGGCCGTGAGCCTCAAGCGCAACGAAGCGAACGGTCAGGTCGACCTGTTTGGTGGCATCTTCGACTTTGATGACGACGATGACGGCGTTCCCGATCGGCCGGAGTGGTCGAAGCGCGACAAGCTCGCCTTCGAGCGCGAGATGTTGGGGCTCTACGTTTCCGACCATCCGCTGTCGGGGCTTGAACTGCAGCTCGCCAAGCATCAGGATGCGACGATCACCGAAGTTTTGTCTGGCGATGTGGTCTCCGATGGTGAACACGTCTCAATCGCGGGCCTCGTCACCAGTGTTCAGCACCGGGTAGCCCGCAACAGTGGCAACCAATACGGCATTGTTACGGTCGAAGATTTTGGCGGCGAAATCAGCGTCATGTTCCTCGGAAAGACATATCAAGAGTTCGCGCCGGGCCTAATTAATGACTCTATTGTCGTGGTGCGCGGGCGGGCAAGTGCGCGAGATGACGGCATGAACTTGCATGCGGTCAGCATGTTCTCTCCGGAATTGGGGCCCAGTTTGGGGTCGGGACCGATTGTGGTCTCGATCAATGAACATCGGGCAACCACCGACGTGGTTACCGGTCTCGGCGATGTACTCATTCGTCACTCCGGTGATGTCGAGGTGCGATTGCGTCTCGTGCGCGGCGACGTCGCACGCGTTTTCGAAGTGCCTTACCGCGTCAAGGTGTCGGCAGACCTCTACGGCGAACTAAAGACGCTACTCGGGCCAGGCTGCCTGGGTTGATCCCCGGTTGGGCTAATCCCCGGGTGGGCCAATCAGGGCATGAGCGAGCCCGGGTTCCGGCTATTCGACCGCAGGGATTAGTTATCGAGGGAGTGAGGACGCATGTAGGTGCGCTCGTGGTAGAGCAGGGCTTCATCTTCGTCGCCCAGAACGCCGTGATCGATTTCCACTACAACGACCGCGTTATTGTGCACCGGATACACCTCAACGATGCGCCCGATTGCGATTGCGGTTGCACCATCGAGCAGGGGCAGTCCAGTGTCATCGGGGTGCCAATGGTCTCCGACAAATCGAAGGCTATGATCGGCCGCCATGCGTTCGGCGAGATGGCGGCTTCGCGGCCCGAGCATGTGGATCGCGACTCGGTTTCCGACCGTAATCGCTGGCCACGAGCTCGAGACTTGAGCCATATTGAAAGTTGCGAGTGGGGGATCGGCCGCGAGCGACGCGAGTGACGTGGCGGTGAATCCCACGGGATGACCGTCGGGTGCGAGCGACGTCACTACGGCTACGCCAGCCGCGTGGCGCCTGAATGCGCCCCTGAAAGCGTCGATTCCTTCTGTTGCTGCTGAATTATCCATATGTCTTCTCTCAAGCCTAATCGGCGCACAGGAATTCCGAGCACAGAACGAACTAGCATGGTTGAGCTATGTCGCTGAATACAATTGACCTTCGTGCCGCCACTCTGAGCCGCGCCGAACTTTCCCGTGTCATCCCTCGTGCTCAAATGGATGTTTCCGCCGCTTCTGCTACGGCGTTTAACCTCATTGAGGACGTCCGCGAGCGCGGAGAGCAGGCTCTGCTCGACCAAGCTGAGCGGCTAGATCGGGTGCGCCCTGATCGAGTGCGTATCCACGCTGATGAGATCACTCGCGCGACCCGCGCTCTCGAGCCCGCTGTGCGCGACGCGCTCGAACTTGCCATCGATCGCGTTCGCACCGCGAGCAAGGCCCAAGTTCCGCCACCGATCATGACTGAACTCGGCGATGGTGCCGAAATCGTGCAGCGATGGCAACCCGTCAACCGAGTCGGACTCTATGTTCCGGGTGGCAAGGCGGTCTACCCGTCGAGCGTGATTATGAACGTTGTGCCTGCGCAGGTCGCTGGCGTTTCTTCGGTGGCTCTCGCCTCACCCCCTCAGCGCAACTTTGGGGGAGCGGTGCATCCGACAATCCTTGGCGCGGCAGGACTATTGGGGGTCGATGAGGTTTACGCGATGGGTGGTGCAGGCGCCATTGCTGCTTTCGCCTACGGAATCCCCGATTTGGGTCTCGATCCCGTTGATATTATTACGGGCCCGGGAAACGTCTACGTTGCGGCTGCCAAGCGTGCGGTGCGTGGCATGGTCGGTATAGATTCCGAAGCTGGGCCAACCGAAATCTTGATTATTGCGGATGCGAACGCTGATCCTCAACTGGTGGCTGCGGACTTGCTGAGTCAGGCAGAGCACGATGAACTTGCTGCTGCGGTCTTAGTCACCGACTCCGAAGAACTTGCGGATGCCGTGCGCATCGAGCTTGCCGCGCAGCTCGCGCTGACCCTGCACTCCGAGCGCGCAGGCATCGCCCTCGACGGCCAACAGTCCGCCATAGTCTTGGTGAGCGACATGGTGGCCGCTGCGGCGCTGAGTAACGCCTACGGCCCTGAGCACCTGGAGATTCAGACCGAAGAGTCCGGCACCGTCATGGACATGATTGACAATGCTGGGGCAATTTTCCTCGGTGCGCAATCGCCCGTTAGCCTTGGTGACTATCTTGCTGGATCGAACCATGTGCTTCCAACGGGAGGTCAGTCGCGATTCTCCTCGGGACTCGGCGCGTACACGTTCTTGCGCCCACAGCAGGTAATCCGTTACGGACACGAGGCGCTTCGCGCACTTGAGCCACACATTGTTGCCCTCAGTTCTGCGGAAGATCTGCCTGCTCATGGCGCGGCGGTGAGTGCGCGGTTCCGCAATAACTAACCGGGTACGCTTGACACACTATGTATTGCCCTTTTTGTAGGCATCCCGATAGCAGGGTTGTTGATTCCCGCACAAGCGATGACGGCCTTTCGATTCGCCGCCGCCGTCAGTGCCCCGAGTGTGGGCGACGATTCTCGACGACTGAGACGGCCTCGCTCAACGTAATCAAGCGCAACGGCGTCGTTGAGTCGTTTAGCCGTGAGAAAATCGTCAGCGGTGTGCGTAAGGCGTGCCAGGGGCGACCAGTCACCGATACTGATCTTGCAGTGCTCGCACAGAAGGTCGAAGAAGCGATTCGCGCGACGGGCGCCGCCCAGGTTGACGCAAATGAAATCGGCTTGGCCATTCTTTCGCCATTGCGTGACCTCGACGAGGTTGCCTATTTGCGCTTCGCGAGCGTCTACCAAGCCTTCGATTCACTCGACGACTTTGATGCTGCAATAAGCCAGCTCCGTTTGGATCACGACACCACTAGTTAGTCAGGTCCTGTTGTTGAACACCGTCTTCTACCGCTGAGAGCACCGCTGCCCATGTATGACTTCTTCTTCCGCACCGTTCTCAAGCGACTTGACCCCGAGTTTGCTCATTCACTCGCGTTTGCCGTGATCCGAGTGCTTCCGGTAGTAGGGATTGGGCGCCTGCTGCAGCGCACTCCAGACCCAGTGCTTCGAGTAGACACCCTAGGTTTGAGCTTTGACTCCCCATTTGGAGTGGCGGCCGGTTTCGACAAATCTGGCGTTGGCATCCAAGGATTGGGTCAGCTGGGCTTCAGTCATATTGAGGTGGGAACGATTACCGCCCTCCCGCAGCCAGGAAACCCCAAACCGCGACTCTTTCGTCTTGTCGCGGATCGCGGTGCCATCAACCGGATGGGGTTCAATAACGCGGGTGCTGCCGCAGCGTCTAGCGTGATTGAGCGTGCACGACGGCGAGCACAGCGACCGGTCATTGGCGTCAATATTGGTAAGTCTCGAGTTGTGGCTGTCGAGAACGCTGTCGCCGACTACCTCACGAGCGCTCGCGCGCTTGCGCCGCTCGCTGATTACCTCGTCGTCAACGTGAGTTCCCCGAATACGCCGGGGCTTCGCGGGCTTCAGGAGATAGACAAGCTGAAGCCGCTGCTTATGGCCGTGAAATCTGCCGCCGGGGAGACACCGGTGCTCGTCAAAATTGCGCCGGACGTTACGGATGACGAGGCTGCGTCAATCGCGCGGCTTGCAGTCGAGGAGCTTGACGGCATCATTGCAACGAACACGACGGTCTCGCGAAAGGGATTGAAGACGGCCCCTGGCATCGTCGAGGCTGCGGGTGCTGGTGGAGTCTCGGGAAAACCGGTCGCCGCGCGGTCGCTGGAACTATTGCGAGTGATCCGAGCCGTTGTGCCCGCCGAGTTCTGTGTGATCTCAGTCGGTGGCGTTGAAACGGCAGAGGATGTCGCTGAGCGTTTGCGCGAGGGAGCAACCCTAGTTCAGGGATACACCGGTTTCATCTACCGCGGTCCGTTGTGGGCACGGACGATCAATCGGCGGCTCGCAACGATTCTTCGCTCCGAGCGGGCGGCTGAGTAACTGAGCGGAACCCGCACGACTGTGTGTCGAGCGCGCGAGCTAGCTGGGGTACTGTCTGCGCTTGACCTGCGGCTTCGGCAGTCGCATGATGCGTAACTGAAGCGATCGCATCGCAGCGTACCAGCGCACCTTCTCAGCGCGTGATTCGCCAAACTTCTCGGTAATTTTGCGGCGCAGACGCAGTCCAAGCAGGACTGCGTCGATGGTCGCCACTATGAAGAAGCCCCACAGTGCAAATAGTCCAAAGACCTGCACCTCTGGCTGAGGGAAAAGAGTCAAGATGATAACTACGAACATGGCGGGGACCAGAAGTTCACCAACGCTGAAGCGCGCGTCTACGTAGTCACGAACAAATCGTTTCTGCGGGCCACGATCCCTAGCTGGCAAGTACTTCTCTTCACCGTTCGCCATGCCAACGCGGGCACGTTCTCGTTCTGCCTGCATTTTCGTACGGGCTTGACGACGGGCTTCCTTGCGGTCGTCAGAGACGAGTGGGCGCAAATTGGCGGCTTCGCGTTCTTTGCGAGTGGGGGTGGGGCGGCCCTTGCCCGTGACACTTTCGTTGTCACCCGGAGAGTCGGGAGTCGAGTTGCTGTTGTTCGAAGATGCTGTTGCCACTGAGTTCCTTGCGTTGATGTCAATCTAAGATTACTCGTATGACTCACACGCCGCAGCCGACGTCCGCATCGAACACTCCAGATCCTTTACTCGATTCCCTCTCTGAGGCCATTATCGCGGCAATGCCGGCAACGATTGCGGAGCTATCGGCCCTGGTGCGGATTCCGTCGGTGTCCTGGGATGGTTTCGATCCTGGGCAGGTGCAGCGCAGCGCAGAGGCAGCTAAGGCCCTGATCGAGAGCATCGGCGTTTTTGACGCTGTCGAGCTTGCGCGTGCGCCCATTGATGAGACGACGCTCGGCCATCCGGCTCTTCTTGCTACGCGCAAGGCGAAGAATGGCAAGCCAACGATTCTTCTGTACGCCCATCATGATGTGCAGCCTCCCGGTCAGGATGCGGATTGGGATTCGCCCCCCTTTGAGCCGACCGTGCGCGGCGACCGGTTGTATGGCCGAGGTGCCGCTGATGACAAGGCAGGAATCATGGCTCACGTTGCGGCGATCCGCGCGTTCGTCGCCATTGTCGGCGACGATTTTGATCTTGGCCTCGTGGCCTTCTTTGAGGGCGAAGAAGAATTCGGCTCGCGTTCGTTTGCCAACTTCATCACGGAGAACCGCGAAAAACTTGCCGCCGATGTGATCGTCGTTGCGGATTCCGACAACTGGGACATCAACACGCCGTCACTGACTGTAGGACTGCGCGGGAACGTCACTTTCAAGCTCACGGTGTCGACGCTCGCGCACGCATCACATTCAGGCATGTTTGGGGGAGCGGTGCCGGATGCGATGCTCGCTACTATCAAGCTCCTTGCGACTTTGCACGATGAGACCGGTGCTGTTGCCGTTGACGGTCTTACTGGTCGCGATGGACAGAGACCCGAGTACAGCGAAGAGAAACTGCGACATGAAGCAGGTTTACTTGGGGGCGTTTCCTCGGTGGGCACCGGCAGCATCCTCGGCAGGCTGTGGGACAAACCGTCCATTACGATAACCGGCATCGATGCGCCGACAGTGATGAACGCATCCAACACTCTGGCTCCGAGCATCACGGTCAAGCTCAGCGCGCGTATTGCGCCAGGTCAGGACCCTAACGATGCGTTCACGGCGCTGCAGGCTCACCTTGAAGCCAATGCTCCTTTTGGGGCGCACCTCGAAATCTCGGATATTGACCGCGGCAGCCCATTTCTTGTTGATACCAGCGGTTGGGCGGTTGAGGTTGTCAAGACCGCGATGCATGAGGCGTGGGGCAACGAACCCCTCGAGACCGGAATTGGCGGTTCGATCCCTTTTATCTCTGACCTCGTCGAGGTTTTTCCTGAAGCCCAGATTTTAGTGACGGGAGTGGAAGACCCTGAGTCGCGCGCTCATAGCCCGAATGAGTCCTTGCATCTCGGTGTTTTCAAACGTGCCATCCTCACCGAGGCTCTGCTGCTCGCAAAGTTGGAACGTCGGGCGTAGAATTGGGTCATGACTGAAACCGCTGTTGAAACTGCTGCCCACGGAGTTGCACTGACTCAGGCTGCCACGGACAAGGTCCGTAGCCTGATGTCGCAAGAGGGTCGCGATGACCTGCGCTTACGTCTGGCCGTTCAACCGGGCGGATGCTCGGGGCTGATCTATCAGCTTTACTTCGACGAGCGCGTTCTTGACGGCGATGTAAGTGTTGATTTCGGCGATGGCGTAGAAGTTGTTGTCGACAAGATGAGTGTTCCGTACCTTGACGGTGCGAGCATCGATTTTGAAGACACGATCCAGAAGCAGGGTTTCACTATCGACAACCCGAACGCTGAGGGCAGTTGTGCCTGTGGTGACAGTTTCAACTAATTTCACAGTAATTTTTTGAGAGGGTGCGCCGATTTGGCGCACCTTTTCACTTGTACGGGGCGAGCCGGTAATCATGAGACCGTCTGGCTCCCTATAGACTGGAAAGGTATTAGTCCGTGTTCTTCGAGAGGTCACAGGTGCGCTCTAACCGCCGAATTCGATTGGCTGCGATTCCCATCGCTCTGGTTACGATGCTGGTCTTGGCCGGTTGTTCTCAGGATCAGCTTCAGGGTTATCTGCCAGGAAGTCCTGACACGACCAACCACACGAGCAGCATCATAGGGTTGTGGGTTACGTCGTGGATCGTGCTTCTGATCGTGGGCGCTATCACCTGGGGCCTCATCATTTGGGCCGCTGTTGTCTACCGCCGCCGTCGCGGCCAGACCGGGCTTCCCGTTCAATTGCGCTACAACATGCCGATCGAGATTTTCTACACGATCGTGCCTCTGATTCTGGTAATCGGCTTCTTCGCCTTCACCGCTCGAGACCAAGCGCAGATCGAAAAGGTCGAGGTAAACCCCGATGTTTCGATCGAGGTCATTGGAAAGCGTTGGGCGTGGGACTTCAACTACATTGACGAAAATGTTTACAGCCCCGGAGTCCAAGCAGACTTCAACCCCGATGGCACAATTAATGTTGATGACTTGCCGCAGTTGGTCCTCCCTGTCGACAAGAAGGTCGAGATCAAGATCGAATCACGCGACGTGATTCACTCTTTCTGGGTGGTTGACTTCTTGTACAAGAAGGACATGATCCCCGGCAAGACCAACTACATGTACTTCATTCCGACGAAGGAAGGTACCTATCAGGGCAAGTGTGCGGAGTTGTGTGGTGAGAACCACTCGCTCATGCTCTTCACTGTAAAGGTCGTCTCCGAAACCGAGTACGAGGACTACATCGAAGGTCAGCGTGCGGCTGGCTACGAAGGTCAACTCGGCATTGACTACAACGTCAACCAGAATTTGCCCGGCAACGGCAGCAGCAACGAGGAATAGGGCTCATGAGCGTCGAACATAAGGGCAATGTCTTGGTGAACTGGGTCACCTCGACAGACCACAAAACGATCGGGTACATGTACCTGATCACCTCCTTCTTCTACTTCCTTCTCGGTGGCGTGATGGCACTTGTCATTCGCGCTCAGCTTTTTGAACCGGGTTTGTCAGTTGTTGCTACCGGTGAGCAGTACAACCAGTTGTTCACGATGCATGGCACGATCATGCTGCTGATGTTCGCAACCCCGCTATTCGCTGGCTTCGCGAACGTGCTTATGCCACTCCAAATCGGAGCGCCTGATGTTGCCTTCCCGCGACTCAACGCATTCGCCTACTGGCTTTACAGTTTCGGCTCGCTGATTGCGGTCGCCGGGTTCCTTACCCCTCAGGGTGCAGCATCTTTCGGTTGGTTTGCCTACGCTCCGCTTTCAAGCACCACATTCTCTCCCGGGCTCGGCGGAAACCTGTGGGTATTCGGCCTGACGATGAGTGGATTCGGAACGATCCTCGGTGCCGTGAACTTCATCACGACCATCATTACAATGCGTGCACCCGGAATGACGATGTTCCGCATGCCAATCTTCACGTGGAACACTCTCGTTACTTCGCTGCTCATTCTTATGGCATTCCCGGTTCTTGCTGCTGCCCTCTTCGGTCTCGGTGCAGATCGAGTCGTTGGTGCCCATATTTACGATCCGGCAAATGGTGGGGTGATCCTCTGGCAGCACTTGTTCTGGTTCTTTGGTCACCCCGAGGTATACATCATTGCCCTTCCGTTCTTTGGAATCGTCTCAGAAGTCTTCCCGGTATTCAGCCGTAAACCGATCTTCGGTTACTCGACCCTGATTTATGCGACGATCTCGATTGCGGCGCTTTCAGTCACGGTCTGGGCTCACCACATGTATGTCACCGGATCGGTATTGCTGCCGTTCTTCTCGCTCATGACGATGCTTATCGCGGTGCCCACCGGCGTCAAGATATTCAACTGGGTCGGCACACTGTGGCGAGGCTCAATTACCTTTGAGACACCCATGTTGTGGGCACTCGGCTTCCTCGTGACCTTCACTTTCGGTGGACTTACCGGCGTAATCCTCGCGAGCCCACCGCTCGACTTCCACGTGTCTGACACCTACTTTGTCGTCGCGCACTTCCACTACGTAGTTTTCGGAACGGTCGTCTTTGCGATGTTCAGTGGCTTCTACTTCTGGTGGCCCAAGTGGACCGGAAAGATGCTCAACGAGCGTCTCGGAAAGATCCACTTCTGGTTGCTGTTCATTGGTTTCCACACCACGTTCCTCATCCAGCACTGGGCCGGAGTTGTCGCTCTGCCTCGTCGATACCGCACCTACCTCGAAGAGGATGGCGTGACGTGGATGAACCAGGTTTCCACGATCGGAGCATTCTTGCTCGCTGTGTCGATGATTCCGTTCCTCTATAACGTGTATATCACCGCACGCAGGGCACCGAAGGTTACCGTCGACGACCCGTGGGGCTACGGTCGCTCACTCGAGTGGGCAACCAGCTGCCCGCCGCCGCGCCACAACTTCACCTCCATTCCGCGAATTCGTTCAGAGTCCCCGGCATTCGATCTGAATCATCCCGAGGCAGGTATCGCGGTTGGTATCGGTCCAGGCAAAGATGCGCCGGAGGCGCCAGTTTATGATCTCGCAGACGAGAAGGTGAAATAGCCCATGAAGGCGAATGTAAAGCTCTACTGGATTCTGACCGTATTCTTCTTCGTCGTTGCGGCCCTCTACACAGGTTGGTCGCTCATTGACCAGGCACACCAGCGTGTCGAGTGGGCGGGCACGATTGCACTTGCTCTCAGCGGACTGCTGTGGGCTCTCATCGCCTTCTACCTCGGCAAAGTTCATGACGCGCAAGGTGGTGAACTCGCAGAGGACCGTCTCGACGCAAACATTGAAGACGGCGATGCTGAGCAAGGACATTACAGCCCGTGGAGCTGGTGGCCCATTGTGCTCGCCGCAGCCGTCTCACTCGTATTCTTAGGTGTTGCGGTTGGAGCGTGGATCGCGTTTATTGGTGGCGGAATTCTCATCGTAAGCCTCGTAGGGTGGACGTATGAGTACTACCGCGGATACTTCGCACGCTAAATCTATGCAGATACGGTCTGCGACCGCCGCCGATGCTGGCGCAGTCTTCGAACTCCTCAAGCAGCTAGGTACCGAATATGCGCCGGACCGTGCGGCGTTTGACGCGAGTTTTGCGCACGCTGTGGAGGATCAGGCCGCCACGCTCCTGCTGGTCGCCGAGAAGCCTAGTTTTGGCGTTGTTGGCTATGCTTTTGCGACCATCGCGCACCTGCTCCACACCAATGGAAGCTCTGCGCAGCTACAAGAGCTCGTTGTAGACAGTTCAGTTCAGAGCTCGGGTATCGGAACACGACTTGTTGAGGCTGTCGAGGCAGTGTGCCTCGAGCGCGGCGTTAGACAGCTCACGGTTCCGAGCCGCGGATCGGCTGACTTCTTTGAGCGAATCGGCTACCGCTCAACCGCCGATTTTCTCAAGCGCGTTTTCGACTAACGACTGACGCCGCTTACTCGGCCAAGGCGCTCACATCGCCCTGCAGGTTCGAATTCTAGGCCCTGTTTCCTAGCAGCTTCTCTTACGTGCGCTTATCGTTCTGACGCGAGCAAGGGGTACTGCTAAGTCCCTTCACATCGGTGCCGGAAGTTCTGTACATCCGCCCCTCAGGTGCCAAAGGGGTGTCGCTCTCTAGGGTTGAGACGCTGTTAGACAACTGTGGGCCTTGACAGAAGTTATCTGTCAAGGCCCACTGTGGTTTAGGCGGGGGAGAGCTAGTGGTGCTCGTCCTGTGATTGTTCGATTTCACGCCGTGATACGGGCGCGATGCGGTCTTCGAAGAACCAGCGTGAAGCGGATGCTCGGATGCGCTGACCCGTCGAGATTTTTCCCTCAGCATTCGGGCGAATCATCAACGGCTTGTAATCGGTGTAGTTGACTAGCTTCCAGCGCTCGTACTCGCTGAGCTGTTCGTGAACTTCGATGTACTCACCGTGCGGAAGGCGCACGATTCGTCCTGACTCGTAACCGTGCAGTGCGATCTCCCGATCCTTCTTCTGCAGACCCAGACATATGCGCTTCGTGAGGAAGTAGGCGATGATCGGTCCGAAGATGAGTAACGCCTGGCAGGCGTGGATGACACCCTCAATAGTCAGCTTGAAGTGCGTTGCTATCAGGTCGGAACTGGCCGCGGCCCAAAGGACTGCGTAGAAGGTGACACCAGCAGCACCGATAGCGGTACGCGTCGGGGCGTTGCGAGGGCGGTCGGCAATGTGGTGTTCACGCTTGTCGCCGGTAACCCACGCTTCAATGAACGGGTAGAAGGCCACGATCGCGATAAACAATCCCAGGATGACTAGTGGCGCGATGATGTTGAACGACCACAAGTGACCGAGCCATACGAATTCCCAACCTGGTGGCACAAGCCGGAGTGCTCCGTCGGCGAAACCGATGTACCAGTCAGGCTGCGTACCTGCAGAAACAGGGGAGGGGTCGTACGGTCCATAAACCCAGACCGGGTTGATCGAGAACGTTGACGCGATCAGCGTGATTACCCCGAACACGATAAAGAAGAATCCACCAGCCTTGGCCGCGAAGCCAGGCATCACGGGGGATCCAACGACGTTGTCGTTGGTACGACCGGGGCCAGCGAACTGCGTGTGCTTGTTGATTACGAGTAATAGCATGTGTACACCAATTGCCGCGATGATGATCGCCGGCAACAACATGATGTGCAGAATATACAAGCGGCTGACGATGTCGACGCCGGGGAACTCTCCACCAAACAGAAGGTAGGAGATCCAGGTTCCGATAACCGGAATTCCCTTGACCATTCCGTCGATGATGCGCAGACCGTTTCCGGAAAGCAGGTCATCGGGGAGCGAGTAACCGGTGAAACCTTCGGCCATTGCGAGGATGAAGAGAACGAATCCGATGAACCAGTTGATTTCTCGTGGCTTGCGGAATGCACCGGTAAAGTACACACGAAGCATGTGAAGTCCAATGGCGGCCACGAACAGCAGCGCTGCCCAGTGGTGTACCTGTCGCATGAGGAGGCCACCGCGAATGTCGAAGGAGATATCGAGTGTCGAAGCCATAGCGGCAGACATCTCAATACCCTTCAGGGGTGCGTATGAACCGTCGTATTCGACCTCAACCATGGATGCCTGGAAGAAGAACGTCAGGAAGGTTCCCGAGAGCAGGATCACGATAAAGCTGTAGAGAGCGACCTCTCCGAGCATAAACGACCAGTGGTCGGGGAAGATTTTGCGGCCTACCTCTTTGACGAGGCCAGAGATGCTGGTGCGCTCATCGATGTAGTTCGCTGCAGCTGAAGTGAAGCGCTGTCCGCGCGACTTCTGCTGAACTTCCTGTGTAGGTGTGGTTGTCATAGCGGGCGCTCCCAGAAGCTTGGTCCGACGGGCTCGTTAAAGTCGCTCTGTGCGATGAGGTATCCCTCTGAGTCGACCGTGATCGGCAATTGGGGAAGTGGACGTGCTGCCGGTCCGAAGATCACTGCGGCTTCGCGAGTGATGTCAAACTGCGATTGGTGGCACGGGCACAGCAAGTGGTGGGTCTGCTGCTCGTAAAGTGCGACCGGGCATCCAACGTGTGTGCAGATTTTGGAGTACGCAACGATTCCGTCGTAGCTCCAGCCTTCACGACCCTCAGAAATTTCCATGTCTCCGGGCTTGAGCCGAACAAGGATTACGGCTGCCTTTGCCTTTTCTTCGATCCGGTGCTCATCGTCATTGAGTCCCTCAGGGATGACCTGGAATGCGGACCCTATTGTGAGGTCTGACGCCTTGATCGGGGTGCCGCTGGGGTCTTGCGTGAGGCGCATCCCTTTCTCCCAAAAAGTGTTCCGGAGAAGTGGAACGGGGTCTTCCTCTGGAGCAAGGTCGCGGAATAGTGCGATTGCAGGAAGAGGTGTGACTACCAGAGCACCAATGAGCGTGTTGCGCAGCAGCGTGCGACGGCCGAAGCCGGACTCTTTATTACCGAGCGTGAACACTTCGATCGCCTTGGAGCGAGTTTCTTCGCTACCTCGGGTACCGTGGCGCTGCTCAACAAGGTCGTGACCCTCCATAAGGGCCTTGGCCCAGTGCACAGCGCCGATTCCGATACCGAGGAGTCCGAGGGTAATCCCGAGGCCGAGGAACAGCGTGTTGTTGCGCACGGAGGCCATGTTTCCCGGTTCAATCGGGAACGCGATGTAGGCGGCAACGGCAAGCACGCTTCCGACGATGGAAACGAAAAATAGCGCCGAAATGCGACGTTCTTGTTGCTTGTCAACCTTGGGATCGAGATCCGTCACGCGTGGGCGGTACGGCGGGAACCCAGGGTTGGGTACTTCGTCGGTTGCGACGACAGCGGTGCCTGCACTGTGTGCAGGTGCGCTGTTCTGCGCGACGTCCGTGCCCGCAGCGGTGCTGCTGGCGGTATCGCCGTGGTCGTCTGCCATTCTTATCCCTTCAACCGTCCGCTGTGTAGCGGCCGCTAACTAGTTTGATTTAGCCGTGAGCCAGACCGTGATTGCCACGATCGCACCGAGGCCGAAGATCCAGATGAACAATCCCTCAGAAACGGGGCCGAGCGATCCGAGGGTGAATCCACCCACAGACGGCGTTTCGTCAAGGTACTTGAGGTACGTGATGATGTCGGCCTTCTCTTCAGGGGAGAGGTTTTGGTCGTTGAACACTGGCATGTTCTGCGGACCAGTAAGCATTGCCTCATAGGCGTGCTTCGGGGTCACTCCAGCAAGAGCGGGAGCGTACTTACCTTCCGTGAGCGCGCCACCCGCACCCGCAACGTTGTGACACATGGCGCAATTGACGCGGAACAACTCAGCGCCATTGGACACGTCGCCGTTGCCCGTGAGGTACATGTCAGCCGGAATCGCTGGGCCAGGACCCTTGGATGCGACGAAGACGGACAGCGCCTGAATCTGCTCTTCTGTGAACTGCACGGGCTTCTTCTCGCCCTGCGGACCCGAGTAGGCCAGAGGCATGCGGCCAGTGCCTACCTGGAAGTCGACAGACGCTGCTCCAACACCGATGAGGGTCGGACCCTGTGTGGTGCCTTCAAGATTGAGTCCGTGGCACGTGGCACAGTTTGCCGCGAATAGCTTTCCGCCCTCCTCGACCAGCGCATCCGCTGAGGCGCTGGTCTCTGCCGTTGCACTAGAGGTGAAGAGCGCGTAAGCGCCACCCGTACCAACGAGACCCACCAGAAGGAGGGCTACGGTCGCAAGAGGATGACGTCGCCCGACAGATCGTGACCTGCGAGACGCGCGGACTGCCGATGTTGCCATTGCTGCTTTTCCATTTCTCATTTGAGCAAGTAAATGATTACGAAGAGGCCGATCCAGACCACGTCGACGAAGTGCCAGTAGTAAGAAACGACGATGGCGGTCGTCGCTTCTTTATGGCGGAAATTCTTGACGGCGAATCCACGCCCGATCACCAGGAGGAAGGCGATGAGTCCACCCGCAACGTGAAGACCGTGGAAGCCGGTGGTGATGTAGAACGCCGAACCGTAGGAGTCGCTCGAGAGGCTGACGTACTCCGAGACCAGCGTGGCGTACTCGTATACCTGTCCGGTGACGAAGGTGGCGCCCATGGCGAAGGTGAGGAAGAACCATTCGGTCATGCCCCACTTCCAAAACTGGAGGAGCTTGCCTGTGCGGTGCACCTGCATCCGCTCAGCAGCAAAGACACCAAACTGGCAGGTCACCGAGGAGAGCACGAGGATGATCGTGATCGTCGTGGCAAACGGAACGTTGAGTTTTTCGGTTTGCTCAGCCCACAGCGCAGGCGAAGTAGACCTCAGAGTGAAGTAAATCGCAAAGAGGCCAGCAAAGAACATCACCTCGCTTCCGAGCCAGACGATGGTACCGACCGCAACAGTGTTCGGTCGTTGGACAGACTGGGCTCCGAGCGAGCGATTGAGGGCAGCTGTGGTCACTTATCTATTATGGCTGATATCTGGGGGTTCGTTTTTCAATCTCCGGCCAGTCGCCAAGCATCGGTAGGATTTCACTTATGGCATCTACCCCAACTTGGCAGCAAATTCTCAGTTCGCTCGTTTCCGGAAGCGATTTGTCGATTAGTCAGGCCGAATGGGCAATGAAATCTGTGATGAACGGCCAAGCTACTTCGGCACAACTCGCTGCCATGCTTATTGCACTCCGAATCAAGGGGGAGACGGTCGATGAGATCGTCGGATTTCGGGATGCTGCACTCGCCAGTGCCTTACCGTTACCGGTAGATCCCATGGCTCTCGACATCGTGGGAACCGGGGGAGACCCATATGGGGCGGTGCTGAACATCTCCTCTGTGGCGTCCATAATTGCCGCAGCGGGAGATGTGCCGGTGATCAAGCACGGGAACCGTGCTGCGAGCAGCAAGAGCGGAGCATCCGATGTTCTCAGTGCATTAGGGCTGAACCTTGACCTCACCCCTGAGCGTGTCGCCGAAGTACTGAGTGAAGTAGGCATCACCTTTGTGTACGCGGCACTGTTTCACCCCGGCTTTGCGCATGCGGGCCCCACTCGTCGGGAGCTCGCAATTCCGACTCTCTTCAATATTCTTGGGCCGCTCTGCAATCCGGCCCGACCTCAGGCCTCAGCGGTCGGTGTGGGAAGCCGTGAGCGTGTCAGCCTTCTTGTTGGAGTGTTCCAGACTCGCGGCGCGACGGCACTGGTCTACCGCGGAGACGACGGTATCGACAAACTCACCACCACCGGTCACAGCCATGTCTGGGAAGTGTCGCGAGGTTTTGTGACAGAGCACGACCTTGATCCGCTTGAGCTCGGCATCCCGCGCGCGCCAATTGAGGCACTGCTGGGTCATGACCCGGAGTACAACGCGAATGTGATTCGGTCGGTGCTTGCCGGAGAAAAAACGCCGGCGCGCGACATTGTGCTTCTCAACGCTGCAGCGGGCCTCGCTTCGTTCAGCCTCGCGCACGACCCCGAGCAGAGCCAGCGACCGCTATTGGTGCGGCTTCGTGAGCAACTTGAGCGTGCAGAGGACCTTGTTGATTCAGGGCGCGCGAGTGCCAAGCTAGATGAGTGGGTCGCAGCAACTAACCGCTGATGGCCGGTGCCGCCTGCGGCGGTCGACGTGTGCCCGCTGGTGGTGTGGTGCTGCAGCCCTACTCGGTGTCTTCATCAACCCAATCAAGGGTCTTCGAGATCGCTTTTTTCCAATTGCGCAATAGTCGTTGGCGTTCCTCATCTGGCATGCTCGGCTCCCACCGTTCGCCCTCCTGCCAGTTAGAACGAAGCTCGTCGAGTCCACTCCAGTAGTCGACAGCAAGACCAGCAGCATAGGCGGCACCGAGAGCTGTAGTCTCGGCTACAACGGGACGCACAACCGGCAAGTTCAGGATGTCCGCTTGAAATTGCATGAGCGCCGAATTTTCGACCATGCCACCATCGACTCGCAGTTCGGTCATCGCGACATCGGCATCCGCATTGGCCGCATCGATGACGTCGCTAGTCTGGAATGCGGTTGCTTCGAGCGCGGCGCGAGCGATGTGGCCTTTGTTCGCGAAACGGGTGAGTCCAAGAATCGCTCCCCGGGCATCCGGTCGCCAATGGGGCGCAAAAAGCCCCGAGAACGCGGGCACAAAGTAGACACCACCGTTGTCATCGACGGATGCTGCGAGGGTTTCGACCTCTTCTGAGCGAGAAATGATGCCCAGATTGTCGCGCAACCACTGAACAAGCGAGCCTGTGACCGCGATTGAGCCTTCGATCGCGTAGCGCGGCGCGTCATCGCCAAGTTGATAGGCGAGCGTGGTGATCAGCCCGTTGGTGGAGTGCACAATTTCGGTACCCGTATTTGTGAGCAAGAAATTGCCGGTGCCATACGTGTTCTTCGATTCGCCAGCCTCGAACGCGGTTTGCCCGAAAGTTGCGGCTTGCTGATCGCCGAGAATGCCGGCGACGGGAACCTCTCGCAGCAGACTCGAACTTGAGACCGTGCCGTAAACCTCCGACGAACTGCGTATTTCGGGCATGAGCGACGCCGGAATGTTGAGTTCAGAGAGGATCTCATCGCTCCACGTGAGGGTTTCGAGATCCATGAGGAGTGTTCGGCTTGCGTTCGTGACGTCGGTGGCATGCACGCCACCGTCGGAGCCACCAGTGAGGTTCCATAACACCCAGGTGTCGGGGGTTCCGAAAGCGAGTTCACCCGCTTCGGCACGTTCGCGAACTCCGGCGACGTTGTCGAGCATCCACACAATCTTCGACGCCGAGAAATAGGTCGCAAGCGGGAGCCCGGTGGTGCGTTTGAATCGGTCTGTGTCGCCCTGCGCCAAGCGATCGACGATGGGCTGCGTGCGAGTGTCTTGCCAGACGATGGCGTTGTACACCGGTTCGCCGGTAGCCCGATCCCACAGGATGGCCGTTTCGCGCTGGTTGGTGATTCCTACGGCGGCGATGCTGTGGCGGGTAACGTTCGCTTTAGAAAGAGCTTGGCCGATTACTTCGCGCGTATTGTTCCAAATTTGTGTGGCATCGTGCTCGACCCACCCTGCTTTCGGAAAAATCTGGTCGTGCTCGAGTTGACCAGAGGTAACAACTTTTCCGTCGTGGTCGAAGATGATCGCGCGGGTGCTTGTGGTTCCCTGGTCGATTGAGAGTATGTAGTTCACCGGTTCTCCTCAGTTCTCATTCTTAGGCCACCGCTTTGTTACTAGACCGCGTCGACGTAGAGCCACGCGCCATTCTCGCGAATGAAACTGCTGTTTTCGTGTTGCTGCCCGGCGATGCCGCGACTGCGATAGTGCGCACGGAATTCGACTGTGCCGCGAGTATCGAGCATGCTTCCCCCGGTGCGAGCGACCATGTCGAGCCGGTACCAGTGCATTTCTGGGTCGAGTTCGAGCGTTCTAGGGCGAGTCGACGGATGCCACGTCTGCAGCAGGTATGCCGTGTCACCGACGGAGTAGGCGCTGTACCGCGAACGCATGAGACGTTCAGCGGTGGGAGCGAGTGCATCGCCACGGTGAAATCGCCCACAGCATTCGTCGTAACTTTCTTCGGACTGGCAGGGGCACACACGCATGTACTCAGCGTAGCTAGTTGCGTGGGTGATCGCCGTAAATGGGGTTGGCAGGGTTCCTCCTGTAATTGGAGCCGCACCAACGCATCAGATGCTGTCGGACCAAATCGCGCGAGTCAGGGGGGGGAACCTTGGGTCTAGTCGACGTTCACCAGTCGCTCTATGCTGAGGGTATGGACGGTATTGCTCGCACGACCCCACTCATCGTTGTCGGCGTCGACGGATCGAATTCCTCGTTGGCGGCCTTTGAGTTCGCAAAGGAATACGCACACGGGCTGCACGGCCGCCTTCGCGCTGTTTCCGCGTGGACCTACCCCATCACCTACAACCCGCTCCCTGTGTCATGGTCGCCAGAAGAGGAGGCGGAATCTCAACTCAGACAAGCGTCTAAAGACGTTTTCGGAGATACTCTCCCCACCTGGTACGAATCGGCGGTTCGGGAAGGGTCTGCTGCCAACAATCTCCTCGATGAGAGTCGCGAGGCGGACGTGCTTATTGTCGGGAGTCGAGGCCATGGCGGTTTCACGGGACTCCTCTTGGGCTCCGTGAGTTCGCAGTGCGCTGCGCATTCACGCTGCCCCGTCATAGTTATCCACTCTGCCGACAACAACCCGACGGGGTCGGATGAAGCTGGTCAGACCCCGCTCCTCGAGTCGGCGCGCGACCGCCCTCTCGTGGTCGGACACGATGGATCAGCTAACGCAGATGACGCACTCGAGTGGGCGCTAAACACCGCAGCGAGGCTGGGCGCATCCGTCGAGGTCGTGCGCACGTGGAACCTCGACCGCATTCCTCCCCAATTCACCGAGGAACACGGCTACGTGCCGTCGTTCGACGAAGTGACGGCACGGGTTCATCGCGATCTGGTGGCAGAAACTCGTAGTCTCATCGACAAGTACCCCACCGTCGAGGTCACTCTCCGCGCGGCCCTGTCGCAACCAGCAGCAGAGTTGATTAGCAGCTCGAAACATGCCCTGATGGTCGTCGTCGGCTCTCGCGGACGTGGGGGTTTCGCCGGACTGATTCTGGGCTCGGTAAGCAGCGAATGTGTGGCACGCGCCCATCGCCCTGTTGTTGTGGTGCCATCAGCTTCGCACAAGGAAAGCTAGGTGCCGCTCGGGTGATCGCCGTTACTTGGCGTGGATGGCTGGGTTCCCAGTGGGTGCATTAGCCCGGGCTGGCTGAGGTAGATCACCAGCACGATAACCCCGGCGATAGGAACGAGAATCCAAAAGATGTTGGTCCAGTCTCGCCCGGTGTCGCGGAGTCGTCGCACGGTGACAGCGAGTTGGGGGAGTAGCAGGGCCAGCGACCACGCACTGCTGAGGCTCGTACCCAGGGCGAGTGTTCCGTCTGAGGACGTCAGGTTGAGTGAACCGAGAATCGCGGTGGTGATGAAGGAGAAGAGAACGAACCACCAATACTCGGGCCGGCTCGCATGCCCGGTGAAGTCCGCGTACTTGCGAAACACAGTCGAGATGGATTCGAAGAATGTCACGGTGGCTCCCTGATGGCTTGGTGTGGTTTAGCGTAGTGTGCTGCGACGTCTACTGTTTGCGACCCTAGCGGTCGTCTAAGAGGTGGATGTCACGTACGCAGCGAGGTGCTCGCCCGTGAGGGTCGATTTCGCGGCGATGAGGTCTGCAGGTTTTCCTTCAAACACCACGCTTCCGCCGTGGTGACCGGCGCCGGGACCAAGATCGATGATCCAGTCGGCATGAGCCATCACTGCCTGATGATGCTCGACCACGATCACCGACTTTCCGGAGTCTACGAGTCGATCGAGAAGGCCCAGAAGCCGTTCAACATCAGCCATATGGAGGCCGGTGGTTGGTTCATCCAGCACGTACACGTCGCCTTTGTCAGCCATCTGCGTGGCGAGTTTGAGACGCTGACGCTCGCCCCCTGAGAGCGTGGGTAGTGGTTGGCCAAGGCGCAGGTAGCCGAGTCCGACATCCACGAGACGGTTCAGGATGGTGTGAGCCGCGGGTGTGCGTGCGTCGCCTTCGCTGAAGAAGGTTTCGGCCTCGGCCACCGACATGGCGAGAACTTCGCTGATGTCGCGCCCGCCGAGCTTGTACTCGAGCACGGAGCCCAGAAAGCGTTTGCCTTCGCAGACTTCGCAGAGGGTGGAGACACTGGCCATGACGCCGAGGTCGGTGTAGATTACACCGGCTCCGTTGCAGTTGGGGCAGGCGCCTTCAGAGTTTGCGCTGAAGAGCGCGGGTTTGACCCCGTTGGCTTTCGCGAACGCTTTGCGAATAGGTTCGAGCAGCCCGGTGTAGGTGGCAGGGTTGCTGCGGCGGGAGCCTTTGATGGCGCTCTGCTCGACCGAAACCACGCCGTCGCGTGGCACAACTGAACCGTGAATGAGTGAACTCTTGCCGGAGCCGGCGACTCCGGTCACGACGACGAGCGTGCCGAGGGGGATGTCGACATCCACATTTTTGAGGTTGTGCAAGTCTGCGCTACGGATTTCCATTGCGCCGGTGGGGGTGCGCACGGTGGCTTTGACGTCGACGCGGTTATCGATGTGGTGGCCGGTAACGGTGTCGCTCGTGCGCAGTTCGTCGAAGCTGCCTTCGAAACAAATCTGGCCGCCATCCAGGTGGACGGCAATCCACGAGTGGAACCTTGCTGCTGACCTTCACACAGTTGCTGCCAACGTCGGTGTTGGCGTCTTAGCTCGGTTCCCACAGTTACCTTGTTGCCGAGGGTTTCGTGGGTGAGAGTGCTATTCCGCTCTATGACCAGAGCAGTGTGCGTTCCGGTGACACGGTCACGATCACGGTCGGCGAAAAGTTCGCTGGTGACGTTGTCACCGTGTCGACCTACTCGACACCGACGCTGATTCGACCGCCGACAGTACGCGAGGCAGGAACAGGTTGGCGAGGATTTCCTCGACGATCGCCCCGGATGCACACTGCCGAGTTGTGACGGCGACGGACGGAACTCTCATCGGATGGGTGAACCTGACCATCACGGCACTACGGACGGGTGCATTCGCATTCACTGGTTCACCGTCTGAGTTCAGAGTCATCGCTGGCTAAATAACTCTTGCCTGAACACTCATTAATGGTTTATGGTCTGGACTATAGACCCAAAGGTGAGTATGAACATCGAACTAGACCGAGCTATCGACGCCCACGCAGAAGAGGCGTTCACATTCCTTGAGGCGCTGGTACGCGCGAAAAGCACCGTGGGCGCTGAACAGCCTGCGCTGAAAGTATTCGATCAGAAGCTCACCGCGCTTGGGTTTGAGACCGAACGCTTACCTTTTTCGAATGATGTAAACACTGACCCGCGGGCCGGCGTGACTCCGTCGCCCGAGGTGCAGAGCGATGGCCGTTATCAGGTGCTCGCCCGCACGCCGGGTACCGGTGGGCTTCGTGTGATGCTCAACGGCCACATGGACGTAGTTCCTGCCGAATCACCTGAGCTTTGGACCACACCACCTTTCGAGCCGACACGCCGGAACGGCCGACTGTATGGCCGAGGTGCCGGAGATATGAAGTGTGGTTTCGCCATCGGATGGCTCGCATTGCGGGCGTTGAAGGATGTCGCACCAGAACTCTTCGCCACTCAGCGCCTTGGATTCCTCGCTGTAATCGAGGAAGAATGTTCCGGTAACGGCGCCCTGACAGCCGCTTCTGAACACGGAGCGCTCGCGCCAGAAGTTGTTCTGCTCGAGCCGACCAATCTCGGAATTATGGTCGGCGGCGTCGGCGTGCTTTGGGTTGATGTTGCCGTGATTGCATCGTCAGGCCACGCGCAGCAGGCAGGCAATCATGTCAACGCCATCGACCTCGGCGTTCGCCTCATGGAGGGTTTGCGTGAATGGGCGGCTGACGTCTGGCAGGCGGAGCCAGAACCGAGCATGCCGGACGAGGAAAACCCATACAACATCAACGTCGGCAAAGTGCGCGCGGGCGACTGGACATCGACCGCACCGTCGACCGCGCTGTTCAGTGTCCGAATTGGTTTTCCTCGCGGATGGAGTGCGACCAAAGCAGAGGCGGAGGTGCGCGCAGCGATTGCCTCAACCGTCTCCAATGATGCAGCTTTCCCCTCGCAGCCAACGGTGACCCTGACCGGGTTCCGTGCGGAAGGCTATCTGTTGGATGCCGACGCGCCTCTTGTCCGCGACCTGACCGCCGCGCACATGGATGCCCATGGAACTAAACCCAAACCCTTCACACTGGGTAGCACCACGGATGCGCGAATCTATCTGAACCACTTCCACACCCCTGCCGTGTGCTTCGGCGCCGTAGCGTACGACATGCACGGCATAGACGAATCTGTTGAGCTTCAGAGCATCGTGGACGCTGCGAAAACGCTGGCCCGCTTCCTGCTTTCCAGATTTACCGGAGCGGGTGAGCTCGTATGACCAGCCAAATGCCGAGCTTCGGCGCACCCATTACGACCCGTCATATCGCAGACGATGTCGTTGACCGACTTGTGACTGCGGTAGCGCTCGGCCTTTACGTCCCCAACCAGCAGCTTCCGACTGAGCGGGAACTAGCAACCATGCTTGGGGTGTCGCGGACCTCAGTTCGTGAAGCTCTCAAGCAACTGACCGACACCGGATATGTGGAGGTCAGGCGCGGGCGCAATGGGGGATACTTCGTTCTCGCGAACTGGGGGCCAGGATCCGCGGAACATGTCAACCGTCACCTCGTACCAAACTGGGACGAATTTGAGCAACTATTTGACGCGCGCACGCTTGTTGAACCGTTGATTGCGCGTACCGCTGCTGAACGTTGCACCGACAACGATCGTGAGAAGATCGCCGCCGCTCTAGAGGAATATCTTGCTGCCACCGACCACGACGCCTCCCGAAGCGCCGACAGCAGTTTGCACCTAGCGATCGCGCAGGCGACGCACAACGCGATGCTCGTAGAGATCTCTGTGAGCTTCCGTACCCGTGTCAGCCTCAACCTCGGTGCAGAGCCCTATACCGACGAGGTTCGCCGAAAAGCGATAACACAGCATCAGGAGCTCGTGTCCGCTGTTACCGAAGGGCGCCCCGACGAGGCTGCAGATATCGCCGCACGCCACTTCACGCTTTCGGAGGACCTCATCCGATCGCTAGTTCAGCGCGCAAAGCAGGAGAGTCCGGGAGCCACGACATGAGCGGTCAACTTTTGTTTGCGCTTCGCCGGGTGCTCTTAACTATTCCGGTGCTCTTCGTCATGAGTATTGTCGTCTTCTTGATGATCCGGCTCGTCCCCGGCGACCCGGTTCGCACCATGCTCGGATTCAGAGCTACCGAAGAGAACGTGATCGAACTCCGTCGTCAACTAGGCTTGGACCAGAGCCTCTTCGTCCAGTACACAGACTGGGCCGGGGCACTCTTGCGCGGCGATCTAGGCACCGACATAGTCAGCCACGCTCCCTTAGCGGAACTGCTGGCGCAACGACTCCCTGTCACTCTCGAGCTTGCGGGCCTCTCCATGCTTCTCGCAGTGATTGTTGGTGTGCCTCTCGGAGTCCTCGCTGCGAACGGATCTCGCTGGGTCAAGCGATTAACGGAAGGGTTCGTAGTTTTCGGCATAAGCATTCCCGATTTTTGGTTGGGAATCATGTTGGTGCTCGTCTTTGCAGGAACGCTAGCCATCCTTCCGCCGTCTGGCTACGTGCCATTCGCGGTCGACCCATTGGAAAACCTGCGCTATATGATTCTGCCAGTCCTGACGCTTGCTGTCGGGGAAGCTGCCTACATCCTGCGGACAACACGGAGTTCAGTTGCCTCCGTCCTAGGCCGCCCGTTCGTTACTTTCCTTCGCGCGAAGGGTATCAAGACCAATCGAATCGTCCTCGGACACGCTTTGCGCAATGCTGGCCCAACCATCGTGACCGTCATCGGCATTCAAGTAGGTGTGCTGCTTGGCGGGGCAATCATCATCGAGACTCTGTTTGCCCTCCCTGGCGTCGGGCGACTCGTCGTCACAGCAATCAATCAACGCAACTATCCGACAGTTCAGGTTGGTGTCTTGGCGATCGCCACAATTTTCATCGTGATCTCCCTGGTTACTGACCTCATCGTTGCGCGACTCGACTCTCGAATCGGAGATGGTGCTGCGACATGATCACCACAGCAAAAACGCCCAACGTTTCATCCCGAATCAGGAACCTTAGCCCAATGAGTGCTTCGTCGCGCCTCGTAATCATTGGTCTCGGCATCCTCGTCGCTCTTGCGGTCATCGCAATTGCTGCACCGCTGATTGCGCCCCATGACCCCGAAACGGTTGTTGTGGACCGGGTACTGGGCGCACCGAATTGGGAGTACCCGTTCGGGTCAGATGTTCTGGGGCGCGATGTACTGAGCCGCGTACTCTTTGGGTTGCGAGTCAGCCTCCTCGTGTCAGTATCTGCGGTGCTCGTGTCCACCGTCATTGCGATTCCGCTTGGTCTTCTTGCTGGATACTTTGGCCGCTGGATTGACACCACCATTTCACGCGGACTCGACATGATTCTTGTGCTCCCCGCCATGCTCATGGCCATAACGTTCATCGCCATTCTTGGCCCAGGAAGCACGGTAGCAGCGCTCGCTATCGCGGTCATCTACTTGCCTATCCTCGCCCGTGTCATGCGCGCCAGCACCCTAGTGGTGACTAGAAACGACTACGTGGCTGGCGCGCGAGCGCGCGGTGCAAGTCACATTCGTGTGTTGTTTGGGCACGTCGCACCGAACGCGCTGGGGCCGGTGATCGTTCAAGCGTCGGTGCTCAGCGCATTCGCTATTCAGCTTGAGGCTGGCCTCAGCTTCCTTGGGCTCGGAACTCAACCGCCGACGCCATCGCTTGGTGGGATGCTTGCGGACGGTCGTGATGTCCTCATTCAAGCACCCTGGGTCGAAATCTTTCCCGGTGTTGCGATAGTTGTCGCGGTGCTCGGCTTCACTTTCCTTGGCGAGGGCATCCGTCGAGCCTTTGACCCCAAAGGGGTTGCAGAATGAGCTCAATCCTGTCGTTAGGCGACGTCGCTGTGAGCTTTGCAGGTCATGGTGATCACGAAGTAAAGCCTGCGGTTGCTGGGGTATCCCTTGAGCTTCGCTCGGGAGAGATTTTCGGCATTGTCGGAGAAAGTGGTAGCGGGAAGAGCACACTGGCCAACGCGGTAATGGGGTTGCTGCCCGCCAACGCGTCTGTGACCGGCAGAATCCGGGTGAATGGCCGCGACGTTGTCGGCCTCGGCGACGACGAACTGCGTCAGATGCGAGGTCGCGAGGCTTCGATGATCTTCCAGGATGCGTCAGCCAGCCTTGATCCGACTTGGCCGGTCGGCGACCAAGTGGCGGAAGCCATTCGAGCACACTCGAAGATCAGCAGGCGCGCCGCGAAGGCACGCGCAATCGAACTCATGACCGAGGTAGGAATCGTTGACGCGACCACACGATACCGTGACGCACCACATCGACTCTCTGGCGGGATGCGTCAACGCGTCGTCATCGCGGCGGCTCTCGCTAACCGACCGAAGCTGCTCATCGCTGATGAGCCGACCACAGCACTCGACGTCACCATTCAAGCACAGGTGCTTCAGCTCATCGACAAGATGCGTCGCGACCATGACACGACGGTGCTGCTCATCACACACGACCTCGATGTTGTTGCCCAAGCGTGCGATCGGGTCGGCGTGATGTACGGGGGTGAACTGCTCGAGGTTGCAACTGCAGCGGAACTGTTTTCCTCTCCGCAACACCCTTATACCCGCGCGCTGCTTGCGGCAAACCCGACCACTGTTCCGCGCGGTACCCGGTTGCCGGTCATCCCGGCGAAGTGGAGTGTGGAGAGTCTGCAAGCGGCCGAACGCACGGCGACGGGAACTCATCTCAGCGAGGACTCAAATCATGACTGATCTACTGCACGTCGAGGGCCTATACAAGACGTACACAACAGGCGGATTGCCGTGGAGCCGCACCCATGTGCACGCACTCGACAATGTGTCGATCACCGTGCAGCGCGGTCAGACACTTGGTCTCGTAGGTGAGTCAGGGAGCGGTAAGAGTAGCCTAGGGCGTTGCATACTTGGACTGACTAAACCGGATGCTGGTTCTATCCTTTTCGAAGGCGTTGAGGTCCAGGGCCTCTCACGACGCGCGCTCGCAGCCTTTCGTCGACGCGTCCAGCCGGTGTTTCAGGACCCTTACGGAAGCCTGGATCCTCGATGGTCTGTTGGACGCAGCGTGCGTGAATCGCTCGATAGCTACCGCATAGGAACTCCTGCGGATCGTGAAAAGCGCACACTCGAGCTCTTTCATCGAGTCGGTTTGGATCCCGCGCTCGCGAGCCGCCCCCCGACGAACCTTTCCGGCGGGCAACGTCAACGCGTTGCCATAGCCGCGGCGCTCGCCAGCGAGCCGGAACTGATCATCGCCGATGAGCCGGTCAGCGCGCTCGACATGAGCGTGCAGGCTCAAATCCTCAACCTGTTTCGCGACCTCCAGGATGACCTTGGTGTTGCTTCAGTGTTCATCACCCACGACCTGGGCGTAGTCAAGCACGTCAGTGACGAGGTCGCGGTTATGCTGCACGGCCGCATCGTGGAGACCGGTGAGACCGAGGCCGTAATGAATCATCCCGTGCACGAGTACACCCAAACGCTTTTGAGCGCGATCCCGCGTCCAGCTAGCAGCCTCGATCCGACCCACCCAGCAAAGGAGAGCTAATGCCACAGGCACAAGTTAACGGAATAACTATCAACTACCAGATCGATGGCGAAGAGACCGGGAAGGGTTCCGTTGTGCTCATCAACGGGCTCGCCGACGATCTCGAGTCGTGGGACTTCCAGGTACCCGCACTCGTGGAGGACGGTTACCGTGTTCTGCGTTTCGACAACCGTGGCATCGGCAAGTCGGACAAGCCAGCCGGACCGTACAGCTCACGGATGCTTGCAGATGACGCGAAAGCTCTCGTCGATCTGCTCGGGTTCACTAAGTTCCACCTCATGGGGGTGTCAATGGGGGGAATGATCGCGCAGGAGTATGCGCTCGCCTATGCCGATGACTTGGCCTCGCTCACCCTGGGGTGCACCTACGGCAAAGCAGACGGCTTTTGCCAGAACATGTTCGGAATGTGGGGCGATCTTGCACAGGGGCTTGGCGTTCCGTTCGTGATGAGGGACGTCGCGCTCTGGGCCTTTACCGGTACGTTCTTCGAAGAACGTCCGGAGGACGCAGCCGAATTTGGTGAAGCCATGGCCTCACTTGACATGTCTTTGGGCGCCTACCTGTCCCAGCTCGCCGTGATTCAGAAGCACGACGCACTCGACCGGATCGGCAACGTCACCATGCCCACGCTAGTGCTGGCCGGCGAAGAAGACATTCTCATCCCGGTTCGCCTGTCGAAGAAGTTGCAGCAGGCAATTCCAGGCTCCGACTGGAAGACAGTCCCGGGCGGGCACGCCTGCTTGTGGGAAAGCCCGGACCCCTTCAATTCCGCGTTTATCGCATTCCTCAATTCCGTATCCAGCTAGCGCAATCGACAAAGGAAGAAGATCTCATGCGCATCACACAGCACCCGAAGGAAGAGCGGCCTCGCCGCCATCACAAAGCCAAAGCAACTGTGCTCGCGGCCGCTCTCATGTCTGCAGCACTGGTTCTCACAGCTTGCGCTCAGAGCGACCCCAATAGTGCAGACGGAGGTGCCGCAGCGATTAAAGATGGTGGCGACCTGCGCGCCGCCCTGACCGGGGAGCCCGACGTTCTCGATCCGGCCACATCGTCCATCTATACAGGAGCTCAGGTGTATGAGGGCATCTTCAGTAAGCTCATCGACGTCGATGCTTCCGGCGACTTTGTCGGTGATCTTGCGACCACGTGGACTCAGGACGATCCGACCACCTGGACGTTTGACCTAGTCACAAATGCCACGTTCCACAATGGTGAGCAGTTCAGCTCCGAAGACGTGAAGTACACATTCGATCGCATTCTCGACCCGGCAACCGCAAGTGCTTACGCCGGTCTCTACGAGCAGATTGACTCGGTCGACGCTGTCGATTCCGCGACAGTGGTCTTTCATCTGAAGGCGCCATTCGGTCCGTTTCTGACTAACCTCGCCACAAATGGTCAGATCGTTAACAAGAAAGCGATCGAAAGTAGTGATCCTGCCCGCAACCCCGTGGGCACCGGTCCGTTCCAGTTTGTTGAGTGGGTTCAGGGTGATCACATCACGGTTGAAAAGAATCAGAGCTACTTCAAGGCGGGGCTTCCTCACCTCGACTCGGTGACCTACCGGTTCCTTCCGGTGGACCAGAGCCGAATCGACGCTCTTTCTGCGGGCGAAATCGACTGGGCGGATGCCGTCCCGCTCCAGCAAGTAGAAGCGCTGAAGCACGACCCGAGGTTCACCTATGTGACGAGTGCCGTGGCTGGTATTCCGGACTTCCTCGCCCTGAACACCACAGCGGCACCCTTCGATGACGTGCGAGTTCGTCAGGCAATCGCATTGGCGATCGATCGTTCAGACATCCGTGATGTCGCGTACCTTGGCACGGGGGAGCTCGGACTTCAAGAGGTGCCGACGGGCTCCAGCTGGTACGACGAAACTGGAATCTTCGGGGCGACCCCAGATACTGTACGCGCAAAGGAACTCTTGGCTGAAGCCGGCTACGCAGATGGGTTGACCGTTGAGTACCTTGGGCTGTCGCAGTACCCCGAGCTGCTCAAGACCGGCCAGGTTGTTCGTGACCAGTTGAAGGCTATCGGCGTAGACATGACGATTAAGGCCGTCGATGTTTCTGTCTGGTACGACTCTTTCGTTTCCGGCGACTACCAGATCACTAGTGCCTACCAAGAGCGCACCATCGATCCGGACAACTTCTATTCACTTGTAATTAAGTCAGGCGGCCCGATTAACACGACAGGTTACTCCGATCCGGCTGTTGACACTCTCATCGAGAAGGCAGCCACAAGCACGGATGACACGGAGCGCGCAGACCTATACGCGCAGATCCGGGCGCAGGTTACTGAGGCGGCTCCTCTGGTGTTCACGCACTATGAGACTCTCAATTACCTGATGAGTAACAAGGTTTCCGGTTCGGTCATCACACCGACCCTGAGCCTGCATATGGAGGACATTGGCTTCACCCAGTAGCACAAGGTTCGACTAAGCAAGACCTGCGGTGGTGTTCCGGTGAACCGCACCGGAACACCACCGCATCGCGGTTTCTTAGATTCGGGCACAAGAACAGGATGCTTCACCCATCGTGGAACACCATTCCACTCACCGTTTCACCGTCAGCGATGACACATCGATTTTGCACAGAGGCAAAACGACGGGGCAACCTCTTCAGGCTTCCGAGAAGCGACCGAATACTATATGGCGGAGTCAGAGCTGCTTTTGTCGGGAGATGGGGTCTTCCTGCCTTAGTGAAACCATTCGCGCCGGGGTCAGCCGGCCGTAGCGGCTGCAGACTGTTCACTTGTGTGGCGCAGTCTGTGCGCGAAAGCGAATGCTGTTGCGCTGACGGTCGTGACTACTGCGACGGCTAACAGCACGAGAACTGCGAGCGTGAGGCTACTGGCACCAATCAATCCCGCGATGGGATAAGTGACAAGGAAGCAGGCGTGCGAGAGCGCGAACTGTGCCGTATAGACGAGGTTGCGATTAGCGGGTGTTGAGGCATCCGCTAGCAGTCGAGACGACGGGGTGTTGACGAGAGACGTACCCATCCCGAGCATCATCCACGTTGCCAGAAGCCAACCCCATCCGCTCGAAGAAGGGGCGGCGACTGCAGTGACGATGACCGCAGCGCTCAGCCCAATCGTGATTAGCAACGTGCTGGTGATAATTGTACGGATCACTCCGAAACGTTCTACGAGCGGGGGAATGTTGAGTGCAATCAGCAATGATCCAACGCCGAAAAAGGCCAGCATGATTGCGAGAGCCGAGCCGCCGAGCTCGAAAACGCTGCGAGCGTAAACGACGGAGTTGACGAGAACGATGGCGGTTCCCGCGGCAACGACCACGTTGGTCAGCAAGAGGAAACGCAGCGTATTGTGCGGGCAAAAATCTTTAGGCCGAGGGGGAGTCGCTGCCAGAGCGTCGTCGAAACTGGCTCCTCGGCGCGAACGGGGATTCGTGACGCCAGCACGAGTGTCGCGGATCCGGCGAACCCGATTGCCGTGCCCACAAAGAGGTTGTTATAGCTGACCACCGTGAGCAGCGCTGCCGCACTCAGTGGGCTCAATTGCGATTCAAAATCGTAGGCCAGACGCGACAGTGACAGCGCTTGAGGATATGCCCGCGATCTCACAAACACGGCAGGGATCAGGGATGGGAAGGCAGGAGTGAACGTAGCCGGTGCGGATTGCAAAACGAAGACCAGCAGATAAATTTGCCAGGTTTCAGTGACAAAGGGCAACATGAGCGCAATCACCACCCCGCACCGCGTCTGCAGTTACGAGAACCGCCTTCTTGGGCATCCGATCGACGATCGCTGCACTGAGTGGAGCGACCCCAACGTAGGCGACCATTTTGATCGTCAATGCGGTGCCCAAAACCGCACCGGCCGCGTCACCCGCTAGGTCGAATGCGAGTAAGCCCAAGGCGACTGTGAGCAAGCCGGTTCCGAGTAGCGCGATCACTTGTGCGGAAAACAGTTTCGCGTACGTAAGGTTGCGCAGTACTTTCAGCACTAGCGATCCGCGGAAAAGGCGGGGTTTGCGGCGCAGTGGTGTGCCGGATCACTGCTCAATGAGTGCTCAGCTTGGAAGACCGCCTCAGTTACCAGTTTGCGCGCATGCTCGTTTGCCAGCCAATAGAAGTTTTTCATTCCCTCCTGACGGATGAGTACGATCCTCGCTAGTCGCAGTTTCGCTAAGTGCTGCGACACTGGTGCCGGCGATTTCTGGACGATATCAGCGAGGTGATTCACAGAGAGCTCTTCTTCCCGCAGAGCGAGAATGATCCGCACACGCGTCGCAGCAGTGAGCATCGATAACACTTCGACCGCGAGCTCTACAGAGTCCGGACCGTCACGACCTGCGCGATAACTATGGCGGCCGCAACCACCGCTGCGACTATGACGGTGAAGAGATCGCTCTGAACCTTGAGGATCGTGAATGGGATCAGAATCGCCAAATCGAGCACGATGGTCAGCATCGGGAGCCAAATGCGGGCCTCAATTTTTGACCGAAGGTGACGAATAACGCCCCACTGCACAGCCATATCCATCGACAAGTACAGGAAGACACCCATCGATGCGATCTGGCTGAGGTCAAGAAAAACCGTGACAAGGATTGCGAGCACAGCGGTGATGATCATCGGCTGATGGCGCACAGATTGTGGCAGGGACGGGGCCTGATGCATGTTCTGCAGCATCTCGTAGAGCCGAGACACCGAGTAGAGACTGGCGAGTAGACCGGAGAGGGTGGCGACTACGGCTATCGCAACCGTGATTCCAACGCCCCATGCGCCAAAGAACGGTTCTGCAGCCTGGGCCAACGCATAGTTGCGGGCATCGACCGCGCCCTGCCCGCCGATACTGGAACTCACAGCCACGGTGATGAGTAAGTAAAGAACGGTGCAGATGGCGAGCGAAATCAGAATTGAGCGTGCAATGTTGCGTTTTGGGTCACGAATGTCATCACCCTGATTGGTGATGGTAGTGAAGCCTTTGTAGGCGAGCACACACAGTGTAGTGCCAGCAAGAAGACCGACGACATCGAGTGGATCACCCGTTGACTGTGCAAGGAATCCATCGCCAACAGCGGCGACACCAATGAGACCCGCGATCGCGAGGACGGCAATTCCCATAATCTTCAACACCGCGGTGATCATCGCGGAACGTTCTACGAGCGTGTTGCCGATCAAGTTGACGATGGCGGCCACAACGATTGCGGCGACACCCAACACGGGAACGAGAATCACAGAGTCTTGGAGCCCAAACGGTCGAAGCAAGTAGGTGCCGAAAGTTCTCGCTAGGAGGCTCTCTGCCACCACCATCGAGACATACATGAACAGGGAGAACGACCCAGCCGCTATACCCGGGCCATACGCATCCTTGAGCAGCATGGCAATGCCACCAGAGGATGGGTTCACGCTGGAATAGCGAACATAGGAGTAGGAACTGATCGCAGCGACGATTGCACCGAGGAGGAAGGCGAGCGGGAAGAAATCTCCCGCGAATTCGGCGACCTGACCGACAAGTGCGAAGATCCCCGCGCCAATCATTACACCAGTGCCGAGGGAGATGGATCCCGTCAACGAGATTTTATCCGTGCGATTAGGCATGCCTTTTCCTTTCCATCCGTGACTCGTGTGGGGCGGGCAGTGACAACTATTCTGCAGAAATGACGGTAGTCCACGTTGTGCCTCCGTCACGAGTGATGACAACGCCGCTCTCGCCAGCGACAGCGATAACGCCATCGTCGCTCATAGCGATGGCCGCTGCGCCTCCCATGACGACACCGGCTGAAGTCCATACGGCCTCGGCCTCCGCAGACCCGACCCAGAGCTCGCCATCGGGTGCAATTCCGACTATCCCGGCCTGCCGTGTGGCATCCGGTGCGATAACAATCAATGTCGGTCCTGACAGTGGCGAGAAAGTGTCGCCGCCGTCGCGGCTGACAACAAGTCCCTCCGAGGTTGTAGCGGTCAGCAGCGTCGGATCGGCACTATCGATGCTGACATCACGGGCGGTCAATGGCGATGCTTCAATGAACGTTCGTCCCCCGTCAACGCTGCGCAACAGCACAGGCCTGTCGGAGGGGAGCCCGACGATCAGCTCCGGATCCGCGGGAGTGGTGCTGAGGTTATGGAAGTCGGTAACTCCAGCTAAAGAGACTTGCTCCCAGCCGGCAGCCGAGTCGTGCATCACGATACCGATGTGCGGTGCGGTGAACGCATCATGATTCTGTGTTCCGGGGTGTCCTGAGACGAAAATGGTGTCGCCCTGGGCGGCTAACCCCATCGCATCAAATGCGACGTCTCCGACAAGCCCGGTGTCGCCGGTGTCAAGGTTTACCTCGTAGACGCCGTCATGAGAGCCGACAAGGAGTGTGTTGTCGGTGCTGAACGCTACGTCGTGGATGTGCTGAATCGCCAGCGGTTCGGAGGGGGAGCCCGCCGGTGCTGACGTGCACGCCGTAACAGCAATGGGTAGTGAGAGGCCAAAAATTATGCCGGACAGAAGCCGACGTGAAGAGGAAAGCATGGTGAATGTCCTTCGTGACAGAGAGTGTGGAGGGGATGGCCCGCCCTCGCTAGACGGCGAGCCATCCGGAGGTTACAAGGTGCTGAGGATGTCCCGCATGACGGTGATCTCCGCAGTCTGTGCGTCAATGATTTGCTGTGCGAGAGCCAACACTTCCGTGTTTTGCCCGCCTTCAGCTTCCACCAGGGCCATATCGATTGCCCCTTCATGGTGCACAATCATTTGTTCCAGAAACAGGCGGGATGCTTCGTCGCCGGTGGCGGATTCGAGGTCAGACATGTCGGTGTCGGTCATCATCCCGTCGCCGTGGTTCATCCCTGCCATACCGGATTCGCTGTCGATGCCCCAGTCATCCAGCCAGCCACTCATCAGTGTGATCTCGGGACCCTGCGCGGCTTTGATGTCCTCGGCGAGGGCGAGCACCTGGTCGTCGACTCCATTCTTCGCGATAAGCATGTCGGCCATCTCGACCGCTTGCTCGTGGTGCGGAATCATCATGACTGTGAACATGACGTCAGCATTGTTTGCATCCGTAACTAGTACAGAGTCTGTCGGGCCGGAAGCGGGGGACTGGCCTGTTTGGGTCATCGCAGCAGTGCATCCGGTGAGGGCGAGTAGCGCTGTTAAGGCCATAGCGGTCGTGGCCGCAACTCGAATATTCATGGTTGTGGTTCTCCTAATTGGTCGGTGATAGGCGCACGACCAGAAAGATCGGGCGCAAGGCATGTCGACGATGAGTCGACAAAGCCCAGATCACGTGCGACTAATACAGAGAACGTTCAGGGAGGGGGCTCGCGGTGGCTGCCCAACGTGGCGTTGAGGCGATGCGGCGAAGGAGAGGAGTCGGGTTGCTTGCCGGGGCCATCCGGTCAACAGTCGGGGTGCGGCCAGCAGCAGACTTGCGGTGAGGAGAGCGAACACGCACCACATGAGTGCCATCGACATGTCTTCGGAGCAGCCTAGGCAGTCGGGACCAGAGATCGCGTTCGCTACTTCGAGGGGCTCATGATGTGACCCGGCGCTCATGGTCGCGCTATCGGCAGTCATCACGGTGTTGGTGTGCGGTGTGGCCGAGGCAAACGAATGCATTGCCAGAATTCCGATGATGACCGCCACGGTGAGGATCAGCAGGATGCTTGTTCGCAACGCTCGATTGAGACTGCCGGGGCGTGGGCTCGCCGAGTTGCGCTCGAACATTGCGCGCAGTTCGCGAACATGCTCAGCACCGCGAAAGTATCGCGCAGCAATGACCTGTGACATGGGTTCTCCTCGACCTAGCCTACGTCCCGCTTGCCGTTACTGGCTGGTGAATCTCTCGGGACTCAGATTGAGCCGCCGCAGCGTCTGGGCGTTCAGTGCGACAACAATCGTGGATAGTGACATGAGGATGGCGCCGACCGACATCGGCAAGATAAATCCGATTGGTGCCAGGATCCCGGCGGCCAACGGAACGGAGATGATGTTGTATCCGGCCGCCCACCAAAGGTTCTGCTTCATCTTTCGGTACGACGCGCGAGAGAGCTCGATTACTGACACCACAGAGCGAGGATCATCGCTAGCAAGGATCACACCCGCCGAGGCGATAGCGACGTCGGTGCCCGCTCCAATAGCGATCCCGACATCCGCCTGAGCAAGCGCTGGTGCATCGTTGACGCCGTCGCCGACCATGGCAACCTTCTGCCCCTCTGATTGTAGCTGTTTCACGTTGATGGCTTTATCTTCGGGTCGTACTCCTGCAAAGTACTGATCGATACCGAGTTCTTTGGCGACGGAGGATGCGACCGCTTCCGCATCGCCAGTGATCATAACGACGCGAACATTCCGATCGTGGAGTGCCGCGATGGCCTCTCGTGACTCAGGGCGCACTTCGTCTGCGAGCCGGAAAGCTCCGGCGACCTTTCCGTCGACCAAGACGTGGAGGATGATTGCTCCCTGCTCTGCCCATTCTGCGGTGACTGGCAGTTCAGAACCGCCTTCTTGCTCGAGGAGGTAGGGGCCACCAACTTGCACACTGCGGTCAGCAACACGAGCACGCACCCCCACTGCGGGAGATGACTCAAAGTCGCTCGAAGCGGGCACGGATAATTCGCGTTCGTGAGCTGCGGCGACTATCGCTTTCGCAAGGGGGTGTTCCGAGTCGGACTCGGCGGCGGCCGCCCATGCGAGAAGCTCGTTCGCATCGAAGTCGCCTGTGGGTTCGATAGCGGTCACGGCGGGGGTGCCTTTGGTGAGGGTGCCGGTCTTGTCGAAGATCACCGTATCGATCGTGCGCATACTTTCTAGAGCCAACCGATCTTTCACCAGTACTCCGGCCTTAGCTGCTCGTTCAGTGGAGATCGACACAACCAGCGGAATTGCGAGACCGAGGGCGTGCGGGCAGGCGATGACGAGCACGGTGATTGTGCGTACAACAGCAGCATCTGGCAGACCTAGTGCTGTCCACACCATTGCAGTTATCACTCCAGATCCGAGTGCGAACCAGAAGAGCCAGGCCGCTGCGCGATCAGCAATCCGTTGAGCCCGCGACGACGAGCTTTGTGCTTCAGACACCAGTTTCTGGATGCCCGCAAGCGTTGTGTCATCGCCAACAGCGGTGATCTCGACCCGCACGCCTGAGTCAGTGGCTACGGTGCCGGCGACAACAGCGTCACCTTCACTGCGACGGACAGGACGGGATTCGCCGGTGATCATGGACTCGTCCATACTGGCCGAGCCTTGAACCACTCGACCATCGGCGGGAACGCGGCCGCCCGGTCGAACGACCACGATATCGCCAACTCGCAGTTCTGCTGGCGCAACGGTTACCGTCTGCTCACCGTCAACCCGTTCGGCCTCATCGGGGATGAGTGCAGCAAGCGAATCTAACGCCGACGTTGTCTGCGCTAGGGATCGCATTTCGATCCAGTGCCCGAGCAGCATGATCACAATGAGGAGTGCTAGCTCCCACCAGAAGTCGAGTTCATGGTCGAGAATTCCTAGGCTGGCACCCCATGATGCGATAAAAGCGACGGTGATTGCTAGCGCAATGAGGAGCATCATTCCTGGTTGTCTGCTGCGCAGTTCGCTTACCGCGCCAGTGAGAAATGGTGAACCGCCCCACACATACATGGCCGTTCCTAGTACGGGGGAGACCCACGTGACCAATGCTGTATCGGGGAGTGAGTACCCGAGCAGCATTGCAAACATTGGCGAAAAGACGACCACAGGAACGGCGACGATCATCATTATCCAGAAGAGCCGCCGAAATTTTGCAACGTGATCGCTATGGCCAGCGTGTCCGTCGTGCTGGTGCTGAGATTTCGAAGTCGTGGTGGTCTCACCGGTCATTGCGTGGTGTTCTGAGTGTGCATCGTTGGGCGCAGCCGTGGAGGTCTTGCCAGTGTCTTCGTGATGGCTCATGGGAGCCTCCCTAAAATTTTGGTCAGGAATGCACTACGCCGGCTATTGCTTCGTCGGCTTCGCGGATCTTTTGAGTTGCGACGCTGCCGCCCACCTATCGTGCCGCTGCGACGCAGTGGCCCCAATAGTCACTGAGCAACGACAGAGTAACCGACTCGAGGGCCTTGGTAGCTGCGGAAACTTGGGCGCAGCCACTCATAAACACCATACCCCCCTAGAGTATTTTCCGCATTCGCTCATTACGTAGTTCGGTGGGCGGAGGGCATCGTTGCGACGGAGCCGAAAGGCGCGACTTGCGACGAGTGCGGTGATCTTGCCCAACTGGTCCAGTCCAATTGCCAGCACGAAACCCAAAGCGGCCGCTATACCTGTCATGTATTTGTCTTCTTTGAATGCCTTCGGGAACACTTCAGTGGCTAGCGAGGCAGTGACCGCGCCGCCCGCGACGCGTCGGATTAAACCCAACGCTGGATCCGGCACTCCTGCAAGGAGAGGGTTGCCGGCCAAGGCCGCAGCGGAAAGTGAAGCAACCTGAAGTGGGCCCGCTCAGATGAGCGCTACTCCGAGGGCCAAGTTCTCTGGGATCCCGTCGAGGGTAATTACGGCGAGGAGCCCACCGCCACTATTGGACCCCAGCTTCTTCTTTACCGTTCTGTCGAGAACAGTGAACGCGGCAGCACCGAGAAGTACACAGCCAGCGACGGCCCACAGAGGTGCGACGTCGGTTGCGGGCTCAATGAGCTCGAGCACAGCGGAAACAACGAATATCACCGCAATGGTTAAGAACACAAGGAGCCTCTCGCAAATCTGCTGAGACGATTGCTGCTGGGGTGGCAGAGCCAGCCGACGGGTCCGACGCTCGATGCCGCAAAACAACCGCTGGCCTGCTGAGATTCGGTGACTCCTCCGCTCATGTCGAACATTATGCGCTGCGGGACACTGCGATGCAAAGAGGAAGAGCATACGCATTTCTGATCACATTCGACACGTCATGGGTAGCTGCTGAAGTTCTCGGCGAGGATTGCGAATAGGTGAAATATCGACTGACCATCGAAAACCTAGGCCTCGGTCCTCCGCCGCCTCAAAGCTACGGGGCGCGATCGAGAAAACGACTCGCGGACGAGTCGGGCCGCGAAGATTCTCGCGGTGTGTGCAGCTGTCACGCGGACGCGCTTGAAAGAATCCACACAGTGAGCGAATGTATGCTAACGATTGTCTAACGTTTTGACGCATGGCATCTGACTTTTTGAGCCGACGTAGTGCGTCGGACAGGCTAACCCGCACGACCCCAGCGCCGCGAAAATTCTTTCGAACGGCGAATCAACTCGAAAGGTTAATCATGAATCGCTTCTCAGATCGTGTCGTTCTCATTACTGGTGGAGGGTCGGGCCTCGGTCGCGCGGCTGCCGTTCGTCTCGCGACGGAGGGCGCAAAGCTTGCACTCGTCGATATTTCCGAGAGTGGTTTGGCTGATTCCGTGAGTGCTATCTCGGAAGTTGTTCCCAATGTCGACATCCTCACCGTCGTCGCCGATGTTTCCCAAGAAGAGGATGTCGATCGCTATGTCTCGGAGACGGTCGCGCGGTTCGGTCGTATTGACGGCTTTTTCAATAACGCTGGCATCGAGGGCAAGCAGAACCGCACTGAAAACTACACTGCCGCCGAGTTCGATAAGGTCCTCGCAATCAATTTGCGCGGCGTCTTTCTCGGGCTCGAGAAGGTCCTCAAGGTGATGCATGAACAGGGATCTGGGATGGTCGTTAACACCGCGAGTGTCGGCGGAATCCGTGGCATCGGTAATCAGTCCGGCTACGCAGCGGCGAAGCACGGTGTGGTCGGCTTGACCCGCAACTCCGGGGTGGAGTACGCGGAGTTTGGCATCCGAATCAACGCAATTGCCCCTGGCGCAATTTGGACACCAATGGTGGAGAACTCGATGAAGCAACTTGATGCTGAGGATCCGCGTGGCGCCGCGCAGCAGTTCATTCAGGGAAACCCCACCAAACGGTTCGGTGAGGCCCCCGAGATCGCTGCGGTTGTTGCGTTCCTTTTGAGCGACGACGCAAGCTACGTCAATGCGACGGTCCTTCCCATCGATGGAGGACAGTCCTACAAGTACTAAGTCGATGCAGGGGAGTGGGCGGCATATGGAACCGCTCGCTCCCGTTCTCTTACTCGTCGTGGTTTCGTGGACTGTGTTCACAAGGCAGGCGCCTTGGTGACTCATAGCCAGTACTCGTGCCAGACAGCTTTCGGCGCTGTATAACCGCGCACAGACAATCTATGCAGAGATGAATGGTTCCAGCCGCTGGAATAGCACCTGCGGTGAGAGCGGCACGTTCAACTGAGCGGTGATAGTTACGCACTCGATTAACTGACATAATGTGCATTATCGGATACCAATTTCGAGTTCGTCACGATGAGATGCATCGTGTGATTCACCCGCATTGGTGCTGATCGCCATTACAAGCTCGTTTCCCGTGTCGAACTCAACAGATCTGGCGTAGCTGACATAACGAAATCATCGGCGGTATTTACCGGGCTGCTGTCTGCGGCGCATCAATGGTGCTGTTTTCTGCCGCCGGTGACCGCCATAGCGGCTGTGGCCGTGAACGCCGCGATCGCCTAGGTGTCTAGATCACTGATGCGGCTCCCCCGGGCAGATCGCTCGTCAAGTGAATAGTCGTGGCGTCTGGCGCTGAATTCGACCCACCACTACAGGCTACACCCTTTTTATGAGAATGTATCAAATAAATTGACCCGATGCGGATGGCGGCCGCGCTCTCCCTCTCCGCGACAGCGGCCTAGGAGTTCGGGTTTCGACTATCCACGAAGCGCTTCAGCGCTTCGGCGGCGGCTTCGTGATCGACTGCATCCGGCTCCCCCGACATCGTAAGGGTGCCCACGACCGCACCATCAACGCGCAGCGGAATGGATCCACCGTGAGCCTTGAATCTGTCGTGCTCGACATCTGTTCGCTCTTCGAAAGGCGTACCCGCATCAAGATGGCGCAACTTCACTAGGAGCGATGGCTCACCGAATCGTGTCGCTGTCGAGGCCTTACCGGCGAGCCACGGGTCATTGTCGGTATTCGTCGACTTCAGTTTCGCTCGGAACACCACATCGTCGCCGAGGACTATCTCGACGGCCAGATTCAGGTCCCATTCTTTGATGACTTGTATGGCGACCAATCCGAGCGCGACAGCGTCGTCATTAGTCATCGGCCCGCAGTCGACCGAGTTGAGATACTCAAGGTCGGCCACCGCGTACTCAGGAAAGGCTCGGCTCATCGGTTCATCTCCTCAAGCTGTGCGCGAACCACACTGACGAGCTCAGTCGGCTCATACCGGTCGGTTGTGGCGGCGAGCTCGTCGAGCGTCCACCAGCGATGCGCAAGAACGTCGACGTGCTCATCATCGGTCCACAGCGCATCAGACGGCTCGAACGCATCCGTCTCCGCTCGGTAGAAAACGGCATGACCAGTGTCATGGTCGGCGGCATCCCACCCGACCTCAAAGTCGTGCGACCACACCGGAGCGCCTAGGTCCGCCAGCACGAGCCCTGTCTCTTCCTGCAGCTCACGCACAGCAGCCTCATGGTGCGACTCCCCCGGATCGACACCTCCACCGGGCGTCAACCAGCGTGCAACGCCAGTTGTGTCTGGTGCTTTCGTGAGGAAGAGCAAGACACGCTGATCACGATCGAACAGCAGTACGCGGCTGGTGGCCCGGTTCACCGGCATCCGAAACTCGTTACCTATTGAGGAAGTCAGAAACGTCGCCGACGTAGCGCGTGTTGTTTTCTGGGATCGGCTCAACGGCGGCGGAAGCGACTTCGGCCGCAAACTCACCCACGTTGTACAGGCGGCCAGCGGCCTCCTTGCGAGCCTCAATGGCACCGGGGTTTGCGCGTTGGAGCAGCGTTGCCGTGATTGTTCCCTCGATCATGTCGCCCGAGACAACAACGAAACTGATGCCCTTGGCGTCAAGCTCCGGGATCAACTCGCGCAGAGCATCCTCACCAGCACGCTTACTGAGGGCAACCGGTACGTACTCAGGCATCGTGTCGACGGTGCGAATGAAATGTGCCTGGTGGCTCGTCACAAAGACCACGCGCGACCCTTCGTGCAGCAGCGGCAACATCGTCGTCAAAAAGTTGACCTGCGCGTCACGGTTGAGCTTCATGGCGTAATCCTCAGCCATGCCCCCTTCCATGCCACCGGATGCATTCAGCACCAATATATCTAAGCCACCGAACTCAGACTTCACGGTCTCGAACAACGCTGAAACGCTCTCAGGGTCGGTGAGGTCAGCGCCTATAGCAATTGCCGAACCGTCGGTCTCATTGAGCTGGGCCACTAACTTGAGCGCGCGAGCCTCCTTGTTGCGGTAGTTGATCGCAACGCGTGCGCCGGCCTGCGCAAAATAGGCGGCAGTGTCGGCACCAATCCCCCGCGATGAGCCGGTAATAAGCGCGCGAGCGCCATCGAGCGAGTGGGCTGTCAGAGGGTTCAAAGTTTCGCTATTCACGCTACGACTTTAGCGGTCGAACCGCCGCCGCGCAGTGATGTAGGTGCTAGCGTCATGAATGAAGATTTGTTGAACTGCGCAACGATGAAGGGCGCCAGCACAATGCTCGTTGATCTAACCCAATACTTGTGGATCCTGTGGCTTGCCCTTGTTGTGCTGTTCATCGTGATCGAAGTACTCACGCTTGAGTTCACCTTCCTCATGATCGCTGCCGGAACGCTGATCGGTGGGCTCGGAACCAACCTCCTCGGTGGTCCGTGGTGGCTGCAGATCGCTCTGGCGGCAGCCTTCTCGGGTCTGCTTATTTTCACTATTCGTCCGGTGCTTTTGATGAACCTTGAGAAAGGCGCAGATCCGGCGAAAAGTAATGTCGACGCACTCTACGAACTCGGCGGACGTGTAACCGGCGCATTCGCGAACGGAGTTGGCGAAGTCAAGCTCGACAACGGCGAAACCTGGACCGCACGCATCGACGACCGCTCCCCCGCATCCGCAATCCCCGTCGGCGAACGCGTTGCCGTTGCCGCAATCGAAGGCGCCATCGCTGTCGTCGTTCCTGAACCATCCGAACCCCGTACCGCCGAGCCTCGAGCGACCACAAAGCCGCCGAGAAAGGAAGAAAAGTGATTGATCCCGCTGGCTTCATAGGCCAGATCTTCGTGGTGATACTCCTCGTAGTTCTCGCCCTATTTGTAATCGCGACCCTGTTCCGTGCGATTCGCATTGTTCCGCAAGCCCGCGCAGGAGTTGTCGAACGCCTGGGAAAGTATCGCAAGACGCTTCTGCCGGGACTCAACATCCTCGTGCCGTTCATTGACCGAATGCTGCCACTCCTCGACCTGCGTGAACAAGTCGTCTCGTTCCCGCCGCAGCCTGTCATCACAGAGGATAACCTCGTCGTCTCCATCGACACCGTCGTATTCTTCCAAGTCACGGATGCTCGTGCCGCGACCTATGAAATCGGCAACTACTTGGGTGCCGTCGAGCAACTGACCACCACAACACTGCGAAACGTCGTCGGTGGGCTGAACCTCGAAGAGGCGCTCACCAGCCGCGACAACATCAACTCGCAATTGCGCGTCGTACTCGATGAAGCGACCGGCAAGTGGGGCATCCGCGTCGGACGCGTTGAACTCAAAGCGATCGATCCACCCCTGTCAATTCAGGACTCGATGGAGAAGCAGATGCGTGCCGAGCGTGACCGCCGTGCGCAGATCCTCACGGCCGAAGGAACCAAGCAGGCTGCGATCCTCGAAGCCGAAGGTTCACGTCAGGCTGCGATCCTCGAAGCCGAAGGTCAGGCCAAAGCTGCCGTGCTTCGTGCCGACGGTGAAGCCGCTGCCATCAAGACGGTCTTCGCCGCGATCCACGAGGGCGATCCCGACCCGAAGCTTCTGGCGTACGAATACCTCCAGACGCTGCCTAAGATTGCAAACGGTGATAACAACAAGATGTGGATCATTCCGTCTGAACTGACGGAAGCGCTCAAGGGTATTGGTGAAGGATTCTTTAGTGGCAAAGGACCAGTCGGGCGCTAGCGCCAACTCCTCTTACCTCTCCCCCGCAGGCCCCCGCGTGCTCGCGCACCGAGGGCTTGCGGTCGAGGCCCCCGAGAACACGATGCTTGCCTTCGCGAAGGCCATAGCAGCCGGGGCGCACTACATCGAGACAGATGTTCATGCGAGCCTCGATGGTGTCGCCGTCGTCGCTCACGACCCCAGCCTCGTGCGCGTCGCCGGCCGAGATCTCAAGGTCGAGCAGCTCACCATGGCGGAACTGCGACGAATCGACCTGGGCAATGGTCAAGGCTTCTGCTCCCTTCCTGAAGCTCTCGATGCGTTCCCGGAGACACGATTCAACATCGACGTGAAATCTCGAGGAGCGGTGTCGCCGACCGTGCGCGCTATCCAAGATATTTGGGCAACTGATCGCGTGCTGGTGACCTCATTTGATGAGAAACGCCGGGCCGCAACAGCACTAGAGCTGCCGGGCGTGGCGAGTTCAGCATCAGCGGGGCGTTTCTTGCTGGCATTGCTCGGTGCCAAAACAGGCATTTCGCCAGCTGTGCGTCGCGCGCTCAACGGCCTCGTCGCCATCCAAGTGCCCGAGAAAGCGCTAGGGTTGCGGGTGACCACTCAGCGGGTGATTCACCGTGTACACGATCTCGGACTCGAGATGCATGTATGGACGATTAATGAACCGCAGCGAATGCGTCACTTGCTCGATCTCGGCGTCGATGGAATCGTCACCGACCGAGCAGATCTGGCCCTCGAAGTCGTGGCCTCGCGCGCCCAACCCGGCTGTGCATAATCCACGTCTTAGCAGCGAAAATGTTGTCAAAGACTGACAACTCACTGTGAACACTGCGCGCTTGGAAGCATTCGTTCAGCAAGAGGGTCTATTACTTGTAGAGACCGCGAATTGAAGGAGGCCACACGATGGCAGATCGCAGCTTGCGCGGCATGAGACTTGGAACCCAGAGCCTACAGAGCGAAGAGGGTGTCGAGTTTTCCCCGCGGAAAAAGAGCACATATAAGGCAGCCGACGGCAACACGTTCGAAGTGATGTTTTCGTCCGACGCCGAGGTTCCCCAGCAGTGGCACGATGCCAAGACTGGTCAAGAAGGAACACTGCTCGATAGCGAAGGTGAACTCGTCGAGCTCGACCTAGTTGACGTCAAGACTCCCCGTAGTCATTGGGACATGCTTCTCGAACGTCGCACGCGCCCCGAACTAGAAGAACTTCTTCAGGAGCGTCTCGACTTCCTGCGGGCCCGTCGGGGTCAGCAGAAGATCGGCGCTTAACGACGTACTGTTTTCAGGGTCGCCGACAGCCCCCAACCGGTGACCCTGAGCAGTGCCTCTGCAACAATTCCTGCATGCATTTTTGACCGTCCTGTAGAACGCTCAACGAATGTGATCGGATGCTCTACCACTCGGTAGCCCGCACGTTCCAAGGTCCAGGCAAGCTCCACTTGGAAGCAGTACCCCTGCGACGAGACACCCTCTAGACCAAGCTCTTGTAGCGCGCTGGCTCTAAATACTCGGTAACCCGCAGTGAGATCCCTGATGTCTGACCCGAGGACTGCACGCGCGTAGGCGTTACCTGCTCGCGAAACACTGTGCCGAAACCAGGGCCAATTCTTCACCGACCCGCCGTCGACCCAGCGTGAACCAATCACCAAATCGTTTCCTGCTTTCGCCAGCTTGATCATGGCGGGAAGATCTGTGGGATCGTGTGAACCGTCAGCGTCAATTTCTACAATGTAGTCATAACCGCGGTCGAGAGCGAGCGTGAAACCGGCAAGGTATGCCTTTCCTAGGCCCTCCTTTTTTGCGCGATGCAGCACAGAGATGCCAGGATCTGTTGCGGCAAGCTTGTCGGCCCGCTCCCCCGTGCCGTCGGGGCTCGAGTCGTCAACTATGAGCACGTGAGCTCGTGGCACTGCCTGCCTGAGTCGACCGACGATTGAGGAAATGTTTTCAATCTCGTTATAGGTGGGCACGACTACGACAACGTTAGGCATTGTTTCTCCGTCCAGCTAGTGCTGCGACGATAAGCGCGCCGAGTCCGATTCCTGAAACAAGCCATTCAAGTTCGCGACCCCACAGAACGGCGGGGGTGATGGTGCTGCTCAACGGAACATCTTCGATCATCGCTGCGGCGGTATACCAGGGTAATTCGGCAATCGTAGATCCGTCGGGGGCGATGATCGCACTCAGACCAACCGTCGAGATGTTGACGACGCTCCGCCCGAGCTCTAATGCTCGAATCCGCGCTGTCGCCAGCTGCTGGGCACTCTCATCGGTGCGCCCAAAGTCGGCGTTGTTGGATGACGCGATGATGACTTGCGCACCCTGCTCGACTGACTCAGTAAGAATTTGATCATCGACAATGTCGAAGCAAATGTTTACACCAACGATGACATCGTTGACGTCGAACACCATATCGGTGGCGCCAATCGTGTAATCACGGGCAATCAGTCCGATGAGATCAGGCGCAAACTGCGCCCAAAAGTCGCGATTCGGAACATATTCGCCGAACGGAATAGGGTGGCGCTTGTCGTAGATATCTACGACACCGTCCCCGGGCTTCCAGAAGATTTGGCTGTTGTAGATATTGCCGTCACGTTCCGTGATGTCACCGGAGATGAGCGGGGCACCTGCTTGCTCAGTGACATAGTCGAACGCGGAGGCGGCGTACGTATTGTTCAGCGGTGAAACATCTGTGCCGCCCTCGGGCCACACGACCAGATCGAGGTCCTCGCCATAGAGCGGTTGAGTCGCCTTAAGTTGTGCGTCGAGTAGGTCTCCACGCTCGCGCTTATCAAAATATCCGGCTTTGCCGTTTCCTTGCACCGCGCCAACACGAAGGGACCCCTCCGTAACGACAGACCATGTCGGAACGTTTACCAGGAGCGTGAACACAGCGACCGGAACGAATGCTGTTCTCAACGCTCGCGACACATGCTGTGACCGCTCATCGAGGGGAAGTTCACGGTAGTGCAGCCACGAATACTCGATCGCAGCCAAGGAAAGCGCGACCACAAGAACCATCACAAAGCTGACGCCAGAAATGCCCAGCCAGGAGAAAAGCTCCGCGAGGGGGCTCTCTGACTGAGATTGCGCAACCCGGCCCCACGCGAAACCGCCGTACGGCCATACGCTCGCCCACGCCTCGCGTGCTGTCCATAAGCCCGCGACAACAATCGCCAGCCCAATCGTGGAGCCCCACCCCGGGCCGAACACGCGAGGCAGCCATCGATACGCCAAAGTGATTGCGAGGGTTCCGACGGCAAAGAAAAGTGCTTCAAGAATCGACAGCGCAGACATGGGCACTGGGCCCAAGAACAGCGATGCCCATTGAATATGTGTGAAATAGAATGCAGCACCGGCGAGGAAGCCAATGAGCAGCGCACCGCCGACATTTCTCCCGCGCGCAGCGATCAAGACGAGTGCGATGCCGAGGAAAGTTATCGGCCACACACCCTTATCAGGGAATCCCGCATCCAGTATCGGGCCAGCAGCAAGTGCCGTAATGGCTGCTGCCCAGAGGGGCAACACAGCGACGGGTTTGTGAATTATCACTCGTTGAGCCTAAGCGACAGAACTGTAAGCAACGATTCCCCGACGGATGCTGTCGAGCGCCTTGCGTGCCGCTCGACCGACATCACCGTCGGCGACTACCGAGAGCTGGTCGAGGAGATCGATTGCCTGCTTCGTGGAGCGTACAAAGTCGCCAGCTGCCATGTCGGCCAAGTCGAGCACTGAGTCGAGGTTGGCGCCGTTCGCCCACCGGTACATCGCAAGCGAAAGTCCGGTAGACAGCGGCTGGCTCCCGGGAAGACGATTATCTCGTTCGAGGTCGTCCAGTTTCGCCCACAGGGTGGAGGTCTTGTCGAACGCTTCGCGAAATGGCCCGCGTGGGAGGTAGCGGTCGCTGAGATCCCCTTCATCGCGACGCGGTTCATAGACGAGCGTGGTTGCCATCGCCGCCATTGATGCAGCGTCCAGATCCTTCCAGAAGCCGTGACGAAGACATTCGGCCACGAGCAAATCACGTTCGCCATAAATACGTCGCAGTATTCGGCCGTGCTCATTGAGGGTCATCTCGCCGTTGGCGCCCGGTTCAATGTATTTGAGCTGCGTCAGCACATCAGTAACGCGATCGAAAATTTTTGCCACAGCTCCCGTGCGGTTCTGAATCTGACGGCTCAGCTGATCTGTCTCCCGCTTGAGACGCCACCACCGCTCCGCCCACCGAGCGTGAGTTTCACGCTCGGTGCAGGCATGACAGTCGTGTTTGCGCATCTGGCGACGCAGGTCGGCAAGCTTGCGTTGGCGTCGCTCGCGCTCGGCCCGCTGGCTCGGATCGTTCTTTGGTTGGGCTTTCTTCTCGAGGTCATTCAATTCACGACGGATGCGGGAATACTCACCAAAGTCGCCCAGATGGCATTGCATCGATTTCTCGTAGCCCTCGAGCGAGCTCTTCTGAGAACGAACCTTGCGTGCGAGATCGACCACAGCACGGTCTGCCTGGAACTGCGCGAAGCTCGACTCCAAGATCTCGCGCGTGTGCTCCCGACCAAATAATTCGATCAGGTTTACCGCCATGTTGTAGGTCGGGGTGAAGCTTGAATTCAGCGGGTAGGTGCGGCGCGATGCAAGTGCTGCCACTGCCTGAGGATCCAGGCCGTCGACCCACTGGATGACCGAATGGCCCTCGACGTCGATGCCGCGGCGGCCTGCGCGACCGGTAAGTTGCGTGTACTCCCCCGGAGTAATCGGAACGCGAGCCTCACCATTGAACTTCTCGAGTTTTTCCAGCACGACAGTGCGCGCTGGCATATTGATGCCCAGAGCAAGAGTCTCGGTCGCAAAGACAGCTTTGACGAGCTTCTTCTGGAAGAGCTCCTCGACGACCTCTTTGAAAGCGGGGAGCATCCCGGCGTGATGCGCAGCAACGCCACGTTCTAGGCCATTCAGCCACTCCCAATAGCCAAGAACGGCAAGGTCCTCATCGAGCAAGGTGCGGCAGCGGGCTTCCACAATTTCTCGGATCTCATCACGCTCCTGCACCGTCGTGAGGCGAACACCGGCACGAAGAACCTGGTTCACCGCCTGATCGCAGCCCATGCGACTGAAAATGAAGAAAATTGCAGGCACAAGATTCTTAGATGCAAGCATCGCGACAACATCGGCGCGATCCATTCGAGTGCGAGCCGGCCGACCTCCACGCGCTTGGTAGCGTCCGCTGTCTTTACGTTGCCGTGCGCTCAAGTTTCGGCCGCCGAATCGTGCCATTTGGACGAGTTCAGGGTTCACCCGGTTAGTGGCGGCGAGCCCGGACGAGTCAAAGAGGTCAACGAGCTTGCTAGCGACGAGAACATGCTGCTCTAGGGGCACTGGACGCTCTTCAGAGACGATAACTTCTGTGTCACCGCGAACGGCCTGCAGCCAGTCGCCAAACTCTTCAGCGTTCGAGACGGTGGCACTGAGAGACACCATGCGAACATCGTCAGGAAGGTGGATGATCACCTCTTCCCACACAGCACCGCGGAAGCGATCACCCAGGAAGTGAACTTCATCCATCACGACAGTGCTGAGGTTTCGCAGCAGATCTGATTTGGCGTACAGCATATTGCGCAATACTTCGGTCGTCATGACAACGATGCGGGCACCGGCATTGACGTTGGTATCGCCCGTCAACAAACCCACATTTTCGGGGCCGTACTCGGTGACAAGTTCTTGGAACTTCTGATTGCTGAGCGCCTTCATCGGGGCGGTGTAAAACACCTTGGGGCCATTGAGCTGCATTGCCCGATAGATTGCGAACTCGGCGATGATGGTCTTGCCTGCACCGGTTGGCGCTGCGACCAAGACGCTCTTGTCATCCTCGACGACGTGGCAGGCCGACAATTGAAACTCATCGAGATCGAACCGCTGGCTGGCACGGAAAGCTTCGAGCACGGGGTATCCGCGACGCTTCTTAGCCGCAGCGAAGCGTTCGGCGGGAGACAGATCACTCATTCACTACAGCCTAAGCGGTAGCAGCAGAGGCGGGTGCAGCATGCGCGGTATCAGGCTAGACGTCTGCGCCTACCTCCGCATCAATCTTTGCCGCGCGTTTAGCGGCTCGACGATCATGGAGCCAAGCGATGAGGGCGGCAATGAAATAGAGCACAATCATGGGGATCGCCAGCAAAAACATCGAGATGACATCTGCGGCGGGGGTGGCGATTGCGGTGAAGACGCAGATCGTCAGAATTGCAATTCGCCAGCCCTTCAGGATCGCCTGTGCGGATAGCACCCCAACGAAGTTCAACAGAACAACAAACACCGGAACCACGAAGGCGATTCCCACGGCGAGCAGCAACTTCACTATGAAGTCGTAGTAGTACTTCGCGTTGAGGTTCGAGAGATCCTCCTCACCCGCGAATCCCAGCATAAGAGTGATGATGTTAGGCATGACGTACCAGCCCGCTGCACAGCCGGCGAGAAATAGTGGAATCGCTGTCGCGAGAAAACCGATCGCATACTGTCGTTCTTTGCGGACAAGACCCGGTACGAGAAACGCCCACACCTGGTACAGCCAGATCGGGCTCGCGGCAACGATAGCCACGGTAAAGGCGATCTGCATCCGGATGTCGAAAGCTTGCGTGACGGCGTCGTAGTTAAGGGCTGCGCCTCGCCCCGTCGACTCAGCAATATTCGTAATTGGAGCACGCAACGCACTTATGAAGAAGTCAGCAAAAATGAATCCAACCACTGCGGTGACCAGAATCGCTATCCCTGAAATGAACAGCCGTTTCTTGAGTTCTACGAGATGTTCGCCGAGCGACATCCGTTCGTCGCCCTTAGAACGCCACCTCTCGGCGCGCACTGCCATACCCGGTTAGGGCTTAGGAGGCGTAGTGCTGTTCGAATCCGCCGAATCAGTCGAATCGTCGGTCGCGGAGTCAGAACTGTTCTCGTCTTTCATTGTCTTAACCTCACTGCGGAAGATACGCATTGACTGGCCAAGACTGCGCGCAAGCCCGGGAAGTTTCGGTGCACCAAAAAGCAGGAGGATGACGACCAAAAGAATGATCAGGTGCCAACCGCTGAGAGCATTGCCGAACATGAAAACTTCCTTAACTATCGAAGGCTGCGTGAACCAATCATACCCAGCTTCGCTTTGAATTGCCGGACAGTCTTCGGCTAGTTGCCCGGTGTGCGGTCTTCGACGAACTCCACCGGAAACCAACGTTGGGGGTATTCGCCGAAACCGAGCAGCACATAGTCAGACCGACCGGAACGCTTCGGATGGTAGAGAACGACGGCAGGCTTCTTGAGTAACTCCGTGTCTCCGGCACTAACGAGCGCTTTCACCGCGACGCGCTGAGTACCGGAGTTGTCGGTATAGCGCACCGCAATGCGGGGACTGCGACGACCGCGGCGATAAAGGCTGCTCGTCCCTGACGTTTGGGCCCCGCTGGTGAGCAATATCGCTCGGATTGATCGGCGACGTAACCGCGTTGCTGTCCAGAGCAGAACGAGAAACAGTAGACCGACAGCGAACAGCCAACCCATCTAGGACCAGCCCTCTGGCCACTGCGCGGTGCTCGCATCACGTGTGATGATGCGCTTCGCACGCGCAATACGGCGCTCGTGACGTGCGAGCTTCACTTCGGCTCGTCGACCCTGCTGAGCCTCATGCTGTGCACGAATCTGGGTCATCTCAGCCAACACCGCAATTTGCGGCTTGCTGAGCTCCGAGAAATCCACATCAAGTGCGGAAGTCTTGTCAACCACCGCAGAAAGTTCGTGCATCAGCGCCATGGCCTTGCGGAAGAGGGTGAACGCAAGAAAGGCAAGCACCAGCAGGAGGGCAAGCACAAGGCCAACCCAAATGAGAACCCAACCCCACCACGCGATCACAGCACCACCTATGACCGATCCGTGTAGCGATCCGCGCCAGCGCGAGCCCACAGAGCAGCGGTAGCGCGAGCTTCGGCAGGAGCAACAACGGAAACCACGCCAGGAAGGCCGGCAACGAGTCGCTTCAGCCCATGAAAATGCGGAACTAGAACAGTCGTGCGAACTCGATCGCCCGAGGGAACGACCGTGGCGTCGTCTGCCACATAGTCGCCCAGTAGAGGGACTCCACTTTCCACAACATCGATCGTGACCGCGATATCCCCGGGTGACGCATCAAACAGAGTTTCCGGAAGGCTCACGTCGGCAGCGGTGCGAGTGATGGGTTCCGACGTCATGGTGGGCTGGGAAATACGGTCAAGGCGGAACGTTCGCACGTCCTCGCGCGAGTGGCACCATCCGCGAACATACCAATCCGCATCCACCGATTCGACGCGCAAAGGATCGATACGGCGCCGCTCGGACTCGCCACGCGAATTGCGGTAGTCAAACTCAATTTGGGTTCCCGCCGCGACAGACTCGCGAATGAGCGCCATCGTCTCATCGAGATCACTCGCCTCAACGCCCACAGCGGTGGGCTGCGCGGATGCTCCACGAGAAAGCTTCGACATTAATGAGGCAATCGCGGCACGGTCAGCATGCTCGGGCAAACCAGAAAGGTACTGCAACCCCGCGATCAGGGCCGATGCCTCCCGAGCAGAGAACCGTGGCGAATCATCGATTGCGACCATGTGCGTGAGCACGATCTGATCGTTGTCTTCGAAATCATCCCAGGCAATATCGAAAAGATCGCTGTCTTGATACGTGGCTGTCTCACCAGGAATTCCAGAAACCGCGATCAGTCGCACGGCATCCCGAATCTGCTGCGCAGGAACACCAAAATGGGCTGCAGCCTCCGACACGCTCACGCGGTCGTGATCCATCAAATAGGGAACCAGTGCGAGCAAATACACCAGCTTGTCTTGCGCACGCAGAGGTTGGGCTTTCTTAGCCATGGTCTGCCGCCGTTCTGGTCAGGCGCTCAATGACCGCAGAGCGAAGCACGGGAGGGGAAACCACAAGCACCTCGGGCCCGAAACTAGCCAGCTCATCAGCAAAAATATTAAGGTCAGTGAAGTGCAGTTCAAGATCGGTAGTTGGATTTGTCGCGGCACCACGTCGCTTGCTCAATCGAGTGGCGGCATCGGTACCCGGCTCAACCTGCACCACAGCAACATTGGATTGCCAGACCGCTTCGAGCTCCGCCAAGGCGCGCGCAGCAGCATCCACTGTCGATTCATCAAACGGTTTCTTGCTCGCCCGCACAGCGCTCACAATGCGGCGAAGCAAGAACGTCTTGAATCGATCGGTCTCGGGATCCTTCGCGTAAAGGTGCCACCTGCCCTGATGCTGCACAAGTGCGAGAGGCGCAACAGTGCGCTGGGTGGATGACTGCTCCCCCGGTTTGAGGTAGTCAAACGTGACCAACACCTTTTTGTCGAGTGCTGAGCGGAGTGGCTCAAATGACTCCTCGCGCACCCGTAGTTGAGGCGCGTAGCTCAACACGGGCTCGGCGGTAGCAACGCCAAGCGAACGCAGTTTAACCATCGCCCGCCGTGACTCTTCGGAAAGAGAACCCTCGCGCCACACCATTGCCGCCAAACCGAGAAGAGTCGATTCTTCGGCAGAGAAGCTGATGTCGTCGGGAAGTTCGTAATCGGCACGCGGGATGCGATAGCGCAGGTTGTGATTGTTGCCGGCCTGTTCTGGAGACTCAATTGTCTCAAGCGGAACTCCGAGTTCGCGAACATCATCCTTATCGCGTTCGAATTGGCGCTCAAGGTTGGAATTATCGCCGGAGTGCACGAAACGCTGACGGTATCCCTGCACGGTCGACAAGATTTCGCTCTTCGTCAACCCCGCCTCAGAAGACAGCAAGGCTAATACCAAGCTAAACAGTCGTTCCTCGTTGGGAACTTTAGGTACTGGCACGAGTCAAATCCTATGTCTCTGACACCCGGCCGTGTCGTAGTGAACGTTTACTGCTCTTGGATTCCCAGAATGTCGAAGACGAACACCAGAGTCGAGCCGCTGGTCACGCCGTTCGGTTCCGTTCCCGGAGCAAATCCCACCGCGGGGGGAAGCACAACAAGAACTTGCGACCCGACCTTTTGGCCGATCAGTGCTTCGGCAAGTCCGGGTGGTAGCCCTTTCTCTGACGTTTCACTGCTCTGGGCGAGGTAGGTTCCAGGAACGCCAGCTTCTTCCCAACTGTTCGTAAACGTTGCGTCTGCGTCCCACTCAATGCCGCTGACGTGCATCACAGCAAGGTCACCCTCGGCCACAGTCTGGCCAGAGCCGACCTTGAGCGTTGCAATCTTAAGTTCCGTTGGGGCATCGGTTCCCGGGAATGTGAACCCTGGCTGACCGTTCGGTGCCAACACCACTGCGGGGAGCCCTGCGGGTGGTACCTGGTTCGCGCCGGTCGCTTTGCCAGGGTAGCGAGTCTCTATGTCGCTGACCATGACGATGGTGTCAGTCTCCGTCACCGGAAGTTGGTTCTGAGCGATGTTGTCTGCGCCCAAGATTTCGCCGGCCGTTCCCACGGTCACGATGCGTGATCCGACGGTGGCACACTGCGCGATCTCACCGAAGCGAGGCTCACGCTCAACGACGGGAACTCGCAATCCAGCGGTGTCGTGCCCGGTAGAAATGAGCTGTTCGCCGGTTTCTCCATTGTAAATTGTGATCTGCAGGGTGGCGACGTCGCCATGGCCGACCTGCTCGCCATCGCCAGCCACGACCGTCTGGCTCTCCACACGGTCAGCGATGAGCGGGGTGGGAAATTCAGCCTCCGGGTCAGCGCTGAGCTTTCCGTCGGCGCTCACGAGAGCGGAATTGCTGCCCGAGGTGAAGATGGGGTCACACGCTGAAAGATCGAACGGGCCATTGGCGCAACCGGTCAAGGAAACAACGACTCCGGCGCTCAGGACCACTACTGCAAGCTTCTGCACAAACACTCTTTTCTTCGACACAGACATCGCCAACACTCTACCGGTCAGAAGACGCGGCCTCTGCCGCGGCTTTCGCTTCTCGTGCAGTCTTTCGCAGCCGCTTTGAACTCGTACTGCGCTCTCCCAGTGCACCCGGCGTCCAGATTTCAACATCCTCGTCACTGAAGTCTGTTTTGGATGCGCGGCGCTTGAGCTCCGGCAAAACCGAACCGGGCGCTAAACGGCGTGCCGTCATCAAGAATCCGGTATGGCCAACCATGCGATGATCGGGACGAACGGCTAGCCCCTCAACGTGCCAACCGCGCACAATTGTTTCGCTGGAGTCTGGGTCGGTGAATAGCCCGGTTGCGCGGATGGCCTCGGCCACGCGCGACAACTGGGTGACCGTCGCGATGTAGCAGAGCACGACGCCACCGGGCGTGAGCGCGTCAGCACATTCCGCAATGCACTCCCACGGCGCGAGCATGTCCAACACAACGCGGTCAACAGAGCCAGCCACCACGGATGCTGGCAGCTGTTCCTGCAGGTCGCCAACAATTACTGACCAATTCTCTGGCTTCGCTCCGAGAAAAGCTTCCACGTTGGACTGGGCGATCTCGGAGAACTCCTCGCGGCGCTCGAAAGAGCTCAACCTTCCACTGGGCCCGATCGCGCGCAGCAGCCACAGCGATAGCGCCCCAGATCCGACACCCGCCTCGACCACGTGAGCACCGGGAAAGATGTCGGCTTGCCCAATGATCTGGGCTGCATCCTTTGGGTAAATGATTGCAGCACCGCGCGGCATCGACATGACGAAGTCGGTGAGCAGCGGCCGCATCGCCAAATATTCGATTCCGTTGGAACAGGTGACGACACTGGCATCCGGAAGTCCGATGATGACGTCGTGGCTCAGTACGCCGCGGTGGGTGTGAAACGCTCCTCCGGGCTCAAGCGTGACCGTATTCAGTCGGCCTTTTGGTCCGGTCAGTTGAACGCGATCCCCTATGCGGAATGGACCGCTCTGTCGTCGGAATACGTCGCTCATCGAGTGGCTACCTTTGCATGAAGTTCTGACAGATGTTCGAGCGTGCGCCCGTCGAGGGTTGGCCAGAGCGCGTGAGTCAGGCCTTCCGGAATCTCCACCATAAACGGAACACCCACCACAGTCGCTCCAGCAGTAAACGCCGATGTGGCGCCCGGAGGTGAATCTTCGATTGCGACACAGTCAGCAGTCTGCACGCCCAGAGCCGCGGCACCCGCTCGGTAGGGCTCAGGATGCGGCTTCGGGTTCTTAACGTCGTCTCCCGAGATCACAGCGTCGAAGCCGTCGAACCCGAGGTTGTTGACGACGTGATGCGCCATTCGGCCGATCGACATCGTGACGAGAGCCGTAGGAATAGCCGCTGTGCGCAGCTCACGCAACAACTCACGTGCACCCGGACGCCAAGGGATGCCAGAGTCACACAGTTGAGCCATCACACGTTCAGTTAACGCATCAACAATGGCATTCTCATCGAGCTGAACGCCTTTGGCTTGCATCGCGCGAGCAGAAATGAAGAGACCGCTGCCAACAACAGCCATTGCATCATCGTGCGTCCACTCACCGCCAAAGGACTCAACGACGTCTATTTCGGCAGAAATCCAGTACGGTTCGGAGTTTATGAGGGTGCCATCCATGTCCCAGAGAACGGCAGCCGGAGTGGAGTGAGTCACAACGCACCATCGTAGTTCTATCCTTGAGTTAGTGACATTCGTGGCACTCGATCCAAAGGAGACCTGTGACTAACACCCCATTCACGAACGGACGACTCTTGGTCGTCGCCTTCGAGGGGTGGAATGACGCCGGAGAAGCGGCCAGTGGCGCCGTCAGATCCCTCAAGGAACAGTTAGACGTCTACCCCATCGCCGAAGTCGACCCCGAAGACTACTTCGACTACCAGTTCAATCGACCGATCGTTGCCTACGACGACGACGGTAACCGAACGTTGACGTGGCCATCAGTCACCATTTACGGCCCCTCGCAACCCAATACAGTGCGCCCCGAGAGTATTGCCGCTGATGCAGAGTTGCAGTTGAGCGCTAACAATAAGTCAAACATTTACTTGCTCTTGGGCACTGAGCCGTCCCGGTCGTGGAAAGCGTTCACACGGGAAATCCTCGACACCATCGTTGATAACGGCATCACATCGATCGTGTTTCTTGGTGCGATGCTTGCCGATGTACCCCACACTCGACCGATTTCGGTATTCACGTCAAGCGAAAACCCTGCAGTGCGTACCGCGCTGGAGATTGAGCGAAGCAACTACGAAGGCCCCGTGGGCATCCTCTCGGTGCTGGGCCAGGCTGCCGAGTCGGCGGGAATCACGACGATGTCGATCTGGGCCTCCGTTCCGCACTATGTACACAACGCGCCTTCGCCGAAGGCGACTCTGGCAATCATCGACAAGCTCGAAGAAATTGTGGATGTCGTGATTCCGCGAGGCGACCTCGTGAGCGAGGCCAGCGACTGGGAAACCGGCATCGACGCGCTCGCGGGCGAAGATGATGACATGTCGTCGTACATCGAACAGTTGGAACGGGCCCGCGACACCGTCGACTCCCCCGAAGCCAGTGGGGAGGCTATTGCTCAGGAGTTTGAGAAGTACCTTCGTCGCGGCGATGACAAGCCCGATCCGGGCTCAGCCGGCGATGAGCCGTGGCGGGGCAAGGACTAGTCTCCCGTCGCCACGGATCTGCTGTTGCGACGCCCGCGCATCAGCATGCTGTCTACAAAGGCTGGATGACGTTGGTCGCGAGCAGCACATAGAGTGTCGCTCCAAGCAAAACGCGATAGATCACGAACGGCAAGAATGAACGCTTCTCGATGTAGCGCATCAGAGCGGCAATCACTCCGTAGCCCACGATAAACGCGATCACGGTTGCAACTGCCGTTTCTGCATAGGTGAAGGGTTCGTCGGTTTGGCCGAAGCTGTGGACGAGTTCGTAAAGGCCGCTGCCGAAGACAGCGGGAATAGCGAGCAGGAACCCGAAGCGTGCTGCCGCAGGTCGGGTGTAGCCGAGGGCAAGTCCGGCCGTCATCGTTGAGCCGGAGCGGGAGACCCCGGGAACGAGTGCAAGCACTTGTGCGAGACCTATCGCGATGCCGTGGCCGTAGCTCATCTGCTCAATTGAGCGCGTGCGCTTTCCGAGGTAATCGGCGATCCCCAGAATGATGCCAAACACGATCAGCACGGTCGCCACCAACCAGAGCGAGCGGAATGTTGACCTGATGTACTCCTGGGCGAAATAGCCGACAAGCACGATGGGCACCGTGCCGATGATTACGAGCCAGCCAAGCCGAACATCCGGATCGCTGCCAGTAATCGATTCTCGGTGTGCACTTGTCGTCTTACGGAACTGTTGAAACCACCGGGTCAGGATGCGCGCAATATCTCTGCGGAAATACAGGATGACTGCCAGTTCGGTGCCAATCTGGGTTATTGCGGTGAATGTCGCGCCCGGATCACTTGCGGAGGGCAGGAACTCCCCCATGATGCGCAGGTGGGCGCTCGACGAGATAGGTAAAAATTCGGTAAGGCCCTGAACAAGCCCCAAAATAATGGCCTCGATAAACCCCATGAAGCGCTCCCGGTCAGCTGAGAATTAGTACTTGAGAAGCAGGTCACCCAAGACCTGCCTGCCAAAGACTAGTGCGTCTAGCGGGACTCGTTCATCAACACCGTGGAACATGCCGGGAAAGTCGATCTCCGGCGGCAACTGCAGGGGCGCGAATCCGTACCCGGTGATGTCGAGACGCTTGAGAGCTTTGTTGTCGGTGCCGCCAGACATCAAATACGGCAACACAGGAGCTCCAGGATCGAAGACATTGAGGCTGCCGATCATCGCGTCGACCAACGGGCCATCAAAACTCGTCTCGAGACCGATATCGCGGTGCATGATCTCGATCTCGATCTCATCGGGCAGCAGCGCACGCACCTGCGCGAGAACATCGTCCTCCTCCCCTGGCAGGGTGCGGATGTCGACTAGTGCCTCAGCGATGTCCGGAATCACGTTGTGCTTGTAGCCGGCCTTCAACAGCGTTGGGTTGCTCGTCGTACGCAACGTGGCCTGCAGGAAGCCGGAGGCGGTGCCTGTGGCAAGAATTAGCTCATCTGGCCCAACCACCTCTGGATCGATTTTGAGGATGCGCGACAGCTCAGAGATGAGGAGCGTCGTTGTATCGGTGAGACGCACGGGCCACTCTTGGCGGCCCAAGATTGCGACCGCCTCAGCAAGTTTCGTAACAGCGTTGTTGTTGATCACGCGTGAGCCGTGGGCCGCCATGCCCCGGGCGGTGAGCTTGATCCACACCAGAGCTTTCTCGCCGGTCTGCAACAGGTAGGCGCGCTGGCCCTGGAGATCTACCGAATATCCACCGACCTCGCTAATTGCTTCCGTGGCACCGTCAAAAACATCGGCATGGTGGTCGACCATGAAGTGTGAACCGAACTCGCCACCATTTTCTTCGTCAGAGAAGAAGGCGATGATGAGGTCTCGTGCCGGGCGCTTTCCTGCCTCCAAGATGTCGCCGAGCGCCGTGATGATCATGGCATCCATGTTCTTCATGTCTACGGCCCCGCGGCCCCACAGGAGTCCGTCGCGAATGATTCCCCCGAACGGATCGACTGACCAGTTTTGTGGGTCGGCGGGCACAACATCCGTGTGGCCGTGCAGGATCAGTGCCGGGCGTTCTTTCGCGTGGGGTGCTGACGACTCGGTGTCGTAGCTCCCCTCAACACGAGCAACAACCGTCGTGCGGCCGGTCGCGGCATCAAAGTATTGGGTGGTTAACCCCATCTCATCGAGCAGCGCCCCCAAGTATTCGGCGGCATCAGTTTCGCCGTTCGAGCGACCCTCACCGTAGTTCGTGGTGTCGAGACGGATGAGATCTTGCGCGATTTGAGCGGTGCGCTCGAGAGAAGGCTCAGAAGTCATAAGCCAACGCTAGCCGTCTGACCGGGAAAAATCTGCACGCCACGGTAGAGCAGATCGGTCGCCCGCAATCGCGACGATGGGGTGCGTCGAATTGTGTTCAGAATTGATGCTATTCTCTTATCTCGGCGGTGCTCTTGTAGCGCCGCTGATGCGCGCGGATGGCGGAATTGGTAGACGCGCTAGCTTGAGGTGCTAGTGCCCGTAAGGGCGTGGGGGTTCAAGTCCCCCTTCGCGCACAGTGAAAGATTCGGACACCGAATCGGTAGTTGAAAGAAAAGGTCGACACCCAGATCTATTTGGGTGTCGACCTTTTCTTGTCTCGATGAGGGCACGTACTAACGAAGATGCTTGGCGTGGACAAAGCTTCGCTCGCACTAGGGAGACGGCGACTGTTTCAGGTGCGTGGCACGGCAGAACTCACGGTTTCGGTGCCATCCTGTTGGAATGCGAGCTTCGGAGCGATGCCTCAACATGAAAGGTCGATTGATGCCGGCCATGGCTGCTGGGCGGTTACTGGCGCTGGTGGCTGCTCTCGGTGTGGTGTTCTTCATCGTGCTCACGATCGTGTTGGGCGTGATGTGGGCGGGTTACGATCGCGATTCGCGACACGCAAAGTGAACTCGGTGCTGTTAACGCGCCCCAAGGCACTGTCATGAATGTGGCCGGATTCGTGTTGCTCGGGTTGTGCATTCTCGCTTTTGCCATCGCGTACGCAACCTTGTTGCGGGGTGGCTGGGTCAAGGTGCTTGCTGTTGTTTCTCTTTCCATCGCCGGAGTCGGGATGGTTGTTGTGGGATTCTTCCCGTGCGACGCAGGTTGTGTCGATGTCACCGTCTCGGGGCAGCTCCACGGCGTCTTCAGCGCGCCTAGAGCGATCGGGCTCCCTGTCGCCGCGATGCTTTCAGCGTTCGTGTTCCGCACGGACGGACGGTTTGGCATGACTGCGCAGGTTGTCTCTTTCTAGCTGGGCTTGGTGGCACTTGTCTCGGGACCGATCATTGCGGTTGGTCTGATGGAGGCTTCACTGGGGCTGGTTCAGCGGGCTGCGATGTGGTCCTCATTGATGTGGATGGCAATGGTCGGCATTCGATTGTTTTCACTTACTGCGTCCCATGCGCACGATGCGTCTGACGCGACTGACCCACGCAGCAACGATCGCTGCTAATTCGCTGAAATCTCCGTCGACGAAGGTATTAACGATGTATCGTTGAGTATCGGCAGGGCCGCCCTGGCCCTTATCTACAGAGTGGAGGATCAGCATGAACAACTCATTCGGAACCGGTGGACGAAACTCTCGCCGCTCGTTCGCAGACGCATTCGACAACGCGGGCCAAGGTCTGTGGGACGCATTCGACAACATGCGCACAGAATTTGACCGCCGGGTAGCTCCACGAATGGGGCGCGGGGATGTTCGCGTTGCCATTCTTTCCCTCTTGGCCGAAGAGTCAATGCATGGCTACCAGATCATCCATGAGATCGAGAAGCGCAGCCATGGCGCCTGGAAGCCCAGCCCCGGCTCGGTGTACCCCACACTTCAGTTGCTCGCCGATGAAGGCCTCATCGAAGCACACGAGGCTGACGGCAAGAAGACGTACACGCTCACAGAGAAGGGACACGACGAAGTGAAGTCGAGTCGCCCAGCTCCGTGGGAGGACTCGGGATCGCGCGAATCGTCGCGCCCCACTGCACTCCCCCACGCCGCAGCCAAGCTGGCTGAGGCGGTAATTCCTATCATGCGCAACGGCAGTCCCGAGCAGGTTGACGAAGCCGTCGCGGTTGTCACCGATGCGCGTCGTAAACTGTACGCAATCCTCGCGCAAGACTGAACAGAGGCAGCCGCACAGTCGGCACTAGGGAGAATCGATGACCGACACCAGACAGCTGCGCGCCCGCTACCGTCGGATCCTGCGTTTCGCTGCCCGGTACATGGTTCTCGAATGGTGGTTCGAACTTGTACTACCGCGCTTCGGCCTTGAGCGCATCGCTGCTCGACGACGTCTGGCTCGCGCAGCGCACATCGCACGCCACTTCCACACGCTCGCGGTCGATCTCGGCGGCCTCATGATCAAGGTAGGACAGTTCATGTCCTCACGCCTTGACGTGCTGCCTTCGGAGATCACCCGCGAACTTGAGGGGCTGCAGGATGAAGTTCCCGCAGTCGATTTCGCCCTCATTCGTGGGAGTGCTGAACATGAACTCGCACTTCCCCTTGAGCGTGCCTACGAGTTCTTCGACTCGAATCCCATCGCCGCGGCATCCTTCGGACAAGTGCACCGCGCTCGTCTCATGCCATCTGACGCCACCGATGTGGGGTTCAGTGATGTTGTTGTCAAAGTTCAGCGACCCGGGATTGCCGAAATCATCGAGGTTGACCTCTCTGCGCTTCGTCGGGTCGCCCGCTGGCTGAGTCGCGTTCGCTTCATTTCGCGCCGAGTTGACCTTCCGGCGCTTCTCGAAGAGTTCGCTGTCATCAGCCTGCGCGAGATTGACTACCTCAACGAGGGAAGCAACGCGGAACGTTTCGCCGCGAACTTCGCCGACGACCCTCGAGTTCAGGCACCGGAAGTCGTCTGGGAACGGACGACTCGACGAGTCTTGACGCTCTCCGACGCCACCGCGATCAAGATCAACGACCTCTCGCGCCTAGAAGCAGCCGGGATCGACCCCTCAGAAGTTGCCGACGAGCTGTCGCGCGCAATGTTCGAACAGCTCTTCATGCATCGCTTCTTTCATGCCGACCCGCATCCCGGGAACATTTTTGTCACGCCCGCAATCCCGGATAGGCCGGACCCCAGCACTCCCGCGTGGACACTCACGTTCATCGACTTCGGGATGATGGGTGAAGTACCCGAAAACCTCAGCCGAGGCTTACAGCGACTCATCATTGCCGCGGCGGCACGAGATGCACCGGGACTCGTGGCCAGCGTGCGCGATATGGGAATCCTGTTGCGCACCGCAGAAACTGCCCCCCTCGAACGGGCGATGGGTGAACTCTTCGACCGCTTCGGTGGAATGGGCTTCACCGAACTTCAACAAGTTGACCCGCAGGAATTCCGCGCATTTGGCAACGAATTCAGTGAAGTCGTGCGCACGATGCCATTCCAACTCCCCGAGAACTTTCTTCTGATCATCCGTGCCGTCTCTGTAACGTCTGGTGTGGCCAGTAACCTCAACTCCGCCTACAACGTGTGGACAGCAATCGAACCCTTCGCCCAGCGGCTCGCAATTGACGAAGGCGGCGGCACTGTCAAGGAGTTTGCCAAGCAAGCGTTGTCGTCTGCCGGACTCTTGCTGCGATTGCCTCAGCAGTTGGAGAGCGTCGCCACTCTTATGCAACGCGGTCAGCTCACCGTAGAGACCCCGGGAGCGGATAAGCGCCTCCGAGTAATCGAACAACTTGCACGCCGAGTGCTGTCTGCGATCCTCTTTACCGCGCTGCTCATCGGCGGAATTCTGTTGAGGCCAACAGACCCGACAGTGGGGACTGTGCTGATGGTCATCTCGGCACTCCCCCTCACTCACGCGCTGTTCTCGGGGATTTTTAGTCGGGCGCGCCTGCTCTAGATTCGGCTCCTCGCAGCCTGAGAGTCACCCAAGAATCTATGCGATCCGCTATCGTGGTAGAGGACCCAGCCACATGGTGTTGTCGCCCGCTCTTGTCTAGCTAGGCTATTCCTGGTCTCAGTCGGCATTGTCGCCGGCCTTCAGCCGCGCGCATCTCGCGCCTAGGCTCCTCAATCATTTAGTAAACCGCGCCCCGGTGTGGCGCTTTTCGCAGGAGATAATTATCGCCATTGCTCAAACCCCACGTCCTAATCGTTATCGCGCAGATCCCTCTGTGCTCACGGCACTCCGCACGCCGCGCCTCCTCACCCGCGAGATTCTGGCTGGCCTTGTGGTTGCATTGGCCCTTATCCCTGAGGCGATTTCGTTCTCGATCATCGCGGGTGTCGACCCGAGGGTTGGGCTGTTTTCCTCATTCGTGATGGCCGTATCGATCGCATTTCTCGGTGGCAGACCAGCGATGATCACCGCGGCTACGGGCGCGATTGCACTAGTGATTGCCCCGGTAGCGCGCGAATATGGCATGGACTACTTCATCGCCACCGTAATCCTGGGCGGACTTCTCCAGGTGATTATGGGAGTGCTAGGCGTAGCCAAACTCATGCGGTTCATTCCCCGCAGCGTCATGCTCGGCTTCGTGAACTCACTCGCAATACTGATCTTCATGGCGCAATTACCGCAGCTCATTAACGTGCCGTGGATGGTTTATCCGCTCGTTGGTATCGGACTCATCATCATGGTGCTGATGCCTCGCTTCACGAAGATTATCCCCGCACCTCTGGTTGCAATTGTGTTAATCACTCTCGCGACCGTGACAATGGCAATCGCAGTGCCCACCGTCGGTGATCAGGGCGAACTCCCCCGTAGCCTTCCCGAACTGTTTATCCCGAACGTTCCCCTCACGTGGGAGACGCTCTCCATCATTGGACCGTTCGCACTCGCGATGGCGCTCGTTGGCCTCCTCGAGTCGCTCCTCACCGCCAAGCTCGTTGACGACATCACCGACACCCACTCACGCAAGACGCGTGAAGCCTGGGGTCAAGGTGTTGCGAATGTGCTTTCGGGGCTGTTCGGCGGAATGGGCGGATGCGCGATGATCGGTCAGACGATGATCAACGTGAAGGCATCGGGTGCCCGCACTCGCATCTCGACCTTCTTGGCAGGCATCTTCTTGCTCATCCTGGTTGTTGTCCTAGGAGACATCGTTGCGATCATCCCCATGGCCGCGCTCGTTGCCGTAATGATCATTGTTGCGGTCTCTACCTTCAACTGGCACAGCGTGCAGTTGTCAACTCTCAAGCGGATGCCGTTGAGCGAGACGGTCGTCATGGTTGCCACCGTTGTGGTTGTCGTTGTGACCCACAACCTCGCCATTGGCGTGCTCGTCGGTGTCGTCGTTGCGATGGTCGCTTTCGCCCGTCGCGTCGCACACTTTGCAACAGTCGAGCGCACGCTACCCGAGGACGAGACGGTTCCGACCGCCTACTACCGTGTGAACGGCGAACTTTTCTTTGCTTCCAGTAACGACTTGACGACCCAGTTCGAGTATTCAGATGACCCCGATCGGGTCATCATCGACATGTCGAACTCGCACATTTGGGATGCATCAACGGTTGCGGCACTTGATGCGATCACGACCAAGTATGAGCGCCACGGAAAGCGCGTGGTTCTTATCGGCCTCAACGAAGCCAGCCAATACATGCACGAGCGTCTCGCCGGTAACTTGGGCGGCGAAGGCTAACTCAACGACTGTTGGTACGCCACCGTCTAGCTTGCGAGTGGCTCCGCTGACATCGTGGAATGGTGTGTGTTGGTGGTCCCGTATTCGGCGCTTACCAAGATCGGCAAATGATCAGACGCTCCACGGGTGAGGGTCTCTACGCCCTCGATCGTAAACCCCTGCGAGGTGACGAAATCGAAATGACCGCGGAAAAATTTGTAATTCGTGTAGGTCATGCGATCGCTGAGCGAAAGGTCGTAGCCCGTCTTCTTTACGCGTTGGGTTAGTCCGTCTTTAAACAGCGGATAGTTGTAGTCCCCGACCATAAGAATCGGTGCGCCCGAACCGAGGGTCTGCAAAAGTTCGTGTGCTGCCTTGATTTGATTACGACGTAACGAATTGAGCGCGGTGAGCGGCGCGGCATGGAATGACGCTAAAACCAGCTCCTCGCCAGAATCGCGGTCGACTAACCGAGAGCCAACAAGACGTTCGGGGGTCGGCGTGAAGACTCGATCATGAAGCGACTTCTTGAGCTCAAATGCCTGGCTCGCGGTCTGCTCATAGCGTTCGCGCCGATAGTAGACGGCAAGCCCGAGCCTGTTGTTTTTGGTCGAATCTGCAAGATGCAAATCACCAATCTCGGTAGGAAGCTCAGAAGCTATGACCTCTTGAAGGCACAGGGCGTCCAAATCAGTCGTTTCTGCGAGTGCGGCCAACTCTGTGGCAGCCTTGTTTTTACGAAGGTTGTAGCTAATTACGCGAATCACGAATCCAAATACCTCTTCCTTAAGAGAGAACCAGCTTATGCGCCAAGATCGGAAAGTGCGCCAGATTGTCGGTTGGACAACAAACGCACAGGAATCCCTAGTATCAGAATGAGCACCCCAACCGCGATACCAACAAGTGGAACCGTTACTACGAGCACTAAACATCCAGTGGCGCCCAACACGTTGATAAATCGCGGTACCCGTCGCTGTGTTACCGGCTGAGTGAAGGCAGCGACGTTCGCCACAAAGTAGTAGAGCAGAACACCAAACGATGAGAAAGCGATTGCGCCACGCAGGTCGGCTACTGACACAATTGCGATCACGACGAACGCAAGAACCAGCTCGGCCCGATACGGCACAGAAAACTTTGGATGCACGGCTCCCAGCCAGCGCGGCACATCATCGTTTCGCGACATGGCGAACGCCGTGCGACCGATTCCTGCCATCAGCGCCAAGAGAGCCCCGAGAGAGGCGACACCGGCGGTTATCGCAACAAGCCTGGAAGCCGAACCCCAACCAGCGGCCTCCAACAGATCAGCAACAGGCGCCTGCGACTGCGCCAGACCGTCCCCTCCGAGCACAGAGAGCATGACCACGCCCAACGCGAGGTAAAGCACAGCAGTGATGGCTAGGGCGAACATGATTGCTCGAGGAATCGCCCGCTGAGGGTCGATAACTTCTTCACCTAGCGTCGCTATCCGGGCGTATCCGGCAAACGCGAAGAAGAGCAGTCCCGCTGACTGAAGGATTCCGTAAAGACTGACGTCGCCCGCGAAAGTGATCGCGTGCGCTCCCAATGAGGGTGAGCTTACTGCTGCGACCAGAACACCAACGAGTACAAGGACCACAAAGATCACGATGATTTTTGTCGCCAATGCCGTGCGCGTTACGCCGAGAAGGTTCACTATCGTTAGTGCGACGACCGCCACGATAGCGATCGGCTTCTCCCATCCAACAGGCGCCACATACGCGGCGAATACGAGGGCCATCGCGGCGCAACTTGCAGTTTTTCCGACAAGAAACGACCATCCGGCGAAAAAGCCCCACCAAGGACCAAGTCGCTCGCGTCCGTACGCATACGTTCCGCCGGCGACTGGATACACTGCGGCGAGCTGCGCGGAAGCTGCGGCGTTGCACCACGCAACAACTGCGGCTATACCGAGACCAATGAGGAGCCCGGCCCCTGCGGCCTGAACGGCGGGCACAAAAGCCGCGAACACCCCGGCACCGATCATTGATCCAAGACCAATCATGGTGGCGTCGAACGTGTTCACTCGCCGAGGAAGCGTGGCGTTCGTCTTCACGGGTTCACCCTACTCCCGGCGTGTGCGTGACGTCGGCGCACGACACCGGCTTGGGGTGAACGGCTGTTGACCATCGGCAGAACGTCAGACGCTGGAACAGCTATTCGACGAAAGTAATTCCATTGCTGAGCCTGGTACGAACGTCGAAGAGTTCGTTGCCGCCGATGTGGCGGCTGCGGGATACTTCTGGTCCGGTACGCAGAAGGTGAGCGAGAACGCTCTGGCGCACCACCATTGTCGGCTGTCCGCGCGCCGATCCGAGTGGCACTTGCGGTTGAGCAAGGGAATCATCAGGAACAACAATCACGAAGCACGTGAACGCTACCTTGAGCTGTCGACTGAGCGACTTTGCTCGTGAAGTCAGCTCATGCATGGGCTTCTCTGGCTGAACGTCGGGGCCGATAAGTTCGCCACGACGAACCTTTACAGGGCCGCCGAAGTCTTCAGAGAGGATCGCAAACAACCCGGTCGGTCCGAGCACGACGTGATCGATCTTGCGGTCAGGGCTCCCGGTGGCGACATCATGCCAGATAGTGAAGCCAATACCGAGCGTGCTGACAGTGCGGGCGGTTGCCTCTTCGGCGAGTGCATCAGCGAGTGTGCGGCGGATCTCCCGCGGCGCACTCCGTACGAGCGCCGGATCGTAGGGGTCATCGAGCGCGACACCTCGCCCAACCCATTCGCGCATGCTCTCGAGAAAACGCTCCCGGCGCCATCCGCCCGGGTGTCCATAGGCTCGAGCTCGAGGGCGAGAGTCCTCACGAGCCTGCGAGGCACCCCTCGCAGCAAAGGGCGAACTAGCCGCACCTGATTCACTGGAGCGAGAATTACGAGAGCGTGAAGCAGCGCCGGAATCGTAGCCGCGCCGTTTCTCTGGAGTACCTACGCGATCCCACGCGTGCTGCACCGCGGCAAAGCGCTCGGGGTCTCCCCCTGTGTCGGGGTGGGTCTCGCGAAGCGCCCGCCGAAATGCCTTCTTCAGCTCGGCATCGCTAGCCGAGGCCTCTACACCGAGAACCTCGTAGGCACTCGCTGATAGGGGACTATCGGGCATGGACTCGCTTTCGCAGGGCGACTGACGCGGTGACGGGTGAAAGGTCAACACTACCGAATCTCCCTGTCAACCTTCGGGATGTCACAGGCGGGTGCCCAGCCTGCGGGCGTAGCCTGATTGCGTGACTGAACTCCGCAACATCCCCTTGACCACCATTGACGGCACCACAACGTCTCTCGCCGATTTTCGCGACAAAGTCGTGTTGATCGTGAACGTCGCTTCGCGGTGCGGTCTCGCTCCGCAGTACGAACAGCTTGAGCAGTTGCAGAAAACGTATGGCGAACGTGGATTCGCGGTATTGGGCTTTCCGAGTAATCAGTTTTTGCAGGAGCTGAGCACTGAAGATGCGATCAAAGAATACTGTTCAACAACATGGGGCGTCACCTTTCCCATGTTCGAGAAGGCGAAGCTCAACGGCAAGTCGGCGCACCCGCTCTATGCGGAACTCAAAAAGACACCAGACCGCACCGGCAAAGCCGGGCGCGTGACCTGGAACTTCGAAAAATTCTTGGTCACCCCCGACAACCAAGTGCACCGCTTTCGACCAACGACAGTTCCGGATGATCCCGCCATCGTCCGTGCAATAGAGGCTGCTCTCCCGGCCTAGGCTAGAGGGATGACCACCCAATTTGTTCACGAAGCAGACTCGAACCGCTACGTGATGAATGTTGATGGCACTCTCGTCGCCGTTGCGGAATACCGATCTAACGACGGTTCGATTTCTTTTACTCACACCTACACGCAGCCAGACCACCGCGGTAAAGGCTATGCGGCAGATCTCGTCACATTCGCGATGGACGACGTTGAGTTGAACTCCTCGAAGCGAGTTCTGCCAATGTGCTGGTACGTCGCCGAGTGGTTCGAGGCGAATCCGTTACGCGCAGATTTGCTTTCTCGCTAGCTCCTTAAAATTGTGCCCAGTTCACTGCCGCAATGGCAATCACGGAACTGAGGCCGACGAGCGCAATGGTCAAAAAGCATGCGGCTATGAGCCTCAGGCGACGCTTGCGACCGTGCACGACGAACCTGACGATGAGCATCGCCAGATAGAGCGTCACAATCACCACGATTGAAATGAATGCCAGTCCGGCTGGAGGCAGCAGCGCCAGCGCAACAAGCGTCGCTATCGTGATGGCTGCGAATAGCGCGCCGACAATGAGCCAGCTGTTGCCCGAAGTGGTGGTTAACGCCGGTTGATTCCGCATTTTAGTGGGGTCATCGTTCATGACTGAAAACTACGCCGCCTAGCTGTACGCGCTGTCACAATGCGGGGGTCTATTTCTGTCGCTGAAGCTGAACTAAGAGTTCGGCGCCGCGCTGATCGAGAATCTTTCCGCCCCAACGAACACCGATGACCAGCAGCGCCGCACCGAGGCCTATTCCGAGCAGCAGCGCTATCCATCCGAGTAGCGGTTGATCGGTCGCAAAACCGAGCAGTGCCACGATCATCTCGGGCAGCGACAAAATTGCTAGCGCCGTCCACGAGGCGAACATAGAGAGCATGAGAGTGAAACCCCCTCCGGGACGTGACTTGAATGGGTTATCCCCGGGGGCGGGCACGGAGAAAGCAAACCGGCCGGAGACCACCGAAGAGAGCGCTAGCCCAGTCAGCAGCAGGCCAAGTGAAATTCCCAGCAAACCCGCAAGGCGTTCCCAGCTGTCACTAACCCACACGCTGGCCACGGTAAGGATGATCGTGACCGGAATTGCAAAAACGGACACGCCAACCACTCTCCCCCACCGGTCTGCTTGGCCACTTACTCCAGTCTGTAAATGCAGACTGAACGCGGTGTTGTCGTAGGAGACGTCTGTATAGATCGACATGCCGAGAAGCACAGCAACAATCGGCCCAACAAAAAGCAGACCGCTAAGGTCTCCGCTGGCACCGCTGTAGAAAAATACCAACGTGGGCACGAGCGGAACGCTAATGAGGGACTGGGTGTATCGGGGATCACGAATCCAGTAAGTAAGAGCGCGTGCAGCCACTGCGCCGCTCGGGGTACCAGGAAACACCCGGAACCAGCCGAGACCGCGGTGAGAGCTGGCGCTAGTTGTCGAGTGCGCTGGGCGTTCGAGCGCACGATCGATTGCCCAACGCCACACGAACACTGCGAGCGTGAGTGTTGCAAGTCCGGTCAGAGCATGAAGTGCCGCTTCACCAGGGTTACCCAGAGCGAGGTCGCCGGGCACCGCCCAAATAGCACCGATTGGGGTCCACGCGACGACGCCGGCAATAGTCGGGAATACGTCTGAGAACTCGCGAAAGAGCGACGAAACACCCAAAATTGCCGGACCAAGCAGAATCAGCGGGATGAGGACCAATACTGTCTTTGCTTCGCGGGCGCGGCGACCACTTGAGATTCGAACTGTCAGTGCTGCGAGCATCCGGGATCCGACAATGCAGGTCGCAGCACCGACAGCCCCACACGCAACGGCGACGACTGCAATTATCGGTGTTTGCCACCAGATTAGGCTCGTCGCGAAGGTGGCCAACGTGGTGACGATTCCGGGAACCCCCAAGAGCCCGCTGACGGCGAGGGCGAGCACGAGTGTGTTGAGGGGAATAGGGAACACGGCGAGCTTCGCGGGCTCAACAGTTTCGTCGATGCCGGAACTCAATAGGGGCAACACGGTCCATCCGAGCACCAAGACTGCGCCGCCGAGCACGCTCACGGTGCGGCCAACTTCATCAGGCGCAAAACTCATCGTGAAGAGTCCGACTACTGCCAAGAATAGGAGAAATACCGCATAGAGTGTGCCGAGAACGACCGCGACTGCTTGCCACGGACTGCGACTGAGCCCGTTGAGGAGCAGTCGAAAGCGCAGCCTTACGAGATGCGCAACCATTCCGGGCCCTTTCCGTGGCGTCGTCCGCCGACCAGTTCGACAAAGCGGTCTTCGAGGGTGGAGTCTCCCCGTACTTCGTCTGTGGTTCCGGATACAAGAACTCGCCCGTCCGCGATGACGGCGACGTGATCGCACATTCGCTGCACTAAGTCCATCGCGTGGCTCGAGACGATCACCGTTCCACCAGATTCGACGAAACCGTGCAGAATGTCGCGAATGTTTGCCCCGGAGACAGGGTCGACGGATTCGAACGGTTCATCGAGCACGAGTACTTGAGGTGCATGGATCAGGGCGCAGGCGAGAGCGATCTTCTTTGTCATGCCCGCGGAGTAATCAACTACAAGCGTTCCGCTGGCGGCCACGAGATCGAACACGTCAAGCAGGTCGGCAGCACGTTCCGCGACCACTGCGCGATCCATTCCGCTCAAGAGACCGGCGTAGGTCACCAGTTGCAAGCCAGTGAGACGATCAAATAGGCGCACACCGTCACTCAGCACACCGATACGCTTTTTCGACTCCACAAGATTGGTCCAGACGTCGAGACCGTGCACCGACACGGTGCCTGAGTCGGGGCGGAGCAGCCCTGTAGCCATCGAGAGTGTTGTGGTCTTTCCCGCGCCATTCGGGCCGACTAGGCCAAAAAAGGATCCGCGTGGAACAACAAGGTCGACAGAATTCACCGCGAGCTTGTCGCCAAATCGTTTAGTAAGTCCTGTGATTTCTAGGGCTGGCGAGAGAGTTTTGGCATCGGGCACAGCACTAGCCTAAAACCGAATGGTGCTCATAGTGTGCTGCACATCAGAATCTGTGACGATGTGCAGCTACTAGAGTCGAAGGGCTGCGCGGTACGGCGGCACTGCATGCACAGATGAAAGGCTGTTATGACGATTACTGCTGCTGCCGATGGATCAGCACTCGGCAACCCCGGGCCCGCCGGATGGGCGTGGTACGTCGACGATAAAACTTGGGCAGCAGGTGGGTGGGATCATGCGACTAATAACCAGGGCGAGCTTATGGCGGTCCTGCAACTCTTTCGTTCCACTGCACACATCGATGACGATCTGCTGATTCTCTGCGACAGCCAATATGTGATTAATTCTGTAACCAAGTGGATGCCCGGGTGGAAGAAGAAGGGCTGGCGAAAGGGTGATGGCAAGCCGGTGATGAATGTTGATCTCCTTAAAGACATCGACGAGGCAATCGTCGGACGACGCTACCGTTTCGAATGGGTGCGCGGTCACGTAGGGCATCCCCTCAACGAAGCGGCTGATGTGCGTGCCCGCGGGGCCGCAGAAGCGTTCCAGCGTGGCAGCGAATGTCCGACAGGCCCAGGGTTCCCCGGTGCCGCAATCAGCGATTCCGCTCTCCGCAGCGCACGCCTTGACGGCGCAACCGACGGATCAACGCCGCTTTTCTAGTCGCTCTCCCCGCAGTTCCGAAAGGATTCACCCCATGCCCGACTTTCTGATCGCTGGTGGGGCCGCATTTGTATCGGGCACCATGCTGGTAGTCGGAGCGCTCGTGTCATGGTTTGTGAAAGTACCAGGATCCGTCACCGCCGGAATTATGGCATTCGGAGCCGGCGTGCTGCTCTCAACGCTCGCCTACGAGCTCGTGCAAGAAGCCAAAGACGGAGGTGGCGTCACCGCGACCATCGCGGGATGCCTTGCCGGAGCAATCCTCTTTGTGATCGCTGACGCCATCCTTTCTCGATACGGTGCGCAACACCGCAAACGATCCACGGCGCTGCAATCCTCTGAGAACGAGAAGCAGGGCAGCGGCACAGCTATTGCAATTGGGGCGCTCTTTGACGGCATCCCCGAGTCTCTTGTTCTCGGGCTCAGCGTCGTGGCAACCGGAGGCGTGAGCATGGCACTTCTCATCGCATTCGGCCTTTCGAACGTGCCTGAAGGCCTCTCGGCATCAGCCGGGATGAAGCAGTCAGGGCGGTCAGCAAAATACGTGTTCAGTGTCTGGGGAGGAATCGCAGTCGCGAGCGGAATCGCCGCAATGGTGGGCACCTTCGCGCTCGCAAGCGCGAGTCAGTCGACGGTCGCATTCGTCACTAGCGTCGCTGCCGGGGCCATCCTCGCGATGCTGTCAAACACAATGATTCCGGAAGCATTCGCGCGCGACAGAACGATTACTGGACTGATCGTTACCGTCGGCTTCCTCACCGCATTCGCGCTTCACGAACTCGGCTAGCACAAGAGCGTTCAGGCCCCTCATCTAGCCGGGTCAGCGAACCGGGTATCAGCGCGTTCTAGGCCGGAGAAAAGAACGCCGCAATTGCGTTGCTCAGCGCGATCGGATCGGCCACACCACACATTTCACGAGCTGAATGCATTGACAGCAACGGTAGGCCCACATCGATTGTGCGGATACCGAGACGGGTCGCTGTGATCGGACCAATCGTTGAGCCACACGGCATGTCGTTGCTCGAGACGAACTCTTGGTATTTGACGCTGGCTTGGCGGCAGGCGCGGGCCCATTCTGCTGCGCCAACGCCGTCGGTGGCGTAGCGCTGATTCGCATTGATTTTGAGCAACGGGCCCCCACCGAGACGAGGGCGATTCGCGGGATCGTGACGTTCTGGGTAGTTGGGGTGCGCGGCGTGACCCGCGTCTGATGAAAGGCACCACGAATTGGCCACGGCACGCATCCGGTCGGTGTCGGTGCCACCTAACCCGCCACCAATGCGCGCAAGGAGGTCAGCGAGGAACGGGCCTGCGGCACCCGAGCGGGTAGCCGAACCAACCTCTTCATGATCGAAAGCTACGAACACGGGAATGTGGTCAAGCTTGGTAGTGAGACCGATGAGCGCGACGAGACCGGCATGAACCGATGAAAGATTGTCGAGTCGACCTGAGGCAAACAGCTTCTCATCAAGCCCGAACACGGCGGGGGCGGCGGTATCGGCAACAACGATGTCGTAGCCATCGATGTCGGCGGCGGAACGCTGGGACGACTCCGAGGAGAGAAGCGACGCGAGGTGCTCAAGCAGATCGGCATCTCCTTGCTCGCCCAATCCAAGGACCGGATTCATGTGCATCTGGCGTTTCAGGGTCAAGCCGTCATTGACTTTGCGATCAAGATGCACCGCGAGCTGCGGAAACCGCAACAGAGGTCCGGTGCGCACCAACTCTGTGGTTCCATCGCTGAAGATGATTCGGCCTGCCAACTCAAGCTCGCGGTCGAGCCACGAGTTCAGCAGCGGGCCACCATAAACTTCGACACCAGCCTGCAGCATCCCTTCGCTGCCCGTGCTTGGTTTTGGTTTGAGCTTGAAACTCGGCGAATCTGTGTGAGCGCCGAGGATGCGAAAGGGAGTCGTTGCGGTTGCTTTGGTCGGCTGGATCCACGCTGCGATCGCACCGTCGCGAATCACGAAATACTTTGCAGCTTTACGCGTGCGAGCACCATTCCAGTCATCCGCCTCGTGGAGCTCGCTAAAGCCGGCCTCGCGAAGGCGACGAGCGGCCTCTTCTACCGCATGAAACGACGATGGCGATGCGGAAACGAAGTTAGCGAGATCATGGACGTGGTCAACGGCGGCAGTCATGCGTCAATTCTCGCACTGTTAGTTGAGCATCCATCTCGCCGCCCTACGAATCAGGGTCGGCTAGAACCAGACACTCAACCAGGGCGTGACGGGCGAATGGAATGTGCGCTCGATAGTTGCCGCAGCGCCATCAGTGAGCTCACGGATCCGCCCGGCAGCGACCAAAGGGGCGGTGGTCACTCCCCCGAGATACAGGGAACTGAGTTCATTGACAGACAGGGCAACCGTGGCTGTGTCGGGAGGGAACTCTTCGACGCAGGAGACTAGGGGCACGCCAGAGTCGTCCGTCTCCAGCAGAAAGCTCCCCTGAGCGAAGCCGAGAGTATCCGAAACATCGAATCCGATGCGCGCAGCCCCTGAATAGCGGCGCGCGGATAGCGACACTGGTATATCAAGGATTCGAAGCCACAAATGATCAATCGGCGTAGCCGTCACAGCACGCCTGTCGATGAGGTGCCACAACAGTGGCTCGTCCACCGAACGGAGTTCCGCCTTCACCTCGCGTACTAGGTCAACCTCAAGAACGAAACGCCACAGGGCCTCGTAGGCTTCGTCGCTTTCCGCGAGAAGGTAGTCAACTGTCAGCGTGTGACTGGTCAAGTCGCCCTCTCCACCCGACACGCGGTAGACGACGAATCCCCGAGGAGTCCCACTATCGTCGTCGAACCTCACGACACGAGTTTTCTTCGTGTAGTCGTCGTCACCCGGTGCCAGACCCCCAATCTGATCCCACCGCAGTGGCCAGACCTTGATCTGTCCAGGGCTCAGTATGCGAATGCGCTCAAAAATCTGCGAGACTTCGCTACTGAATTCAGCCGGTGACACCGGTTGAAGCCTGCCGCGACGCTCCGTGGAAACGAATCTCGCGCGTTTAGTGTCTATTGAGAGGTCGGCGCCAAAAACTGCTGGTCCGAAACCGAAGCGACCATAGATTGTCGACTCTGAGACCGTCAGCATTGCCATCGGTAGGCCCATGTCGGCCGCAGATCGTAACTCACCCTCGAGAAGCGACCGCGCAATTCCTCGGCGTCGGTGCGTTGGGGAAACCGTGACAGAACTAATCGCCCAGGCATCGATAGTGCGACCTCCCGGCACTGACAACTGTTCTGTCCAGGAACTTGTTGTTGCTACCGGCGTTTCAGGCACAACCAAAGTTTCATCCCACACCCCAACGGTCCGGCGGTAGGTCACACCCGCGAAACTTGAATCAACCTGCTCTTTCGACATGATTGGGCCGTGAAATCCACGCGAATCGGCCTGAAACCAAGCAGCGAAAGATTCTCGATCGGAGGTATCGACAAGACCGTAGCGCAGTCCGCTCTCAGCTATTGACGCGGCTGAAGATTCATCAACAGGGTGCTTAGCGAAGTCGTTCGTCATGCATCAACGCTACCGCGAACCCTACTGAATGAACCATGGCGGGTAGACCGCCACCTTTGTGGCAAAGGACGCAGCGTCAAGCAATTCCTTCACGCGATCGCGGGCACGGTCGCTCGCAACGCCCACGAGTTGCACCTCGTCAAACGCGAAGGAGCCATGAATCAGAACTTCGGCATCGTCGGTGAGCTCATCCGCACGCAGGTTGCCCAACATTCTCTTCATGGTGTCTTCATCGGTTGCGAACCGAGTGAGGCTTGCTGCCGCGTCTCCGTCTGCAAGAACCGCTTCATCACCGAGCGCTCGAATAGTGGTGACTAAGAAAACGAAGTCTGTTGATGAAACGGTGCGGGCGGCATCCGACCAGCGAGGCTCAGCTGCGCCACTGCGCAGCTCACGCCAGGAGTTTGATTCCGGAACGAGGCTGAAGGGCACGTAGCGGTCGACCGACTCCCCTGTGCTGAGCGACGCGGTACCGCGGAGTTCCCGAGTGAGTGGAGAGCTAACATCCAAGATTGTGGTGTCGATCTGCGCCGCTGCAACGAGCTGGCCCGTGCGCAGGATGTTCTCAAGATTACTAATGTGGGTCACGTGATAGACCCGCTGGTCGGCGAGTGCTGGCAATTTGTTGGCAGACGCTCGGGGTGCGCCCGGTACGCGCTTAGCGCGAGATGTGGTTGTTGCACGCGTTACAGGCTTAACGGGGACAGCCTTAGGGAAGCAGGAATCGCACAATTGATTCTCGAAGCCGTGGATGCATTCGGTGCCACTCATTGGGTCCTCTCTCGGAGTTCAGAAATGACCTCCGTACCCAAGGTACGGCAATTATCGGTGCTGTATCGCCGACTCTACCCGCAGAGCAAGTTCGCGAAGCAGGGATTCGTGACTTGAATCAAATGTGCGCGGCTCCGTGTCGAAGACGCAAAGAGCACCAATAGCGTCACCGTTGCTGGCGGAAATCGGATACCCGGCATAAAACCGAATTCGCGGACCTCGCACCACCCACGGATGATCTGAAAGGCTCTTATCGTGAAACGTGTCTTCACGAACTACGAGACCGAGACCCGTGAATGCTGCGCTGCAGAATATCCCTGCTTCGTCGCGCTCAATATCAGCGACTCCCGAGGTCGACGTGAACCAGTGCGCGTGCTCGTCGTGAAATGTGATGGCTGCACCGTTCGTGTTCAAAAGCAACCGAGCCGAGTGCGTGATTTCATTCAGTGTGGTCGACACAGGCTTCGCCCTGAGTGCTGAACCATCGAATGCCGTGGATTTCTGGTTTGCTGCCGTGCCCGGCGGAGGCGGAACAGCAACGTGTGCGAGGTGCGCTGCGACAGCGGGGGCGAGCTCGCGAGCCCAATGCTTATACGTGCGGCTTTCAAACGGCGCAAACGCACTTCCGGCTGGAGGTGTCACTGGCACAAAAGTTACTCCGGGGCGCTCTGCACACATGCGTTCGGTCATGGTGTTGAAGTACGCGATATTGACGTTGACGATACGCAGCAGTGGCGCGGGAAGCGAAAGCAATCCGTCTGCTGGGGCGATTCCCAGGATGAAACTCCGCAATGTTCCTCCACCAATTTCCTCGATGGTGTCGAGCAGCGCTCTTACCTCACGTCGCCAGGCGAAAAGCGAGCGCATCCGAATGGTGTCGGCTCCCCCGAGAGTGAGTACGAGGGCGTCGAATTTATCTAAGCGGGCCCATCCAATGACGACTCCAATATCTGTGGCAGACATCGTCGGATCAGAGACTATGTCAACGCTGCAGCCACGTTTAGTCAGAGCCGCAAGCTCGCGGGCGAGATGACCGCCGAGGCCGAGTTCGTGAGTGTGAACACCGAAGCCGGCTGACTTGCCTGAGCCGAGAAGGAGAACACGGTCGGGATCAGGTCCCACTGCTTCGGCGCGCGGCTCATCAGCTGGTACAACAAGTGTGCGCCACGTCTGCGGAACGACCGCAAGCCACAGCGCGACAATTGGCCACGCCAAAAGCGCAGCATAGCGACGTAACAATCAATTCCCACCCGAACGTCCAGACACGGACGCACTCAACCTACAGAGTATAGACCTGAAAACTTTTCAGCACTAGGTAGTTTGAGGAAAACTAGGAACTATTTTCCCGCGGCTTTGATGGCACGCTCTGACTTGATGCGAGCATTCTCTTCGTTGACTGCGGCGTGCACAGAACGCTCCTCAACGAGCCATTGGGGCATCTCTACTAAGAGAGCTTTGATCTCCGAACTCGTCATCACGTCGGGCGCACCAGCTCGTGCTAGCCCTGAGGTTGAGACGCCCAGTTTCTGGGCTACTACCTGCCGAGGATGCGGACCTTCACGTCGCAGCTGAGCCAACCATTCGGGCGGTGACTCAAGCAACGCCGCAAGTTCTTCGCGGCTGATCTCGGAGTCGCGAAACTCTTGTGGGGTAGCTGGCAAATAAATGCCAAGCTTCTTGGCGGCTGTCGCGGGTTTCATGGTCTGAACTGGCACGACCCAAGACTAACCTGAACCTATGCCTTCATCATTCACAGTGGCCTTTGTTCTCGGTGCGACTCCGGGTAAATGGGCGCGTGTATGGCATGAACGGCTCGTTGACGTTGGCCTAGAGCTCGTTGCATCAGAGCAGGACGAAGCGCTCAGGATGCTGCGGAGCGGAGTCGCTGATATCGCCATCGTTCGTCTTCCGATCGACCGCGACGTCGATGGCGATCGTCCCCTGGCAGCCATCCCCCTGTACACGGAACGTGCAGTTGTTGTTGTGCCCAAAGATCACTCCTTTGCCACGCGAACGTCCGTCGTGATGGCTGAACTCAGCAAAGAGAATCAGCTTCCCGGAGACTGGCGGGCCGCGACTGAACTAGTAGCGGCAAATGTCGGAGTGGCTGTAATGCCTCAAGCGGTGGCAAGAGCACTGGTGCGGCGAGATGTGACGGCAAAACTGGTCGACGACGGTCCAGAGTGGCACGTTGCTGTGGCCTGGCGCGACGGTTCTGTTGATCCCCACGTTGAAGAATTCATCGGAATTGTTCGCGGTCGCACCGCTCGAAGTTCTCGCGGCACGGCCAGTAGCTCAGAACCTACTGGAGCTGCTTCTGAAGCCGACCAAGCGACAGTATCGGCACAAAAACAAACACGCCCAAACCGGGCTCAGCCCCGGGGGAAGTATCCACAGGGAAAAGTTCGACGTCCGCAGCGCCCACGCAAACGCTAGACGAAGAAGCGTGAGAACTCACCAATCGTGAATTAGTCGCCAGTAGTGTGACCGCGGAGTTCCTCCGCAATATCTGGTGCAATTTGTTCAGCCCACGTGCGATAGCTCTGCCGGCCCGCAACGGCCTCGGCATCCTCTGGCTTGGGTGCGAAATTGATCTGGTGGACACGATCGCGTCGCTGGACGAGCGACCGAATTTCATCGTTGTATGCGGAGGTAAGGCGGAGTAGATGACGTCGGTATGACGAAGGGAACTTCGACATCTTCGGGGCCGTGCAATTCATAATAAATACTTGGGTTTGCGATTGTGACTGTGCAAGAACCGAGTCGACGAGTTCGCTCATTCCTCGTCCCCAAACGTTGGCGGGCAAAAAAGAGAGCAAGTCGAAGGTCCCGAAAGAGAGAACCACCGCATCCAGTCCGTCGAGTACCTCAGCCTTCAACCGGGACTTCGCTGCTTGTGTGGCCATCCTCGGGCCAGCGATCGTGGAAACTTCGGCACCGCGACCGGTGAGAGTTGAAAGCGAGCGAGCGAGCGATCCGCCGAGTGCGAGTTCATACGACGCAACCCCGTATCCGACGACAATTCCTGACCCGCACACAAGCACGCGCTGCGGTTTGGGCCCATCGACGACAACGGGAGGCCCGGGTTCTGGCGTAGGGAGCCCCCGCCATGAATGCGGAGATGTATAAAGCCACAAAAGCATGAATGACTTCATGGCGATATGACCTACGGTGGCGAACATCTGTCGGACTCCGTTTCGGGCGATGTCGGAGTGGGTCGCTGGGTAGTCGCGACGTTAAGAACCCCGGCGGGAGTGGCAGCTCTAATTGTTCGGATTCTAACACTGCGACTGTCTCGTTCCTAGAGGGAAACGAGCATCGCCCTGGTGAGCTGTTACTTAGCGTGTGCTGATGCTCGCAAACTTACGCACTGCCAGCGGCACGAAAATTGCCAACATCAGCACTATCCCGATGAGCACGGTGAGCACGGGATGCTGCTGCGACCATACATCGGACTGTGCCGAACCGGCCGGAGTGTTGCCGAAGAGCTCACGAGCGGCCTGCACGAGAGCAGACACCGGGTTGAGTTCGGCAAAGACCCTCAACGGCGTAGGTAGCGTTTCGGCAGGGACAAATGCGTTCGAAATGAAGGTGAGGGGGAACAGCACCAAGAACGAGACATTGTTGATCACTTCAGGACTGCGCACACTCATTCCGATGAAAGCCATAACCCAGGACAACGCATAAGCGAAGAGCAACAGGAGGGCGATCGCGGCCAGGGCCTCAAGCGGGCTCGAATTAATGCGCCACCCCACAATGAGTCCCGTGGTCATCATGACGACCATAGAAATCGAGTTGATGAGAAGGTCACCGTTAGTGCGCCCCACCAACACGGCAGACGAACTCATCGGCAGAGTACGAAAGCGGTCGATAATTCCATCCTTGAGATCCTGTGCCATGGCAGATCCCGAGTAGGTGGAGCCGAAGACCACCGTCTGGGCAAAAATGCCCGCCATGATGAACTCGGTGTACGTGCTGCCCGGAATGTCGATTACCCCGGCGTAAACATAAGTAAACAACAGCACGAACATGATGGGCTGAAGTGTGGTGAACACCAAGATATCGGGAACCCGCTTGATCTTAATGAGGTTGCGCCGAGTGGTGATCCACCCATCACTAAGCCATGCCATAAGGGGGGATGATGTGGTCGGGTACGGCGTCTTTTCGCGAACCGAGGTGGTCATTGCTGTGCTTTCTGTGCCGATGTTGCCTTTTGCGTAGATGTCGATGAGCTCGAGTCATTGTTCTCGGAATCATCGGTGCTTGCTGTGTGGCCCGTCAGTTTCAAGAACACATCGTCAAGCGTTGGTCTGCGCATTCCCGCGTCATAAAGCTGCACACCACGCTGGGCGAACTCGCTAAGAATGAGCTGCAGCGCGGCGGGGGCATCTTCTGCGTTAACCGTGAGTCCGCGGCCGTCTAGGCTCACGGCAGGTTTAGTTGTGCCGAAACGGGTGAGGATTTCATGGGCGACAGCCGAGTCATCCGTAGAAACCAAACTCACCTCAACACGCTGGCCGCCGATCGACGCTTTGAGCTCATCTGAGGTTCCTTTGGCAATGACTTTGCCGTCGTCGATCACCGAGATGCTGTCAGCGAGCTGATCAGCCTCTTCGAGGTATTGGGTAGTGAGGAGCACTGTCGTGCCCTCCCCCACTAGCGTCGTGATGATCTCCCACATTCCGATGCGGCTGCGTGGGTCGAGGCCAGTAGTTGGCTCATCAAGAAAGAGCACAGGAGGCCGCATGACAAGGGCACCAGCGAGGTCGATACGCCGTCGCATGCCACCAGAGAAACCTTTGACCGGGCGGTTTTGTGCTTCGGTAAGGTCGAAAATATTAATGAGTTCGCGCGCTCGATCACGAGACTGTTTGGCCCCAAGGTGATAAAGACGCCCGACCATGTCAAGGTTCTCAAAGCCGGTGAGGTTTTCGTCTACGGCAGCGTATTGGCCAGACACGCCAATCATCGGACGGATGTGTTCAGGCGAAGCGATCACATCAATTCCATCGATTGTCGCGCTGCCGGAATCGGGGCGAATAAGTGTTGTGAGCACCTTCACCGTTGTCGTCTTTCCTGCGCCATTCGGCCCCAGTAGAGCCGTGACGGTGCCTTGCGGAACGACAAGATCAAGGCCGTCAAGCGCGTGAACCGGAGCGGCCCCTTTGGGCGTGTAAGTCTTTCTGAGTTCCACTGCTTCGATAAAAGTCACGAGGTAACGGTAAAGCATGCCCCCGACATCACAAAGACACGCCGATGAATGTCGCATGCAATTGACACAGTCGAACATATGTTCGAATATGAACAGGTGTCCCCTGTCTCCGCTCACGCCATTTCAGCAATCGCTGAAGCGCTATCGAGCGCGCCTATGGACAGTGCGCCTATGGACAGTGCGCCTCCAGCCAGTACAGCTCCAGACCGTGCAGCGACAGACCGGGTGGCTGAACTACAATCCCGCATCAGTCAGATGCAGTCACGCACGCTCAAGACACAACTTATTCCTACCCACCCGGCTATCGGGAAGCTACTGCCCGGTGGGGGGTTGCAGCAGGGCAACGTCTATTCGATAGACAACTCAATGATGCTGCTAATGGCGTTGCTCGCACCACCGTCTGCGGCAGGGTCATGGTGCGCGGTTATTGGGGTGCCCGAGTTCGGCATTGAAGCTGCCGCACGGTTCGGGATTGATCTTGAAAGGTTGGTGCTGGTTCCGCATCCGGGGGATCAGTGGCTGGCTGTTACTGCTGCGATTGCCGATGTTGTCGATGTGGTGGTTGCTCGGCCGCCGACACGCGCATCCGATTCTGCTGTGGCCCGGCTTGCTTCTCGGCTTCGGCAACGCAAATCTACGTTGCTCATGATGGGCTCGTGGCCGCAAAGCGAGGCAATGGTTTCGTTGGGCGAAAGTCGGTGGCATGGCATCGGCGAAGGGCACGGACACTTAGCGGCACGCGAAGCAACAGTCACCGTTACGAGCAAAAGTGCTGCACGACCTCGCAGCGCCCGATTGTGGTTGCCTGATTCTTCAGAAACTATTCGGGCCTATAACGATCATGAGACAGCTAGGCCTGAACTGACTGTGCTGCCTCACAGGGTGTCAGCATGACTTCCGCTCCGCTCTCCGGTGCGCTCCCGGCGTCACACCCGCCTCTCCCCCGTGTTCTCGTGCTTTGGTGCCCCGATTGGCCTGTGGTTGCGGCCAGACAACACGAGAAACTGTCGGCGGATGCCCCGCTCGTGCTCACTGAGAAGGGTCTCGTTTTTGCTGCTTCTGCCTCCGCCCGCGCTGAAGGGATCAGCCGTGGGCTGAGGCTGAGGGAGGCGCAGTCGAGGTTTCCCGGGCTGATTGATCGCGCCTACGATCCCGCCCTCGATAATCGCGCATTCGAACCGGTCATTGCTGGCATAGAAGAGCTGATTCCTGGCGTGCAACTTCTCCGCCCAGGTATGTGCGCTGTGCGGGTGCGCGGAGCCGCACAGTATTACGGCGGTGAAAAGGCTGCTGCGCTCACAGTCATCGATCGGGTCAACGAGATTGCTGCCTCTGATGCGCGGGTGGGCGTTGCTGATGCTCTCTTCACTGCAGTACATGCTGCGCGCAGCACTGTGAGGGCAGATCCTCGTTCTCGAGCTGGGCATGCGCGGCTCGTTCCTGTTAGGGAATCTGCAGAATTTTTGGCACCATTATCGATCGCTCTGCTTGAGGAGCCTCAGATTGTGACGCTGCTGATAAAGCTGGGTATCTCCACTCTTGGCGATTTTGCGCAGCTCGGACACACGGATGTGCGCACTCGCTTTGGAGAGCTCGGAGCTCGATTGCATTCACTGGCGAGCGGTCGCGACCCTCAAGCTTTTATCGCCCGTACACCTCCACTCGATCTCGATGTCGTGATCGATTTCGAGCCGGCTCTCGACAGGGTTGATCAGGTTGCTTTCAGTATTCGCAGTCGAGCCGATGACTTTATTGAGGCATTGGTTCGCACCCAACTGGTGACCACTGCGATTCGTATTGAACTTGATTCCGAGTCTGGCGAAATTGCCGAACGCGTGTGGTTGCATCCGCGGTCGTTCACCGCCAGCGATGTTGTTGATCGGGTGCGTTGGCAAGTGCAGGGTTCCGGCCTTATCGAGGCGGGATTAAGCTCAGGAATCAGCCGGGTGCGCATTGTGCCCGAAACGGTGGATGCGATCGGCAACCATGAAACAGGGTTGTGGGGTTCGGGGCTTGAGCCACGCATCCACCACGGCCTTTCTCGAGTGCAGAGCATGCTCGGTCACGGTGCTGTGCTCATGCCAAATGTGCAGGGTGGGCGCACCCTGCAGTCGCGACAGCAACTCACAGCGTGGGGTGATCGCAGCGTGGATGAGCGTTCGGTGCAGCGTCCGTGGCCAGGATCGTTGCCCGCTCCGTTACCGGGAACAGTTTTTTCGTCGCGTCATGCCGTGCACGTTTTCGCTCACGACGGTAACCTCGTTTCAGTGGATGACCGTGGTCATGTTGCTGCGGCGCCCGCACGTTTCGCAACCAGCGATTCTCGCTCACGAACACTCACGGCATGGGCAGGACCATGGCCGCTAACTGAGCGCTGGTGGGATGCAGAGTCGTCGGGCCGCTCGTGGCGTTTTCAAGCCGTTGACGATACCGGATGCGCGTGGTTGCTGGTGCTCGATGACGGCGGCTGGTGGGCCGAAGCAAGGTACGACTAATGGGTCTGCGATTGGTTGGTGTGTGCCATGGCGTGGTCTAATCCGCCGATTCCGTGGCGCCAATTGGAGCGCACGCTGTCGGGCTTTGGTTCGGTAACGCCGATAGGTGAGGCCGGTGACGGGCGTGCCCTGTCTCTGGTGTCGAGCAAGCGCGCTCCCTATATTGCACCGAGCGAGCCTCCGAACGGCGCGGAGGCAGCATCCGCACCCGCCGGTGATGTTGTGCCCTATGCCGAGCTCCATGTTCACTCAAGTTTCAGTTTTCTTGATGGCGCGAGCATGCCAGAGAAACTGGCAGAAGAGGCTGCCCGATTGGGGCTTACTGCTCTTGCGCTTACCGACCATGACGGGCTGTACGGCATAGTGCGGATGGCTGAAGCTGCAGCCGAGTTGGGGCTTTCTACCCTGTTTGGTGCGGAGCTTTCTCTGGGCCTCACCGGGCAACAGGCGGGCAATGCCGATCCAGAAGGTGACCACCTGCTTGTGCTTGCCCGCAAAGAGGAGGGATATCACCGGCTGGCGCTGGCCATTACGCGCGCCCAGCTCGCGGGCGGAGAAAAGGGTCGCCCGAAATATGACCTGCATGAGTTGGCTGAGCTGGCAGGAGGGCACTGGTTTGTGCTGACGGGATGCCGCAAGGGGGCTGTGCGTCGAGCGCTCTGCGATCCGCAACCCAATTCAGCACCCTCGCGCGAATCGATGGTGGCTGCAGGCCACGAACTCGACCAGCTGTGTGAACTCTTTGGCCGTGACGCCGTGATTGTCGAACTCTTTGATCAGGGGTACCCCCTCGATTCGGCGTACAACGATGCCCTTCACTCTCTTGCTGTTGAGCGAGGTCTTCGTGTGGTTGCTACCTCTAACGCTCACTATGCAACACCCCGCCAGCACCATTTACATTCAGCGGTCTCTGCTGTGCGTGCGCGGCGCAGCCTCGATGAGATGGATGGCTGGCTCCCCGCTGCAGGCACAGCACATTTAAGGTCGGGTGCCGAAATGGCTGCGCGCTTTGTCCGCTACCCGGGGGCGGTGGCGGCGACTGTCCAAGTTGCCGACGAGGCGGTGTTTGAGTTGAGGCAGGCGAAGCCAGCTCTCCCCGATCAGGATGTTCCTGATGGGCACACGCCGGCGAGTTGGCTCCGTGAACTGACATGGGCGGGGGTTGCCGACCGCGCGATCGAACTCTCTGATACAAATCGGGCCCGCATCCAACGTGAACTCGATGTCATTGAGGAGAAAAACTTTGCGGGCTATTTCTTGATCGTGCACGACATTGTGTCGTTTGCTCGAGGGCGTGGAATCTTGTGTCAGGGTCGAGGCTCGGCAGCAAGTTCGGTGGTTTGCTATCTCCTTAAAATCACGGCGGTTGATCCGATCCGGTACAAGCTTCCCTTTGAACGGTTCATATCGGCGATGCGGGAAGAAGAACCCGACATCGATGTCGATTTTGATTCTGAACGTCGAGAGGAGGTCATTCAATACGTCTTCGAGCGCTACGGGCGAGAAAATGCGGCACAGGTGGCGAACGTCATCCAGTACCGTCCTCGATTTGCCGTGCGCGATATGGCGAAAGCCCTGGGCTATAGTTCGGGCCAGCAAGATGCGTGGTCGAAGCAAATGGAACGGTGGGGTTCTGAAGTCTCGGGAATCGACCACGATATCCCCGACTCGGTGCTGGAACTTGCTCAGCAGGTGATGAAGTTTCCGCGTCATTTGGGCATCCATTCTGGCGGAATGGTGTTGACGCAGCGGCCGGTCGGTGAAGTGGTGCCGATCGAGCATGCGCGTAAAGAAAAACGCACGGTGGTGCAGTGGGATAAGGATGATTGCGCGTGGATGGGTCTGGTCAAGTTCGACCTGCTCGGCCTCGGAATCCTCTCGGCCATGCAATACAGTTTCGATCTCGTTGATGAGGCACTGGGCGAACGCTGGGATCTCGCCACGATCCCAGCCGAAGAGCAGGGTGTCTACGACCAGTTGTGTCGAGCGGATGCCGTTGGTGTTTTTCAGGTAGAGAGTCGCGCCCAAATGGGGTTGCTGCCGCGCTTGCAACCGCGGGAGTTTTATCACTTGGTGGTGGAGATCGCGCTGGTGCGGCCCGGACCGATTCAGGGTGGGGCTGTGCACCCCTATGTGCGCCGCAAGATGGGGGTTGATCCGATTACCTACCTGCATCCCAATCTGGTTGAGCCTCTTGAGCGCACTCTGGGTGTGCCGATTTTTCAAGAGCAGTTGATGCAGATCGCGGTGGCCGTGGGTGGTTGCTCTGCCGATGATGCCGATCTGCTCCGGCGCGCTATGGGCTCTAAGCGGGGCATTGAACGCATCGATAAGCTGCGCTCGAAGCTTTATGCGGGAATGGCGAGCAACGGAATCATTGGGGAGGATGCCGATCGCATTTACGAGAGTATTCAAGCGTTTGCTGGTTTTGGTTTTGCCGAAAGCCACGCCCTCAGCTTCGGTCTGCTCGTCTATGCCAGTGCATGGATTCGGCTTCACTACCCCGCCGCATTTCTTGCGGCTCTGCTGCGTGCCCAACCGATGGGGTTCTATTCTCCGCAGTCTCTGGTTGCGGATGCTCGGCGTCATGGTGTGCAGGTGCGTGGCCCTGACATCCAACGCTCTGGTGTCTTTGCTGGGCTTGAGCAGCATTCTCAGAGCACAGCTCCTACGGGAAACGATCGCTGTGTAGATCACGAGCAGCCTCCGGTCGGCCCCTTTAATCGCTCGTCCCCTTTCGATACTGATGATCATCGCCGGGATGGCGCTTTTGCTGTGCGTCTTGGTTTGGATGAAGTGAGGGGCATCGGCACTACTGTCGCCGAGAAAATTGTGGCTGAGCGTGATTCGGGTGAGTTCGTTTCGATGAATGATCTAGTGCGTCGTGTCGGGCTCACGACGAAACAGTTGGAAGCGTTGGCTGCAGCGGGCGCTTTCGACGGTATGGGCCTCACGCGTCGCGAGGCGCTGTGGAATGCGGGCAATGCTGCGCACGATCGTGAAGAGTATCTGCCCAACAGCATGGTTGTTGTGCAGCCGCCGCTATTTTCTCTAGCGACCGAGTTTGATGAGCTGATGGCTGATCTGTGGGCAACAGGAATCTCGCCAGAGAGCCATCCTGTGATGCATCTGAGGGAGGCGCTGACTCACCGTGGGGTGCTGTCTGCCGCCGAACTGACTGTTACTGAGTCGGGGCGTCGCATCGAAATTGGTGGGGTTGTCACTCACCGGCAGCGTCCGGCAACAGCCAGCGGCATCACCTTCATGAATATCGAAGATGAAACCGGTCTGATTAACGTGATCTGCAGCGTTGGCGTGTGGGGGCGGTATCGCAGGATCGCTCGTGACAGTGCTGCGCTGATTGTCCGTGGCATTATTGAGCGGTCAGAGGATGGCGTCATTAATGTGCTCGCGGACCGTTTTGAGCCGCTTTCAGGGCTCCCCCACACTCAGTCGCGTGATTTCCATTAGTGACCAGTTCATTACCGTTGTGTGACTTTTACGAAATACATGACACATGCAGCGCCATACTGATATAGCCTTATGGAATCGTTCATGTTCTATACAAGGCATGGATGCGGCCTCGACTGTCGGGGCCTGAAAGAACGCTCCTGGAGGAGTTTTAAATGGCACTAGGTACCGTCAAGTGGTTCAACGCAGAAAAGGGCTTTGGCTTCATCGCCCCCGAGGACGGAAGTCCTGATGTGTTCGCCCACTACTCGGCCATCGCAACAAATGGCTACAAGTCGCTCGACGAGAACCAAAAGGTTGAGTTTGACATCACACAGGGTCCCAAGGGACCCCAGGCGGAGAACATCCGCCCCATCTGATCTTGATAGTTCAGTAACGAGAACGCCCCGGTCCTATGCCGGGGCGTTTTCTTGTTAACAAGTGGTGTGCAGCGAGCTGAGCATCGAGCATTCGCCGGGATTCAGGGCTTCCTCGCTAGGAATGCATGCTCTTGCTGAGGTAGTCGATGCGCGTCTGCAGTTGAGTCACCGTGGCCTGTGCGACCGCAGGCCCACCGCACACTCGGCGCAGTTCAGCGTGAATGAGTCCGTGTGGCTCGCTGGAAAGTTTTGCGCGTCGACCCACAAGGTTGTTCAGCAGTGTTCGTTGTTCTTTGAGCGTGCGGTAGAGCGGCTGTGGTCGGTCTGCTTTGGGTTTGCTTTCGGCGCGACGAGACTGGCGTTTCTGCCGCTGCAGAAGCAGTTCGCGCACCTGTTCGGGTTCTAGAATGCCCGGCAATCCAATGAAGTCGAGTTCTTCGTCGCTACCGGTTTCCGCCGCAAAACCAAATTCGTTGCCATCGAAGAGCACCCGGTCAAAGTTCGCATCTGACTCAATTGCTTCCCAAATGAACTCGTCAGCAAGCTCGTCGCTCGTTTTCTCTTCACGGTTTTCGCTGTCAAGAAGGCTGTCGTCGAGCAGTTCATCTTTTGCGCTGTCACGATCGAGCGCGTGGTCGCGTTCTTGCTCCAGTTTCTCTGCGAGAAGCATCAGTGATGGCACGCTGGGTAAGAAAATCGAGGCGGTCTCTCCGCGACGGCGTACGCGCACGAACCGGCCAACAGCCTGCGCAAAATAGAGCGGCGTAGACGCTGACGTCGCGTACACTCCGACTGCAAGCCGTGGAACATCGACGCCTTCGGACACCATGCGCACGGCAACCATCCACCGGCTGTCGCTCGCAGCGAACTTCTCAATTCGCGAGGAGGACTCCTTCTCATCAGAAAGCACAATCGTTGCTGACTCCCCCGTGATCTCCTTAATGAGCCCAGCATAGGCGCGGGCAGCGATCTGGTCGGTGGCAATGACGAGTCCGCCGGCATCCGGGATGGAGTGTCTCACTTCGCTGAGGCGACGGTCGGCTGCTCGCAGCACGGCCGACATCCATTCACCTTTGGGGTCGAGAGCGGTGCGCCACGCCTGGGAGGTGACATCTTTGGTGTCGCCTTCGCCGAGACGCGCTTCCATTTCGTCGCCCATCCGGGTGCGCCAACGCATTTTGCCTGCATAGGCCATGAACATGACCGGGCGCACGACTCCATCGCCGAGAGCTCTGCCGTAACCGTAGCTGTAGTCGGTGACCGAAGTGCGGATACCTTTGCTGTCGGGTGCGTAGGTGACGAAGGGAATCGGGGCGGTGTCGCTGCGGAAGGGTGTTCCGGTGAGGGAGAGTCGACGGGTTGCTCGGCCAAATGCTTGGTGAATCGCGTCGCCCCAGCTGAGAGCATCGCCCCCGTGATGCACTTCGTCGAGAATCACCAGGGTGCGTGCCGAGTCGGTGATCTCCTGATGTAGGGAGGCTTTCATCGCGACCTGTGCGTAGGTGACAGCGATTCCGTTGAACCGGCGCCCGCCCCAGAAATCACCGTTGGAGAATCCTGGATTGAGGCGCAGCCCGACACGATCGGCCGCATCGGCCCATTGCCGTTTGAGGTGGTCGGTGGGCGCAACAACGGTAACGCGGTCGATGACGCGTCGGGCGATGAGCTCTACAGCCAGGCGCAGTGCGAAAGTGGTCTTGCCTGCACCGGGGGTTGCCGCTGCAAGAAAATCTTGCGGCTCACGCTCGAAATACAGGTCAAGGGCTTCTGCCTGCCAGGCTCGAAGCTTGGATGCGGTGCCTCTGGCGGCTCGTTCAGGGTACGACGGTGAGAGATGTTCCGCCGCAAACGTGCCCACGGTGGGGCCAGGCAATGGAGTGCTCACTTGATAAGACTTTACCGTTTCTGACTGACAATGATGGCTGCTCCTGGGGAGTTTGGCGCCGGGCGGGGGTTAATCGCGTTGACCGAGTCGCGGACGCTCCGAACGCTCAGCACCTAAGAGCCGGGCCGGGCCAATTGCTCCGCGCCCGAAACGTGCTGACGCGGCCTCCATCGCCTCTTCTGCATTACGCCAGCCATCTGTGGTGTCCCACAGGCTCACCATCGTGCCGCCGGGTTCCGCCAATTGTTCACCGCGCACTCCCACCAGGCGCACGGGGCGTCCCTCGGCCGCAAACTCCTCGTAAATGCCGCGAACCGTTTCGTACAGGGTGCGACCCAGGTCGGTTGGTTCAGGAAGCGTGCGCGAACGAGTCACTGTGCTGAAATTTTCGAACCGCAATTTCAGAACGACAGTGCGAGCGACCATCCCGGCGGCACGCAGTCGGATAGCAACCCTTCCCGACAGCCTCAATAGCTCACGGCGAATCTCATCGGCGTCGAGTACGTCATATTCAAACGTCGTCTCGTGTCCCATGCTTTTTTCAGCCGGGCGCTCCACGACGTCACGCTGATCATTACCCCATGCCAGATTGTGCAGCTTTACTGCGCTCGCCTCCCCCACCGCACGAGTCAACGACACGCGATCGGCATGAGCAATATCGGCGATGGTCGAGAATCCTCTTTGCTGAAGAATCTCCGCAGTCTTGCCACCGACCCCCCACAACGCGGAAATGGGTAAGGGGTGCAGAAACCCAGTCGTCTTGTCGGCAGGAATTACCAGCAGTCCATCTGGCTTAGACAAGCCCGACGCAACTTTGGCGACATATTTGGATGCCGCAGCACCCACCGAGCAGACGAGGCCAGTCTCAGCGAGCACCCGCGCGCGCAGCAGTGCTGCGACCTCCCTCGGCGAGCCATAAATTCCGCGAGCACCAGCGACATCCAGAAATGCCTCATCGATGCCCAAGCGTTCGACCTTGGGTGTGAGCTCATCGCAAATCTCGAAAACTCTCGCAGAGAAGTACTGATAGCGCTCGAAGTGCGGTTCGAGCACGATGGCCCGTGGGCAGCGGCGCAGTGCCAGCGCCATCGGCATGGCCGAGTTCACACCGTACTTGCGTGCTTCATACGTTGCGGCCGTGACTACCGAGCGAGTTGAGTTGTGGCCGACGATTACAGGCTTTCCGATGAGCTCTGGATGATCGAGCAGTTCGACTGAGGCAAAGAAAGCATCCATGTCTACGTGCAGGATGGTCGCGGTGCTGTCATCGACGTCTATGGCGGAAACGTGCCGCGTCAGTCCGTCTTGCTTGCCCATGTATCTATTGTCTCAGGAGCCTCTGACTGTGCGCCGCCGATTGTTCTTCCAAAGACGCCAAGCATGAGGGAACTAGCTGAGTTTCGTGTTAACGACAACGGGCGACACACCACAGTGTGCCGCCCGTCATGCCGTTAAAGAGTTAGCGACGTGAGCCGCGCGTGACCAGTCCATAAATGAACAGCACGAGTACCGAGCCGCCGATGGCGACTAACCACGTCTCGATGGAGAAGAACTCTTCGAGTCCGACTCCGAAGATGGCGCCTCCAATGAAGCCACCAACAAGTGCTCCGACGACACCAAGAATCAGTGTCGCGATCCAACCGCCAGCCTGGCGTCCTGGCAGAATTGCCTTAGCGATAGCGCCGGCGATGAGTCCCAGTACGATCCAACCAATGATTCCCATTGTGCGTTCTCCAAACGGTTGTTAAGAGGTTTCCTGTGTGAAAACCATCATTAGACCTAATCATGCCCCCAATCGGGGGTCAAAGCTATACAGGTGGCTCGCAGATATTATTCAGGTAACGCACATGTGGAATCTGAGAGAAGCTAGAGAGATGCAAGAACTACATCCGTGGACCCGCTACGTCGCAATTGGAGACTCATTTACCGAAGGAATCGGTGACCCCGAACCGGACTTGCCTGGCGGCAATCGAGGGTGGGCAGACCGTGTCGCTGAGGTGCTCGGCCACGACAAAGATGGCTTTGCCTACGCAAACCTTGCGATCCGAGGTCGCTTGCTGAACCAAGTTCACGCCGAGCAGCTTGAGGCGGCGTTGGAGCTCAAGCCCGACCTCATTAGTGTCTCCGCGGGAGGCAACGACATCATCCGCCCTGGTTCAGACCCCGATGAGGTCGCTCACCGCGTTGAGGCACTGGTTGCGGGCTTACGTCGCGATGGCGCTACAGTCGTGCTGTTTACGGGTCCCGATATCGGGATGACGCCCGTGCTGAACCGTATGCGCGGAAAGGTAGCAATCTATAACGAGAACATCCGTGCAATAGCACAGCGGCACGACGCGATCGTCGCCGACATGTGGTCGTTGCGCGAGCTTGCGGATCAGCGCATGTGGGCGCCGGACCGGCTTCACTTCTCCGCCGTCGGCCATCACACGGTTGCCCGCATGGTGCTCCAGTCGCTGAATGTGCCGAATGATCTCGAGCCTTTCAAGCCAGAGCCCCTACCACCTCGGCGTTGGCGTCGAGCCCGGGTGGAAGACATCGGCTGGGCACGCGAACACCTTATGCCTTGGGTGCTGCGGCGTATTCGTCATGAGTCTTCAGGTGACAACGTCACGGCTAAGCGGCCAGGTTTCTAGAAACGCGACGCTAAAGGGCCTCTACCAACTCGGTAGAGGCCCTTTAGCGTCTAGCGCGAGGCTGTTTTAGCCGGTGTAGCCGGTTCGACCCGCTGCGGGGCAATCGAACGGGTCACCGTCGGCCCCAAGCCCGACCTCATTGAGGTGGCGAATCACGATGCCGTAGGAGGTGACAAGGCCGACCTCGGTGTATTTGATGCCCTTGGTCTTGCAGTACTCCTTGACCATCCCTGCAGCGCGACGCAAATGCGGGCGAGGCATAGTCGGGAACAAGTGATGTTCGATCTGGTAGTTCAAACCGCCCATGAAGTGGTTCATGAAGTGACCACTGCGAATGTTGCGGCTCGTGAGCACTTGACGACGCAGGTAGTCAACTTTCGAGCCCTTGGGCAGAATCGGCATCCCCTTGTGGTTCGGAGCGAACGACGCCCCCATATACAGGCCGAAAATTCCCATCTGGACTGCGAGGAAAGCGAATGCCATGCCCACGGGCAAGAACGTGAAGACGACGGCGAGGTAACCGATGTTGCGAACAAGCAGAAGCACGATTTCGAGTGCGCGCTTATCTACCTTCTTCTTGAGGTTGAACACCTCTTGGAAGGCGTGCGAATGGAGGTTGAACCCTTCAAGGAGGAGTGCGGGGAAGAACAGGTAGCCCTGGCGGTTGGCCATGAACTTGGTGACTCCCTTGAGGCCGACAGCCTTCTCTTTCTGGAAAATGATGAAGTCGGTCTCGATATCGGGGTCTTTATCCACCGTGTTGGGGTTTGCGTGATGACGCGAGTGCTTGTTCATCCACCAGGCGTAGCTAATACCCACCACGAGGTCAGACATAAGGCGCCCAAGAGTGTCATTGAGCTTGCTGGAATCGAACACCTGCCGATGAGCGAGCTCATGAGTCAGGAACGCATACTGCGTGAAAATGATGCCCATGGCAGCGGCGATAAGTAGCACGTACCAGGTACCTGCGAGCATCGCGAAACCGAACCACGCTGCAACCATGGCAAGCGTAATCACGGCAAAAGTGATGATGTAAAAAGTTCTACTGCGACGCAGAAGACCGGCTTCGCGCACAGTGCGCAGCAGCGCGGCGAATTCGCTGATCGGGTTACCAACACCGCGTGGACCGGTCTTTATTACACGTGCAGGATCGGCTGAGAGAGAACTACTCACGTGACCTCAGAAATTTCGAATGACTTCCCAGTCATGTGACATACGAGCTTATGCTCTGGATGCATTCCACTCTATCGCGAGAGCCTGTGAGCGGCGTGTCTATTCGGCAACTAAAACAATATCTGAGGGTTTGTGAGTCGCCACCACGGTCCAGGATCGTCAACTTCTTCACTAAACTCCAGCGGAATATCGATGGATTCTGTGCCAATGAGAACATGAACGACTCCCGCGCTCGTGCCCGCACCTGTCAGCCGCATCGGGTCGGCATCCACCGTCAATGTGATCTTGTCGTATCCCCAAACGACGCGCGTCACAGTGTCGGAAGCTATCGCGCTGGTGTCGTCGCCCCAGGGCGTGTCGTATTCGGCAAACTCTTCACCGGCTCTCGCGAGGGTCACTTCGTTATAGCCCTCCGTCGCATCCTTGATCAGCGCACGGATGGCAGCCGCGATTGTCGGATGATCCGGCCCTCCGATTACCACGCCAACAAGAGTCTTGGTCTCCTCACCGATTGTGACGTCTGTAGAAAAAAGTAGGCAAGCCCAATCGTCGTCAAGTGTTCCCGTTTTGATCCCGTCTACGCCATCGATGCCGAGCAGTTGGTTGCGGTTGCTCACTGTTCCTAGCCCCGGAACTTCTGTTGATGGCGTTGACACAATGGCGGCCACGACCGGACTACTGATCGCGAGCCGTGCGAGCTTGGTCAGGTCTTGCGCGGTGCTCTTGTTTGTCGCTTGGATGCCCGATGCTTCGGTCAGCGTCGTGTCCTCAAGCCCGTTCGCACTGAGCCACTTCGCTGCCGCTGCTACAAAAGCTTCGTCTGAGCCATATGCCCACCGTGCGAGCGACTGAGAATAGTTGTTTGCTGACGCAAGGAGAACGACATTCATGACCTCGCGTTGAGACAGCGTCTGGCCATCGAACACCGGCCACACGAGGCCATACTGCGCCTGTTGGGCGTAGTAGTAGTCGAGATCCGCCGGCCCGAACGTGATCGTCGGCCCCGCTTCATCTGCTCCAAGCGGCTTCGCATCAAGCACGACGAGCGCCGTGATGACCTTCGTGATGGAGGCAATGGGCAATGCGTCGTCACTGCCTGCGTGGGCGAGCACACCAGGTCGATCGATGTCTGCGATCGCGGAGGCACCGTAACTCGGGAACATAAGTTCAGGCTCGGCGAGTTCAGGCGTGGCCGGCGCTATCACGGTGGCAGACACCTCGGCAAGAGGTGCAAGCAGCGTCATCGGCAAGTAGAACGCCGTTGCTAGCGCAACTCCGACGGCAGAGAAGACAACAATGCGACGGCGACGAAAGGTTTGTCGTTGAGTCAGCGGCACCGCATAACGCTAACAGTTTCGTCGCGATTGAGCGCTAGCGCACGCGCAATGTGTACATACCGACCGCGCTGGCGGCGGCGACGTTCAGCGAGTCCACTCCGTGCATCATCGGGATCTTTACCACGCTGTCAGCCGCATCAATGGTTTGACGTGACAAACCATCGCCTTCTGTGCCGAGAACCAGTGCAACCCGTTCGGGCGCGTTTGCGGCGAAGGTGTCGAGATCGATGGCGTTCTCGCTCAGTGCTAGTGCCGCGAGATGGAACCCAGCAGCCTTCAGTTGCTGCGCGTCCGCTGGCCAGTTCGGAATTCGAGTCCAAGGAACTTGGAGCACGGTGCCCATGCTTACCCTCACGCTGCGGCGGTAAAGCGGATCGGCACAGCGTGGTGTGATGAGCACGGCATCAGCTCCGAGCGCGGCAGCGGAACGGAACACGGCGCCCACATTCGTGTGGTCAACAATGTCTTCAAGAATGACGACACGACGAGCACCCTCAATCAATTCTGCAACCGAGCGCAAAGGCGGCCGGTGCATCGATGCCAGAGCACCGCGGTGAAGATTGAAACCAGTGAGCTGTTCAAGCAGCGCTGACTCCCCCACATAGACCGGGGTGTCAGCGTCACCGAGCAGTTCTGCGACATCGTCGAGCCATTGCTCGAGAACAAGAACTGCGCGCGGGATATGGCCCGCACGCAGAGCACGAGCAATAACTTTCGACGACTCGGCGATGTAGAGTCCACCCTCGGGCTCAGTTCGGCGCCGGAGTGCGACATCGGTGAGGTTGGCGAAGTCGCTCAACCGCGGATCGGAGAGCTCGGTGACCCGGACGACGTTCACTATGTGTTCCCAACTGTGCAAATTCGCGGCCAAGAGAATCTCGACTCGGCAATTGTGCTGCTAGCAGTGTCTACTCTGGAAGGGTGCAGACACAAAACGGCAGCAACGATATCGACCGTGCTGCAGAGCTACTCAACGGAAAGCTCATTAGCGTGCTCACGGGTGCTGGCATCAGCACCGATTCCGGTATTCCCGATTATCGCGGCGAGGGTGCCGCGGTGCGTAATCCAATGACGTTTCAGCAGTTTCAGAGCGCAGCAGACTATCGCAAACGTTATTGGGCGGGAAGCCACTTGGGCTGGAAGCGGTTTGCCGCATCCGCCCCCAACGACGGTCATGCTGCCCTCGCCGAGTTTGAACGTCGAGGGCTCAGCAACGGGGTTATCACTCAAAACGTTGACGGATTGCACTTGCGAGCCGGCTCAACCCGAGTCGTGGATGTTCACGGCAGCATTGACAGGGCGCGCTGCCTGCGGTGCGGCCAGTATTACGCCCGCACTCCGCTTGCTCAACGAATATCCGAACTCAACCCGTGGCTCGAAGAGTCAGAGTCACACACGCTCAACCCTGATGGCGACGCAGAGGTTCATGACGTCGATTCCTTCGTGATCCCGGACTGCACGGTGTGTGGCGGTGTCTTGAAGCCGGATGTCGTTTTCTTCGGTGAGTTTGTACCCACAAGAAAATTCCAGCTCGCTTCGTCACTCGTGGATCAGTCGGACGCGCTTATCGTCGCAGGCTCTTCGCTCGTCGTAAACTCCGGAATCCGTCTCATTGAGCGTGCGCTGCGCAAGCACATTCCCATGATTATCATCAACCGTGGAACGACGAAAGCTGATCGGCGAGCCGACGTTAAGATTGACGGCGGAGCATCCATAGTTCTCTGTGATTTGTTGGACCGGCTTAGCGACTAATGGCTCGTACGGCACGAATGGGTGTGCTGCTATCGAATGGAGTTTCGTGTTTATCTACCTCGTGCGCCACGGTGAAACCAACTGGAATCGTGAACGACGTATTCAGGGCAGCAGCGATATTCCGCTGAACTCGACTGGTCAGGCGCAAGCAAAGACCACTGGAGAGTTGCTCTCTCGACGCCAGTGGGATGGAATCTTCACCAGCCCACTTTCTCGGGCCATGGAGACGGCACAAATCATCGCCGGCCAGGTTGGTCTCACTGCCCCGCTCCCCCTGACCGCAGTCGCAGAACGCAACTACGGCGATGCCGAAGGGCGAACAGCTGCCGAAGTCGATGAACTGTATCCAGGAGACACCGAAGTACCGGGCCGCGAATCACGAGAAGCAGTAATCGAACGGGCCCTCCCGGCCCTCGTGCAGCTGGCCGAAGAAAACCATGGAAAGTCTGTGATCGTTGTGGCTCATGGTGGCGTTATCGCTGCGATCTTGGCCGCTGTTGCCCCGGAACGACGGCGAACCCCGATCGTTAATGGATCAGTTCACAGCTTTCGGCATGACGATGGAACTCTTCGCCTGATCAATTTCGACGACCCCATCGAAGCCGAGTCAGAAAACATCGGCGGCGAGCCCTTCGATGCGCAGAACGCTATTGCGCGCCGAGAGGCATCGACTCAGTAGTTCAGTGCGCTGCTCGGGCACGTCACTTCTTGTGCGATCGTTCGCGCGCGGTGACGGCATCTTGGAGCGCCTGAGAAAGCGTAGCGGCGCCATGGGCCCACGTGAAGTTCGCGGATCGGGTGCGTGCGGCTGTTGACCGCGACTGCCACACTGCAGGGTCTTCGAGTGCTCTGACTTCACGCACAAGTTCCGCTGGCTCATCCGGACTAAAATATCCGCCGGCCGGGCCGGAAATTTCGCGGAAGATCGGAGTATCGCTGAGCAACACGGGCGTACCGAGCACCATCGCTTCAATTTGCGGAAGCCCGAACCCCTCGTCCCGCGACGCAGACACGAGTGCTGTTGCGCGCGACAATGTTTCGGCATACACCTCGTCGCTTGCTCCATCGTGGAAGATTAGGCTCGACTCAGGAGCGAGTTCGTTCAAGCAAGCTTTTACATCGTCATCCGCCCGACTCATCAGATGAAGTGTGTAGCCGGGCAGATCATGGAGCGCGCGCGCGATTAACTCAACATTCTTGTATGGCATGTAGGAACCCATGTAGACGAGTTCCCGTGAGGTCGGAACCGTGCGCACAGCATGCTCCTCAGAGCTGTCTGTGCCCAGCGTGACGACCGTGATCGGCTTCTTGGTGAGTCGGTGTTCGAGCATCTGATCTCGAGTCGTGTGCGAGTCAGTGACATGTGCGTCGGCACGGTTCAGCAGCGCCCGCTGGAAGGCCCACGTGAGGTGGTAGATGCGCCACAGCACCCGGACTGGCCAGGGCAGGTTGTGGGGCGGCGTGCGGTGCTTGTAGTAAATCAAATCATGAACGGTGGTGACGAGCGCGTAGTTGCGGCCGAACGGCCCCATAGTCTGCATGGGGGTGAACACGACGTCGGGGTTAAGCTTGTTAACCTGCAGTGCGACCCAAGGCTCGCTGGCAGCCGTGGGCGAGGTTGCGAGCTCCCAAGGGAGATCGGGAAGCATTTCCAGTTGATGCTTGTCGGAGATCAGCATGGTCACCGGGTGTAGCTTGCTCAGCTCTTCTACAAGTCGGGAACCGTAGCGACTAATTCCATCGTGTCGGCCAATTCGTGTGTAGCGGCAATCAAAGACGATCTTCATTGAGTGGACTCCGCAACTGTTCCCGCATTAAGGAACGAAACAATGAGTTGGGCTGCTTCCCGCGGCCGCTCATAGTGGATGAGGTGGCCGACATTGTCGAAAATCTCAAGCTGGGCGTGTGGAATCAGTTTCCCCAACCGTTCCTGTGCCGGTTCGGGACTGATGGGGTCATTTCGCGCCCCAATCAGCAACGTTGGCACTGAAATTTGCTCCGCGAACATGCTGACATCTGAGCCGATAGATGCTTCGAAACCTTCAAGTAGGCTGTCGCGGTTCGCGTAGCTGCTGAAATAAGTGTGGTGTTGTTGGTGCACCCAACGTCGAAGCTCAGGGTCGCGAGTTTTCACCATTGCGAGACTCATCACTCGCACGGCGATCCAATTGCTGAGTAGTGGTGCCCCAATTGCCTGCGGGAGAGCGCGTGCTAGGCGGTAAAACCCGAGCGTGATCTTGCTGAGAATCGCGTTTGGGCCAGCAAGTGCTGGTGCCGCGATGGGGTTGATTAAGATCAGTTGGGGCGTCGCGAGACCGCGGGCTATGGCCGCGGCGACGACAATTGAGCCAAAGGAGTGGCCGAGCAAAATTGCGCGACCGCTGAGCCCGAGTGACCCAACGAAAGCCTCCAACCAGAGTGCATAACCGTTGATGTTGTGCTCATGGCCGTTGAGGGGCGCGGACTCACCGAATCCCGGCAGATCAGGGCTGATGATGCGGATGCCACGGATATGCGCGCAAATCGCCTCGAGGCCATGGTGGTCTCCACGAAAACCGTGCACCAGTACAAGAACGATTTCCGCATCTGCGGGGCCGTATTCCCAGTAGTGAGTCGAGGCCCCGAGCACGTCAATCGTGGAGTGTCTCGCCGGGTTCTCGTCGAGCAGTGCTCCATAAGGCGATGCTGGTCTCATTCGAACAATTCTAGGCAGTCGCCAGAGAGTTGCTGACATCTGGTGTGTCGTGCCGCCAACAATGCAGCGTGCCGCGGTGACTTCCGCGAGCCGTGTTCCGGCTGTCAGTGCGTCCGCCTACGCTGAGGTCATGAGCATCTCGGGCACTCTCGCCACTTTCGATCTAGAGACCACCGGCGTCGACGTCGAAACTAGCCGCATCGTTTCCGCATGCATCGCGATAGTCGACGCCTCTGGCATCGTTGTTTCGCGGTGGGACTGGCTGGCAGATCCCGGAGTCGACATCCCTGAGGGCGCCGCAGCGATTCACGGCATTTCGACCGAACGCGCGCGCGCAGAGGGCCGTCAGGCAGCACTTGTTGTGGCCGAGATCGTGCAAGCGCTCAAGGTCACCTGTGCCTTGGGTATCCCTCTCGTTGTCTACAACGCTCCCTACGATCTCTCGCTTCTCGACCGTGAGTGCCGTCGGTATTCGATCGATGGGCTCGCAGAACCGTACTTTGTTATCGATCCGCTCGTAATCGATAAGGCGGTTGATCGTTACCGGCGCGGAAAGCGCACTCTCGAGGTAACGTCAGGGCTTTACGGCGTTGCGCTCGAAGATGCCCATGATGCTGGTTCTGATGCGATTGCGGCCGCCCGTGTCGCTCAAGCGCTGCTGGCGAAGTTTACGGATGAGCTCAGCATCCCGTTCTCAGAACTCCACGATCGTCAGCGTCAGTGGTACTCCGACCAAGCGGCAAGTTTTCAGGACTACATGCGCTCATCGAAGGGAGATCACAGCTTTGTGGCGAACGGCGAATGGCCTGTCCGGTCGATCCCGCAGTAGCCGAGCGTGAACATCCTCCCCCCACTCAGTCTGCTTCAGCACCGGTCTTAACGACTGAAGGTTAGCCACCGCAGGCGACCGGTATTCCGGTCGCCTTCAGTGAAAAATACGGTGTTACTAGTTGCCGAAGCCCTTGTAACGGTTCTTGAACTTCTCAACACGGCCGGCGGAGTCCATGATGCGCTGCTTGCCCGTGTAGAACGGGTGCGACTCAGAGGAGATCTCGACGTCGATTACCGGGTAGGTGTTGCCGTCTTCCCACTCGATCGTCTTCACGCTCGTCACCGTTGAACGCGTGAGGAACGTGGAGCCCGACGCGAGGTCGCGAAAAACGATGGGCATGTAGGTGGGGTGGGTCTCGGACTTCATTGGATTTCCCTGGGTTCTGGATTAAAAGAAAGACGATGGCGGTCACGCGGACCGACACACAAGCGTATCAGAGGTTTAGGCGGCTCGCGCGGTGTAGCGGCCGGCGTCTTTAGTGATGACAAGCTCAAGTCCAAACGCGGCACTCAAGTTTTCTGACGTAACAACGTCATCAATCTTACCGGCGCTATGCACTGTGCCCTCGGTGATAATGAGCGCGTGCGTAAATCCCTGAGGAATCTCTTCCACGTGGTGGGTGACCATAACGATCGCTGGAGCGCTCTCGGCCTTCGCGTAGCCGCTCAATAGCTGAACGAGCTCTTCGCGCGCACCAAGGTCGAGACTTGCTGCCGGCTCATCCAACAACAACAACTCTGGGTCAGTCATCACTGAGCGAGCGATCTGAACACGCTTCTGCTCACCATCACTCAGTTCACCAAAACGACGGTCTTCTAAGTGCGAAAGGCTCCACTCAGCAAGAACACGGCGCGCACGGCGAAGATCGACCTTCTCGTACTGCTCGTTCCAGCGACCAGTAACGGAGTACGCGGCGGTAAGCACCACATCGATGACTCGTTCATTATTGGGCACACGACGCGCAAGCGCTGTCGACGCGAAACCGATCCGCGGACGAACATCAAACACGTCAGCGGAACCAAGCTTGCTCTCAAGAACAATGACCTCACCAGAACTCGGGTGAATTTGCGCGGCAGCTAATTGCAGCAGTGTGGTCTTTCCTGCGCCGTTGGGTCCCAAAATCACCCACCGGTCGGATGCTTGCGCGCTCCACGAAATCGAGTCGAGGATCGTGGTGCCGTTGCGAGTAACGGATACATCAGAAAAGGTGAGGACACTAGCCATGATCACCTATCCTATTCGCTCAGACCACTGAACGTGTAAGCCACTCGTGTGATCCCGATAGTCTGGCATTCGGCGTCGTGCGTTTCCGACCCAACACGACCACAGCTGTCGCACGAAAGGCGCACGTTTTGGCAAAATTTCTCGTGGTTCTCGATGTCGATTCCACTCTAATCGAGAACGAGGTTATTGAGTTGCTAGCCGCTTATGCGGGGTCTGAACCCGAGGTAGCCGACATCACCACGCGAGCCATGAATGGTGAACTCGACTTTGAGCAGAGCCTGAGGTCGAGAGTAGAAACTCTCACAGGTCTGCCTGTGTCGGTTCTGGAGGAGAGCCGGCGCGACATCCGGGTGACGCACGGTGCCCAGGAAATGATCGCTGCGGTTATCGCTGCTGGTGGTTGCGTGGCCGCTGTTTCCGGCGGGTTCCATGAACTTCTTGATCCGCTAGCCCACTCACTCGGGTTGAGCTATGCACGTGCGAATCGCCTCGAGGTCCGTGACGGAAAACTGACCGGCAAGCTTGTCGGCGCAGTTATTGATGCCCAGGCCAAGGCAGATGCGCTACGTGAGTGGGCGCGTGACTCAGATACTCCCCTCTCCGCAACAATCGCCGTCGGCGATGGCGCGAACGATCTGCTCATGATGGAGGCAGCTGCCCTCTCGATCGGAATCACAGCGAAGCCGATTGTGCGTGCCACAGCAGACGTGCAGATTGACACGCGCGACCTCAGCGCACTGTTGCCCCTACTAGGACTGCGAAGTTAGCTATTCATACCGCGCTTGTCGCTGATCGCTCTCTAGTGCCCCATCCCCAGGCCGCCGTCGACCGGGATCACTGCGCCTGAAATATACGCTGCGTCATCGCTAGCGAGCCACGCGATTGCCTTTGCAACCTCTTGTGGCTTGGCGAAGCGACTGGCAGGTATTTGTTGGAGGTAGGCATCCTGCTGCTCAGGGGGAAGTGCAGCGGTCATGTCAGTCTCGATGAAGCCGGGAGCTACGACGTTTGCAGTGATTCCTCTGCTGCCCAATTCACGGGTCAATGATCGAGCGAGTCCGATGAGGCCGCTCTTTGATGCCGAGTAGTTGACTTGGCCGGCAGATCCGAGCAGCCCGACAACGCTCGATACGAGAATAATGCGGCCGAATCGTGCCTTCATCATCGCTTTTGAGGCCCGCTTGACGACCCGGAACGCGCCGGAGAGGTTGGTGTCGATCACTTGAGTGAAATCGTCGTCGCTCATGCGCATGAGCAACATGTCACGCGTGATTCCCGCATTCGCTACCACAACCTCTACTGGACCGAGTTTTGACTCGACCTCGGTAAATGCTGCATCGATACTCGCAGCATCGGTGACGTCGGCGACGACAGTGAGCGTGCCCTCTGGCCCTGAACCCGAGCGTGCCGTAACGGCAACCTTGTGCCCCTGGGCGACAAACTCTTCAGCGATAGCACGGCCGATGCCGCGGTTGCCTCCAGTAACAAGAACGATCCGTGATTCGGGTGCTGTACTGCTCATGGTTCCCAGCATATCGTCGTGAACAGCGGCGTAGGCTAGGGATACCTTCCTCGGCAACCTAAGAAAGCCCATGAAAAGTCCTGAGTCGATCACTTCGCTCCCCGAGCGGCCCGATGATGAGCGCCGGCGACGCGCGCTTCACTACTCGATTGCGATGGCAGTCAGAGTTGTCTGTGTCATCCTCTGCGTCTTTGTTACGGGGTGGTGGCTCGTCTTGCCGATTCTCGGCGCCATTGTGCTCCCTTACGTCGCTGTGGTGCTTGCGAATGTCACCACATCCCGCTCGGGTACCGTAGATGCTCCCGGGCAGCTGGCCTTAGGTTCGGCCAGTTCGTCCACCATGTCGAGTGCTCCTGACGAGGCACATCGGTGATTGGCGAGAGCGGCCCGGCAACGTCACGGTGCTCGCGAGCAGGATGCTTGTTGGATGCCCACTGGAACGTCAATTGGCGAAATCCGCGCATCCACGGTCATGATCGAGTGAAAATCTGGCTGGCGTGCGAGGAGCACGTCGACTATCTCACTGAGTACCTCTCAACGAGAGGCTTCCCCGTGATCGTTAGCGATCTCGCGCACCCGGCAACCGTCGTGCCGGACGGAGCTGCACAATGAAGAAGTGGCGCTTTGCGTTCTCACAGCGATGGTTCGGATATTTAGCCCTGGTCATCGCTTTTGCCATTGGATGTGTGTTTCTCTCACAATGGCAATTTGATCGGCGCGAAGAAGCTGCCGCCGAGGTAGCTCGTGTCAGTGAAAATTGGGATGCCGAGCCTCAGCAACTCGAAAACGTGATGCCAAAGCTCGACGAGTTTGACGTCGACAACAAGTGGGTGTCAGTGGCCGTCAGCGGCCAGTACAGAGAATCCGAACAGCTCTTGGTTCGGGGGCGCCCGTACTCTGGGCAGCCCGGATTTGAAGTACTTGTTCCCTTCCAGCTTGATAGCGGTCGTGTTCTCGTTGTCGATCGAGGATGGGTGCCCGCGGGCAACAGCCAAGATACCCCAGATGCGGTCCCCACTCCCCCAACCGGACGCATCGATATCGTGGTGCGACTCAAGCCCAGCGAGCCGACGGTTCAGGGGCGGTCAGCGCCGGTGGGCCAGGTGGCCACAATCCACTTACCGAGAGTCGCGGAAATTCTTGACGAACCGACCTACATTGGCGGATACGGGATCTTGGCTTCTGAATTTCCCAGCGTCGCCGACATGCCCATCGCCTACCCGAAGCCACTGCTCGACGAGGGCGCACACCTGTCCTATGCGTTCCAATGGGTCGCGTTTGGTGTGCTCGCATTCATAGGACTCGGGTGGGCTATTCGCCAAGAATATCGACTCATTAACGAAGCTGATCCCGTTGAACGCGAGCGCGCGGAAAAGCGCAAGCGCAAGGCGGAAGACCGTGGCCCCACCGATGCCGAGATCGAAGACGCCATTCTTGATGCCTAGCTGAGGTGCCCAAGAGTTGCGTTCACTTCGTAGACGCCGAGCTAGGCCAAGGAGATGAGGTCTGCGTAATCCTTGTTCCAGTGGTCCTCGATGCCGTCAGGCAGAATAAGAACCCGCTCTGGATTGAGCGCTTCAACTGCGCCCTCATCATGGCTCACGAGCACTACGGCACCCTTGTAGTTTGCTAGAGCGCCCAGAATCTCTTCACGGCTCGCGGGATCCAAGTTGTTAGTGGGCTCATCGAGAAGAAGCACGTTCGCACCACTGACCACAATCATGGCAAGAGCGAGCCTAGTTTTTTCGCCTCCAGAGAGAACGCCAGCGGGCTTTGCTGAGTCGTCACCGGTGAACAGGAACGATCCGAGTACACGGCGCGCTTCCATCTCGGTGATATGAGGGGAGGACGACACCATATTTTCGAGCACTGAACGCTTGACATCAATCGTTTCGTGTTCCTGAGCGTAGTAACCGATGCGGAGTCCGTGGCCAGGCTCGATATGACCCGTATCGGGCTCATCGACGCCGGCGAGCATCCGCAAGAGTGTGGTCTTTCCTGCACCGTTGAACCCCAGAATTACCACCTTGGAGCCTCGGTCGATCGCAAGATCGACCGAGGTAAAGATCTCTAGCGAGCCGTAACTCTTGCTGAGATTGAAGCCCATGAGCGGTGTTCGACCGCAGGGAGCCGGATCGGGGAAGCGAAGAGCTGCGACGCGATCGCTAGTGCGCACATCATCAAGACCGGCGAGAAGCTTTTCTGCTCGCGCTACCATCTGGTGAGCAGATGCAGCTTTGGATGCTTTAGCGCCAAATTTGGCTGCCTGCGCTTGCAGCGTGCTCGCCTTCTTCTCGGCGTTGGCGCGCTCCTTTTTGCGGCGTTCTTCATCGGACTGACGCTGACGCAAGTAGTGCTTCCAGCCCATGTTGTACTGGTCGATCTGCTGACGGTTAGCATCCAAATAAAACACTTTGTTGACGGTGTCCTCGACAAGTTCAACATCGTGGCTGATCACGATCAGACCGCCGCTGAAGTTTTTGAGGAATTCGCGGAGCCACACCACGGAGTCGGCATCGAGGTGGTTGGTTGGTTCATCAAGAAGCATGGTGTCTGCGCCCGAGAACAGGATTCGAGCGAGCTCGATCCTGCGGCGCTGGCCACCGGAAAGCGTTGACAACGGCTGATCGAGGATGCGGTCGGGAAGGCTCAGATTGCTCGCGATTGATGCCGCTTCTGCTTCGGCTGCGTAGCCGCCCAGTGAGAGGAAACGATCATCCAGTTTGCCGTACCGGTCCATTGCTGCGCCGCTGACTTCAGGGTCACTGCTGCCCATTTCGTCTTGTGCTTGACGCATTTTCAGGACAATACTGCCTAAACCTCGCGCGTCGAGAATTCGTGTGCGCGCGAGATCTTCTGGATTTCCTGAGCGGGGGTCCTGAGGAAGGTAGCCGATCTCGCCCGAGCGCTCGATGGAGCCGCCGGTGGACTCGAGCTCGCCAGCGAGCGTCTTGGTGAGCGTTGTCTTTCCCGCACCGTTTCGGCCTACCAGGCCGATCTTGTCGCCATGATCTACTCTAAAATTGACGCCTTGCATCAGCATGCGTGCGCCAACGCGCAACTCGAGGTCATGCACAGCAAGCAAGGGAAAACATCCAAATCTGGGGGTTAGGGGGGTCACGCGCGACAGCACCAACCAACTAGTCTACTTCCTAGCGTTGGCTGCGCAGTGCAGTCGCAGATTTCCAAGCTCCGGATTCCGCGTGTACTGCGGCGCTAGTGGCGGTCTCATCAGTGGAATCATCGTGTCCGCGGGCATCGTTGGGTTGCGTGCTGATCGCGGCTGGGATCTCACCTTGAGGGTTGTTGGATCGGGTGTTACGCCATTCTTGATCGGAGCATCCATCAAAATCATCAATGCTTCGGCCTTGCTCTCGTTGAGTTCGAGAGCAGTGCTGTGTAATAGTCCCATCGAACCGGAGGCCCGCTAGGAACCGATTTGACTAGGTCGGGATCTAGTCTGGCGAGGCGCCCAGTTAGATTGAGAAACCTAGCGCGCGCATCATGTCGCGACCATCGTCAGTAATCTTTTCGGGGCCCCACGGGGGCATCCACACCCAGTTGATTCTGAAGGCATCTACAACATTGTCGAGCGACTGCGCGATCTGTTCTTCAATGACATCCGTCAATGGGCAGCCAGCTGAGGTGAGCGTCATACTGATGATGAGCGCATTATTCTCGGGATCCCAGCTCAAGTCGTAGATCAGACCTAGATCCACGATGTTAACGCCTAGCTCGGGGTCAACAACATCCTTTAGTGCCTCTTCAACTTCGTCGAAGAGCGCGGGGGCCAAAACTGTAGACATACGCTTAGGCTACGCTCGTGTCGGTCAAAAATCGATCATAGCCTTCGTTCTCTAGGCGATCTGCAAGGTCGGGGCCGCCCTCTTCAGCAACGCGGCCGTCAACGAAAACGTGCACGAAGTCCGGTTTGATGTACCGCAAAATGCGGGTGTAATGAGTAATCAGGAGCAAGCCGAGGCCGGTCGACTCATGTGCGCGGTTCACACCCTCAGAAACGGTCTTGAGAGCGTCAACGTCGAGCCCTGAGTCGGTTTCGTCCAAAATTGCGAAGCGTGGCTTCAGAAGTTCAAGCTGCAAAATCTCGTTACGCTTCTTCTCTCCACCGGAGAAGCCCTCGTTGACATTGCGGTCAGAGAAGGCCTTGTCCATGCGCAGGGCCTTCATGGAGGAGTTAACTTCTTTGATCCACGGGCGGAGCGCGGGCGCCTCGCCGCTCAGCGCCGTTTTTGCGGTGCGAAGGAAGTCGGCAACCTTGACCCCAGGAATTTCTACGGGGTACTGCATAGCCAAGAAGAGACCTGCACGGGCACGCGCATCAATGCTCATGTCGAGAACCTCTTCACCGTCGAGCGTTACCGACCCGCTCTCGACGTGGTACTTGGGGTGTCCCGCGATTGTGTAGGCAAGAGTGGACTTTCCCGAACCATTTGGTCCCATGATCGCGTGGATCTCGCCCTGGTTGATCGTGAGGTTGACACCCTTGAGGATGTTTTTGGTACCCTGCTCGGTTTCGACACTTACGTGCAAATCTTTAACTGACAATACTAACATTGGTTTCTTTCCTTAATGGTCTCGTGAGGAGGGCGTTTAGCCCTCGATGGCGACGGTCTTCTCGGGGTCGATGTGGACCCCGCCGTCGTCGTCGATCTTCACTACAAAGACCGGTACAGGTTCATAGGCAGGCAGGCTCAATGGCTTTCCGGTGTCGAGGGAAAACAGCGAACCGTGTGCCCAGCACTCGATCGCACCGTCTTCAACAAACCCTTCGGCGAGCGAAATATCTCCGTGGGTGCAGGTGTCGCCAATGGCGTGCACCTCTCCGGCGGAGTCTTTAACAATGGCGATCGCGGTGCCCTCGAGCTCCACCCGGTAGGCCTTGTTCGGCTCCAGTTCGTCGACTGCACAGACACGCTGAGCGGTCACGAGAGGGTTCCTTCCAACTCAGATTCGATAGCTGACGTGAGACGAGCCTCTAGTTGCACGTCACCGACTTTTTGCACAATCTCGGCGAGGAACCCAATAACTACTAGTCGACGAGCTTCTACTTCGGTAATTCCCCGAGCCTGCAGGTAAAAGAGCTGCTCGTCGTCAAAGCGACCAGTTGCGCTCGCGTGACCTGCACCCTGGATATCACCCGTCTCAATTTCGAGGTTCGGGATCGAATCCGCGCGGGTACCTTCGGTGAGAACCAGATTGCGGTTCTGTTCGTAGCTGTCGGTGCCCGCACCCTCGCGTCCGATGAGTACATCGCCCACCCAAACGGTGCGCGCGCCTTCACCCTGAAGCGCACCCTTGTAGTTCACACGGCCGCGCGTATTCGCTGCCTTATGGTGCATGTAGACGCGCTGTTCAAGGTGCTGACCCTTGTCTGCGAAGTACAGGCCGTTGAGCTCACCGTCGGAGCCTTCTCCAGAGAGGTGCACGGAGGGGTTGACTCGAACAACTTTGCCACCGAGCGACACGATCGTGTGCTTGAGGTGCGCATCGCGGCCAACCTGCACGAAGTGGCTTGCAAGGTGGATAGCGTCGTCGTTCCAGTCCTGAACGTTCACAACGTTGAGGGTGGCACCCTCTTCGACGACGATTTCAACATTCTCACTGAGAAGGGCTTCGCCAGACGATTCGATGATGATCGTGCTGTTGCTGTGCGGTCGCGCGGTGATAATTGTGTGAGCTCCGCGTGCTGCACTTCCGAGCTCCGTGCGAGTCAAGCGCAGTGTTACGTGCTCTTCGCCGGTAACGGTGATTGCCAGCGCCTGCTCGAAGTTTGTCCACGCATTTGCGGATGCCCGCTCTTCAGGAGCACCGGCAGACGCGATTCGCTTGTCTTCCCGAGAAATCCATTCCACGACTACGCCGTCGGGCGCGTCCACTTCGAACGGGTAATTCGCACCATTGAGGGCATCATCAAGCAGAGGCTTAATGAGCTTTACTGGCGTGAGCTTCCACTCAGCTTCTATTCCGGTTACCGGAGCAAAATCCGCGTGCTCAAACGACTTGGGGCGCGCGGAACGCGTCTGAACCGGAACGAAGTTCTTGTCTTCGGCATCCCATCCACCATCGCTGTGAGCTTTGAGTCCATGTTGTTCTGGTGTAACGACGGTCATTTAGCCGACGGATCCTTCCATGCTCAGTTCGATGAGCTTATTGAGTTCGAAGGCATACTCCATGGGCAGTTCGCGCGCAATGGGTTCGATGAATCCTCGAACGATCATCGCCATCGCTTCGTCTTCTTCCATTCCACGTGACTGGAGGTAGAAGAGTTGCTCGGCGCTCACCTTCGAAACGGTTGCTTCGTGGCCCAGTTGAACATCATCGACTCGAATATCAATCGACGGGTACGTGTCTGACCGTGAAATTGTGTCTACTAAGAGTGCGTCACAGCGCACGGTATTGGCGGCGTGATGAGCTTTCTCATCCACACGCACTTCGCCCCGATAGCCGGCACGTCCTCCGCCTCGAGCAACTGACTTCGAGACAATCGACGACGTTGTGTATGGCGCCATGTGAATCATCTTTGCGCCAGCGTCCTGGTGCTGACCGGGGCCGGCGAACGCGACTGAGAGGGTTTCTCCCTTCGCGTGCTCGCCGACGAGGTAGATCGACGGATATTTCATGGTCACCTTGGAGCCGATGTTTCCATCGATCCACTCCATGGTTGCGCCTTCATGGGCGATGGCGCGTTTGGTCACCAAGTTGTAAACGTTGTTTGACCAGTTTTGAATCGTCGTGTAACGAACGCGGGCGTTCTTTTTCACGATGATTTCGACGACGGCGGAGTGAAGCGAGTCGGATTTGTAGATCGGAGCTGTGCATCCCTCGATGTAGTGAACGTATGAGCCCTCGTCAGCAATGATCAGTGTGCGCTCAAACTGGCCCATGTTCTCCGTGTTGATGCGGAAGTAAGCCTGCAGGGGAATCTCGACGTGAACGCCCTTAGGAACGTAAACGAATGAGCCACCCGACCAGACTGCGGTGTTCAAGGCGGCAAACTTGTTGTCTCCAGCGGGGATCACCGCGCCAAAGTACTCGTCGAAGAACTCGGGGTGCTCGCGCAGAGCAGTGTCGGTGTCCATGAAAATGACACCCTTTGCTTCCAGCTCCGCATTGATCGAATGGAAGACGACTTCAGACTCGTACTGAGCGGCAACGCCGGAGACGAGACGATTGCGCTCTGCCTCGGGGATGCCCAACTTTTCGTAGGTGTCCCGAATGTCGGCGGGGAGGTCTTCCCAAGTTTGAGCTTGCTTCTCCGTGGAACGAACAAAGTATTTGATGTTGTCGAAGTCAATACCGGAGAGGTCTGCACCCCATTTTGGCATTGGCTTGCGGCCGAAGAGTTCTAGACCCTTGAGACGCTTCTTCAGCATCGATTCGGGCTCGTTCTTCAGCGTTGAGATGTCGCGGACGACTTCTTCGTTGATGCCCCGTCGTGCAGAGGCTCCCGCAACGTCGGAGTCGGCCCAGCCGAACTCGTACTGGCCTAAGCCGTTGAGTTCCGGACGATCAATCAGCACGTCGGACATTGGTACCTCGTTTCTTACCCCTATCAACCAAGGTGGCTGCTTTGGCATTCCGTGACACAGCACTTTGCCGGGATTATTTCATGAGGTTCACATACGCGGTGGCGAAAAAACTCCGCCGGCGAACTTAGACTGAAACAGGACAAGCAAGGCATCACCTCGCTGTCATCATTGACTTCCCGGCATGGGCTGTGTTCCTGAACACGAACCATTCTACAGGCAGAAGCCCGAAATAACAGGAGGTGCGGCTGTGAACGCCGTTATCGCACGATTGCCCCAGTCTGTGAGCGCGCGGGTGCGTTTTTTTGCAGTAACTTCACTGGTGATCCAGATTCTGATCGTTGCCACGGGTGGCGCCGTGCGCCTCACCGGCTCGGGACTTGGATGCCCGACCTGGCCGCTGTGCACCGACGCCTCGCTAGTGGCCACTCCTGAGATGGGGTTGCACGGTGCGATTGAGTTCGGCAACCGTTTGTTGTCAATCCTTGTTGGGTTTGTCGCAATACTGATGGTCCTGATGCTCGTCCGTCTGCGGCGCGAGCGTCGTGACCTAATGTCACTCGCACTTATCATTCTGGGCGGCACCGTTCTCCAGGGGCTCATCGGTGGCCTCTCGGTGCGCGTGCAACTGGACCCGAGCATCGTCGGAGTCCATTTCGCTATCTCGGCCATTCTCGTTGCTGTAAGCGCTGCGCTTGTCTATAAGGTGTGGACAGGTCCCCTAGGCGTGCAACGGGAGGTCTCGCGTCCCATCGTCATTCTTACCCACGTGACGAGCCTCTTGGTCGGGGTGACCGTGGTCGCCGGAATTCTCACAACCGGAGCTGGCCCGCATGCTGGCGACGATGGGTCCGCTCGCAATGGACTTGATGCCAATATTTTGCAACACGTCCACAGCTGGCCCGGCTACGCACTAATTGCGGCAACTCTTCTGCTTGTGGTTATTCTTGTGATCAAAGGTCACCGCAGAATCATGAATTTTGCGATTCTTCTGCTTGCACTCGAGATTGTTCAAGCTCTTGTTGGCGTCATTCAGTCTCGGACCGGACTACCGATTCTGCTGGTCGGGATCCATATGGTCATTGCCTGCGCTATCGCTGCAGCAATGACCGTTGTCGTGCTTTCGCTGCGGTCAACAACAGACACGCAAGAGCGGTCGGTCATCTCTGATGAAGCGGTAGCTGTCCGCTAACCTGTGGATCTGCCCCTAGAACGGGAGAAGCGGGTCAATACCGACCGCGAGGAAGACGAGCGTCAGATAGCTGATCGAGCTGTGGAAGACACGCATCGCCTTGACCTCGCCATGGCGAATCGCCGTCGCATACAGGTGGTGCGACTCAATGATGAACCAGGCGCCGCTCGCAGCAGCGACAACGGTGTAGACAATACCCATGTCTGCCACGGGAATAAGTAGCAACGAACACACCACTGTCGCCCAGGCATACAAGATGACCTGCAGGCCGACGGCAGCACGGCCACGCACAACTGCGAGCATCGGAACACCCACCGATTGGTATTCCGCGCGGTATTTCATTGAGAGTGGCCAATAGTGCGGGGGCGTCCAGAGGAACACGATAACGAAGAGAACGAACGCGGCCCATGACAGGTCTCCTGTGACTGCAGCCCATCCGATGAGAACAGGCATGCAGCCGGCGATGCCGCCCCAAATAATGTTCTGTGGCGTTCGACGTTTGAGTAACAGTGTGTAGACAAAGACGTAGAAGAGAATCGCGAAAAGCGACAAACCAGCAGCAAGCCAATTGGTAAGCAATCCAAGCCAAACGACCGAACCTACACCGGAGAGCCAGGCGAAAATGAGCGCTTCCCGGTCGGTCAACTCCCCAGTGACGAGAGGTCGATTCTTCGTACGCGCCATCACACGATCAATGTCACGGTCGATGTAGCAATTAAATGCGTTTGCCGACGACGCACTGAGAATTCCCCCGACGAGCGTAGCTAATACCAACCAGAGGTTCGGGATTCCGTTCGCGGCAAGCACCATCACGGGTACGGTCGTGACGAGCAGAAGCTCAATGACGCGGGGTTTTGTGAGCGCGACGTACGCGCGAACCTTGCGGAGGATGCCGATGCGTTCGTGCTGCGTTCGGGCTTCCATAGTGACATCCATACCTACGATTCTAAGCCGCTGCAGAATTTGCGCCGACCGTGAACGTAGCAAGGCGGCGTTCACCTGCTCGGTTCCCTATACTTGGGGTGCCCGCCTGTCGGTGGCCACACCCTTCTGCTGCGTTCGCGCAGCTGGGTAGATCCACTGACCGAGCCAATGATGTCGCGTGGCGGGTTGTTCATGTGCCCCAATCGTTCGCGGTAGGGCACTTCGCTTGCAGAAGGGTCATTATTCTCATGGCAGCTTTTCACTGGGATCACATCGACAACAAAGCAGTAGATACTGCTCGAATTCTTGCGGCTGATGCTGTCGAGAAGGTAGGTAACGGACATCCCGGAACCGCGATGAGTTTGGCGCCAGCCGCCTATCTTCTCTTTCAGAAAGTGATGCGTCGCGACCCAAGCGACGACAAGTGGTTGGGGCGCGATCGCTTCATTCTCTCCGTAGGCCACAGCTCGCTTACTCAGTACGTGCAGTTGTACCTCGGCGGCTACGGACTCGAGCTCGATGACCTCAAGGCGCTTCGCACCTGGGGCTCTCTCACCCCTGGCCACCCGGAGTACGGCCATACTAAGGGCGTCGAGATCACAACCGGGCCTCTCGGACAGGGAATCGCCTCATCCGTTGGCTTCGCCTACGCGGCTCGCTATGAGCGCGGGCTCTTTGATCCCGAGGCCGAAGCAGGGCAGAGCCCCTTCGACCATTTCATCTACGTGATTGCTGGTGATGGCGACCTGCAGGAGGGCGTCTCCTCAGAAGCATCCTCGCTCGCCGGTCACCAACAGCTTGGCAACTTGATTGCCATCTACGACAGCAATCAGATTTCGATCGAGGACGACACCAACATCGCCTTTACCGAGGATGTTCACAAGCGCTACGAAGCGTACAACTGGCATGTTCAAGTTGTCGACTGGAAGAAGACCGGCGAATACGTCGAAGACGTCGAAGCACTTAATGCGGCTATTGAAGATGCGAAGGCAGTTACCGATCAGCCGTCGCTCATCATCCTGCGCACGATCATCGGTTGGCCTGCACCCCATAAGCAGAACACGGGCAAGATCCACGGATCGGCACTTGGTGCAGACGAACTCGCTGCAACTAAGCGAGTCCTCGGCTTCGACCCTGAGCAGAGCTTCGTCGTCGACCCTGACGTCATCGACCATACGCGCAAGGCCGTGACGCGCGGCAAGCAGCAGCGCGAGGAATGGACTAAGAGTTTCGATCAGTGGAGTGCAACAAATCCAGAGCGCAAGCAGCTTCTTGATCGGGTTCTTTCGGGCAAACTTCCCGAGGGCATCGAGGAAGCACTGCCTGAATTCGAGGCAGGCAAGGATGTTTCCACTCGCGCCGCAAGTGGGAAGGTGCTCGGGGCCCTCGGCGCGATCATCCCCGAGCTATGGGGCGGCTCGGCCGACCTCGCAGAATCGAACCTCACGACCATCGCCGGTGCTGCCTCATTCATCCCTAGCGAGCATTCGACCGGAGAGTGGAGCGGCAACGAATACGGACGTGTGCTGCACTTCGGCATCCGTGAGCACGCCATGGGCGCGATCATCAATGGCATTGTTCTGCACGGAAACACCCGCGCGTTCGGCGGCACGTTCCTCATATTCAGCGACTACATGCGTCCGGCGGTGCGTTTGGCCGCACTCATGGCGGTGCCGTCAATCTTTGTCTGGACCCATGATTCGGTTGCGCTCGGAGAAGATGGCCCTACTCACCAGCCAATCGAGCAGCTCGCAAGCCTCCGCATGATTCCGGGTCTCGATGTTGTTCGTCCCGCTGACGCAAATGAAACGGCCTGGGCCTGGAAAACGATTCTTGAGCGCCACAATGGCCCTGCAGGAATCGCACTCACGCGCCAGAACGTTCCCGTATTCGAGCGTGGTGACGCAGAGGCCAGCGGTGACACATTCGCTGCGGCCTCGAATGTCGCTCGTGGAGCGTATGTGCTCGCCGAGGCACGAAATGGTGATCCCGATGTAATCCTTATCGCTACGGGCTCTGAAGTTCAGCTTGCAGTGGAAGCGCGTGAGGCGCTTGCCGCCGACGGCATTAACGCCCGCGTCGTTTCTGCTCCCAGCCTCGAGTGGTTTGAAGAGCAGTCAGAGGAATACCGAGAGTCAGTATTGCCTTCTACAGTGCGTGCACGAG